>CAKROK010000011.1 GCA_934373295.1 uncultured Christensenellaceae bacterium | reverse complement strand
GCCACTCGGCTGGAAGTCGCCTAGAACTATCCTTTTTTCGTTCCGAAGCGTGTAACACATCATTGACAAACCTACATCACGGGCGGTTTATATCGATTAAATGGATAGGGTGGCGAGTGTGCGCCCTGCGGGGGCGATTAAAATTAAGTTCAAATCAATAGTAGATTTTTAAAGTCATTATTCAGATTCAATACTTACCTCTGCAATTTTTCTCTGAAAACCGTGGTTTTCTTAACTTTCCCATAAGGAGGTCTGCGACCTCCTCATCCTTCTCCGCTAATTCGTTCAGGCTGAAATGCCCGCATAAATGCTTAACTTAGTTTTTCGACTAAACTTTTGTTCCCGACGGTGACGGTCTTAAAATCGCAAGCGATTTTACAGACCGCATACATTACTTAGAGCAAATAGTTTTGTTTGTGATTTCCGTTTGATTATAGATATGTTGGTATAACTGCGGTAAGCAAGTAAATAGGCTTTTCTTTTGTGCAACTTGCGACGGTCTTAAAATTATGCTTCGCGATAATTTTACAGACCGTATGCATCAGTTTGCAGGAATAGTTTGGGCGTTGGGCTGTTGTGTTTGTGCGCTTGAGTTTAAAAGAACAAAATCATTCGTAAATTAGATAATAGGTTGCTTTGCTCCGCAAAGCTCCATTATATGTGTGCGCGGCGCAGGTTTTTGCGCGCCAAAGGCGCGCAAAAACTAAGCCCGCCCGCCTCCGGCGGGCGGGCCACTTTCAAGCGCGAAACGGCGGGAGCCGTTTCGCGCTTGAAAGCTGCGCCGCGCCTCGTCGACAAGCTCGCTTTTTAATCGGAGGGCAAGGCGAAAGACTTGCGTATAAATCATCCTGTCCGAAAGGCTTGCCGGACAGGATACCTTATTATTTATTCAAACGGCTAACGACCCACTTGCCGCCCGCGCACGCAAATGATATAATATAGACCAAATCCACCAGAAAACTGCGGAGGTTCAATATGAAAACATGCGATAAATGCGGCGCGCCCAACAGGGACGATGCTGTGACCTGCACGAACTGCGGCGAAGCTATAAAATCAAACAAGCCTAAAAAAAGCAAAAAGCCGCTCATAATAACGCTTAGCATCATAGGTACGGTGATACTTTTCGGCGCGGGCGTGCTGCTCGGGCTTTATGCGACGGGCGCACTTTCAAACGGCGTTATAAATAATTCTCAGACGGATAAAAACCAGGAGATAACGGACGACACCGACTCTGCGGATTCTTCCATGCTGTCCTCTGAAATAACCATCGATGAGCTCACCGAGCAGTGGGGCGAGCCGGATAGCACCGCCAACGAGGACGGGCTGATCTCGATGTACTATAACAATTTCGATAAGTCCGTGTACGGCGTGAAGATAGAAACCGTGATGGTGAGCTTCACCGAGGAGGGCATATATAACGGCGCATTGTACATCACCCCCGATTATGACGAGGACGCGGCCTTTGAGCGCGACCTCAATCTCGTGTTAAACGAGCTTAAAGCACGTGCGGGCGAGGGCTCGGGCGTGTCGGTGTATAAATACGACGAGCAGTTTGATAACGAGGAGGAGCTTGAAGTCTCCGGCTTTGACGATCTTCCCATAAACACAATGCTGAACGTAGAGGGCTGTTATACCGTCGTTTCCGATACTCAGGCGATCACGGTCTATAACATACCCGATGCGCGCTCCCTTGCGATAAACGAGTTCGGCGCGTTTGAAGAATAATAATTATCGATACTAAAAACCCGAGATGATGTTACTCGTCTCGGGTTTGTCATTTCTGCCTTTATATTGTTACTCAAAAATGCCCGATTTTTCGTCATTTTTCAAGCAGCCCGCAGAAGGCTGTACATATTAGTACGCCGACAAGGGCTGTCGCAGAAAAAGGGCGGAAGGGCGGGTATTTTTAAGCATTACGGACGCTGGCCCATGCCGCCCTCTAACGTTACCGTCTCACCGGACATGTATTTGAAATCGGGCGAGCCAAGGTGTACGCAGACCCTGCCGATGTCATACTCGGGATCGCCGAAGCGGCCCATGGGTACTGCCTTTAAGTTCTTTGCATATGCCTCGGGATAAGCCTGCTTGAAGTTCTCTAACTGTGCCGTCATGGCGAGCGGGCAAACGATGTTTACGTTGATGTTGTCCTTGCCCCACTCCGTCGCCGCGACTCTGGAAAGACCTCTTATGCCCTCTTTCGCCGCCGCATATGAGCACTGACCTGCATTTCCGAACAAGCCTGCGCCGGATGCGAAGTTTATAACAGAGCCCTGTGTCTCCTTTAGGTAGGGATAGCACTCTCTCATGTAGAGGAAGGTCGCATACAGGCCCGAGTAGATGCCCAGGTTGAACTGCTCCATCGTCTGCGTCGCGAGCGGTACGCCGGATGCGGACGCCTGCGCATTGTTTATGAGCACGTCTATCCTGCCGAATTCGTCATAGGCCGCCTTTACGACCTCCTTGACCCTCGCCTCGCTGGCCGGATCGGGCGAAACGTCCGCCTGCATCGCGAGAACCTTTATGCCGTAGAGCCTTTCAAGCTCCTCCTTGGCGTCCTCGAGCTTCTTTACGTTTCTTCCGGTAATGACGAGGTTCGCGCCCTCTTTAGCATATGCCGTAGCCACGCCGTAGCCTATTGACTTTGCCTTACCGCCGCCGGTGATGATGGCGACCTTGCCTTCAAAAATACCCATGATTTTGCTCCTTTTTTAATATGTTCTTATCTATCTTTCGGCGGAATATACTACCGCCGGAATCATCCGATCATTTGCGCGGGGCGGTCTTTATGCGTGCGCTGACTATTATCCCCCCGTCGCTCTTTTTGCCGTAGAGCAGATATCCGCCCTCTGTCGGCATACGGTATATCGCGATGTCGTCGCCCTCTCTGCTCTCGTGGCTATATTTTATCTCCATCTCCTCGATCACATTCTCATCAAAAAATTCTCCGGAAAATGAATCCAGAAACATGCGGATGTACGAGACGTTGTTCGTATGCCGCACGGAGTCCGTGTCGCTCAGCCGGACGCGGTGGGTGTAGATGTACTGCGCGCCCTCCGGCTGTGCCTCAAATCGATAAAAGGGCATGTCCAGCGCAAGCCTGTCCGAATATTCCTCATCTGCGGGATAGCACGTGTCCGTCAATCTGCGTATGCGGTGCGTCGTCGCGTCCATTATGACCCACTCGTTTTTTCCCAAAATGAGCGTCGTTCCGTCCTGCGCGGTCATCTCATAGTTTCTTATGCATATCGCGCCCGTCGGCTTTGACGGCCAGGTCGTTAGCATGACCGGCTGATATATGTGCGGCGGTCTAACGAATTTAACGAGCGTGCGCGCGATCACCCAAAAGGCGTTGCTTTTCACCAAGAGGTCGTGAAAGCCCACGCCCATCCTTTCGGCGTGCTCCGCGGCGATGTCCTGTAATAATGTGAATGTCCCCGCGGGAGTGAGGCAGGCATGTGCGTCCGTCTGGCTCGCGGGTATCATGAATTCTTTGGTTAATTTAAGCATATTGTGGTGTTGTTTTATATGTTTTTTATACGTTATTGTGCATATTAATTGCGCCGAATACGTCTTACCCGGCGCAATATTCCGGGTTGTCAGTAAAACCCATTTGCATTTTTTAAACTTCTTTTCAAGACACTGTTTTATTTTTTTAAACATCAGGTTGCCGAAAAGGCCTGATTTTTCGTCATTTTTCGAGCGAAGCGAATGAGGCGTACTTTGAGTACGTCGATTGAGCTGAGTCGATGAAAAAGGGCGGAAGGGCGGGTCTTTTCGACAAGCTGAATTAATCCTCAAGTAGTATCATCTGCTGCTTAAACACGTCGCCCGAGCCCACCGTCACGACGATATCTCCCGGCTGCCAATGCTCCTTGAGATATGCCTTGATGTCCGGGAACGTGGGCAGGTATATGCAGTTGTGCGAATGTGCGTTTATCGCCGCGACGAGGTCCTTCGCGTGGATCTCATCCGTAAACGCATCTCTGCCCGGATAAATATCGGGTACCATTACCATATCCGCCTTTTCGAAAGCGAGCGCGTATTTGTCCTTTAACGTCTTTGCGCGCGTGTATGAGTTGCACTGGAAAAGCACATACAGCTTTTTATGCGGGTATCTCGACGCGGCATCCAAGCACGCCTCGATCTCCACCGGATGATGCGCGTAGTCGTGGAATATCTTGACGCCGTCCTTTTCGCCCATGAGCTGGAAGCGCCTTCCCGCGAGGTGATAGTGCTTTAAAGACGCGGCGCACTGCTCGATAGACAGTCCGCATACGGTATTCGCCACGGCTATCGCGGCGAGCGAGTTTTGAACGTTATGCATACCGGGGACGTTAAGCTCGATCCTGCCTAAATTTTCGCCCTTATACACCACGTCATAGGACGCATTGCCCTGCTCGTCATATGCCACGTTTTCGGCATTATAATCGCCCGTGCCGTATACGGAATAGGTTATGACCTTGCGGTTGCAGCCGTCTATGACGCGCTTTGTATACGTATCGTCCGGGTTCGCGAACAGTATGCCGTCCTCGGGCAAAAGCGCGGCAAAATCCTCAAACGTATGCGTGATGTCATCTATGTCCTTGAAATAATCGAGGTGATCGTCGTCAATGTTGTTTATTATAATGTAGGTCGGGTGCAGCGTCATGAACGAGCGGACGTATTCACACGCCTCCGTTATGAACAGGTCGCCATGACCCAGACGCACGCCGCTTCCCATCCAGTCGACCATGCCGCCCACGTGAACCGTGGGGTCGAGGTGGGATTCCTTCGTGAGCAGCGCAAGCATGGAGGTTATGGTCGTCTTGCCGTGGCATCCCGCGACGCCCACGGTCTTGCCGTAGCCCTTTGAGATTATGCCCAGCATCTCACTTCTCTCTATCATGGGTATGCCGCGCTCCTTTGCGCGTTTAAACTCGGGATTGGTGGGCTTTATCGCCGCGGTATATACGACTATATCCGCGTTTTCGACGTTATCCTCCTTTTGACCGATGATGGGGGATATCCCGTTCTTCTCAAGCGCGGCGGTGAACTGAGACGTCTTTGCGTCCGAGCCGGTCACGGTATAGCCCAAATTTTTCATTATCATGGCCAGCCCGCTCATGGAGCATCCGCCTATGCCTATGAAGTGTATGCGTTTGTCCTTAAAATCCTTTAAATCAAGCATTATAATATCCTTTCGGTATTTCCACTTTTAATTCACATGTAATTATACTCTAAAAAGCGAACAAATTATAGTCTTAAACCAAAAAAAATTGTACAATTCGCCGGAAGTGTGGTAGAATATGAATGTTAAACCAAAAATTAAAAATAACATTCGATACATAACGAATAAAAAAGGAGAGTTTTAATGAAACAGGCCGTCAGCAGAAAAGAGAGACTTTGCGCGATTTCATCACTTTTGACGCAAAACCCCAGCGTAGTTTATCCGCTTTCGTATTTCGCAAGCATGTTCGGCGCGGCGAAATCGACCATGAGCGAGGACATCGCGATAATAAGAGAATCCTTTGAGCACAGCGGTCTGGGCACGGTCATGGTGGTCATGGGCGCGAACGGCGGCGTGAAATACCTGCCTAAAATGGGCGACAAAAACAGGGCCGCTTTCGCTTCAGAGCTATGTGAAAAGCTCGCCTCAAGCTCGAGGATACTCCCCGGCGGGTTCATATACACCGCGGACATCTTTTTAGACCCAAAATATGTGGACAAGATGGCGCGCATAATATACGGCTTTTATCAAAAGACCTCTCCCGACTTCATAATCACCATCGAGGCGAAGGGCATACCGCTCGCGATGGAGGTCGCGCGGCTGTTCGGCAAAAACCTCGTCGTGGCGAGGAAGGAATCAAAGCTCACGGAGGGCAGCGTCATCACCATAAACTACCTCTCCGGCTCGTCAAAGAGGATGCAGACGATGTCCCTTTCAAAGCGCGCGGTAAGGGAGGGTCAGCGTGCGCTGATAGTGGACGATTTCCTCGCGGGCGGCGGCACGGTGGGCGCAGTTGCGGAGATGATGAAGGAGTTTTCAATAACCGTCGTGGGCTGCGGCATCGCCATATCCACGCGCGAACCGGAAAAGAAGCGGCTGGAGAACTACCGCAGCATAGTCACCCTAAACGCAGTGGATGAGGAAAACGGCATAATCGACGTGACGCCCAACGTTTGATACGCTCGACTGCAAGGCCGCGTCTTGCGCATTATAGACGCCTTGTCCGCTTGAGTTTAAAAGGGCGAAAAACTCTCGTAAATTAAATAACAGGTTGCTTTGCTTCGCAAAGCTCCATTATAATTTCAACCTGATATGCCATCCCGCTAAAGATAAAAAGATTCATCTCATACGTTCGCGCGCGGCGCAGCTTTCAAGAGAGAAACGGCTTTCGCCGTTTCTCTCTTGAAAGTGGCCCGCCCAGTCCAGCCCCCACGGGGGCTGGACTGGGCGGGCTTAGTTTTTGCGGCTGAAAGCCGCAAAAACCTGCGCCGCGCCTCGTCGGCAAGCTCGCTTTTTAGCCGGAGGGCAAGGCGGGTGACTTGCGTATAATTCATCTCTTTTGGCGGTTAGCCGCGCCAAAAGAGATACCTTATTTTAAAAGATGTTCAGATAAAAGCGGCGTTTTTGCTTATTTACTTTGTGGGTGTTGCATAATATAATGAGTATAGAAAAAGAGCGTTGCCGATAGATGGTTAACCTATAAATTCTATTAAAATAACCGTCGAGGTTTCAATTCGGGCGGTTATTTTTGTCTATTATCTTTGTCCCAATTTCTGATGAAATCGATAAAAACAATGAAAAACATAAGCAATCCGATACTCTCTTCAAAACTCATATTCCCACGCCTTATTGATTTTCTCCCCCAACCCCATTATAATTATATAGGTATATTTTCAGATAACGAGGATCAAATGTGAAAAAGATAAATTTAACGGAAGGCCCTATAATAAACAAGCTCGTGCGCTTTTCACTGCCCATGATCGCGGGGAACCTCCTTCAGCAGGTCTACAACATAGTCGATACGCTCATCGTGGGAAAGTTCATCGGACCGGACGCGCTGGCCGCCGTCGGCTCGGCATACACGCTCATGGTGTTCATCACGTCCATAATAATCGGGCTGTGCATGGGCAGCGGCGCTTTCTTCTCCGTGGATAACGGCGCGGGCGATCATAGGCAGCTAAAAGAGGACACCTTCCTGTCGTTTTTCTTCATTTTCACCGTCTCTGCTGTCATCTGCGCGATTATCTATCCCGCGACAAACCTCATACTCCGCGTGCTGCAAACGCCGGACGAGCTTTTTGAAATGACGAGAGAATACGTCATCTACGTGTTTGCGGGCATTATCTTCATATTTTTATACAACTTCTTCGCGTATCTGCTGCGCGCGATGGGCGATTCGACCACTCCGCTCATATTCCTCGCGATATCCGCGGTCATGAACATCGGCCTTGACATATGGTTCGTCGTGGGCTTTGATATGGGCGTGGGCGGCGCGGCTCTCGCCACGGTCATTTCTCAAGCCGTCTCCGGCGTCGGCATAGGCATTTATTCTCTCATTAAATTACCCGTATTTAAGAGAACAGGCGAAAAGCTGCGCTTCACTAAGGGCAGACTTTTAAAAATAATCGCAAACGACGTCGCCACGGGCATACAGCAGTCCGTCATGAACTTCGGCATTTTGATGATACAGGGACTTGTGAACAGCTTCGGCAAGGTGGTCATGGCGTCCTTTGCCGCGGCGGTCAAGATAGACACCCTCGCCTACATGCCCGCGCAGGAATTCGGCAACGCCTACTCGCTGTTCATCTCCCAAAACTACGGCGCGAATAAGGACGATCGCATAAAAAAGGGCACAAAGGCCTCCTTCGCCGCCTCCGCGATATTCTGTCTTGCGATATCCTCCGTCATATTCATATTCGCGAAAAATCTCATGACGCTTTTTGTCGACCCGAAAGAGACGCAGATCATCGCAGAGGGCGCGAGATATCTGCGCATAGAGGGCGCGATGTACGCGGGCATAGGCATACTCTTCTTATGGTACGGCTATTTCAGGGGCGTGAACAGGCCGCACATCTCCCTCATATTGACGGTCATATCTTTAGGCACGCGCGTTTTGCTCTCCTACATATTCGCGCCCAACACCCCTCTCGGCGTGCTCGCCATATGGCTTTCCATCCCCATCGGCTGGTTCTTGGCGGATATCGCCGGTCTGCTGTTCTATAAAAAGAAAAACGCGCAAAAAAGAGGGGCGTCCGATTGAACACCCCTCCCTGGCATGCGCTATATCAGCCGAAATATCTCTTTAAGAGACCGTCAAAGCCCTTGCCGTGTCTTGCCTCGTCCTTCGCCATCTCATGAACGGTGTCGTGAATAGCGTCAAGGTTAAGCTGCTTCGCCTTGATTGCAAGGTCGAGCTTGCCTGCCGTCGCGCCGAATTCAGCGTCGGCTCTCAGCTCAAGGTTCTTCTTCGTGCTGTCGGTGATGACTTCGCCTAAGAGCTCCGCAAATTTCGCCGCATGCTCCGCCTCTTCAAAGGCATATCTCTTAAAAGCTTCTGCGACCTCGGGATAGCCCTCTCTCTCGGCAACTCTGGACATTGCAAGGTACATTCCTACCTCAGAGCACTCTCCCGTAAAGTTCTCTCTTAAACCGTCAATTATCTCCTGTGGAGCATCCTTTGCGATGCCGACAACATGCTCGCAGGCATACTTCTTCTCGCCCTCTTCGACTGCGTTGAACTTGCTCGCGGGCGCCTTGCAAACCGGACATTTTTCAGGTGCTTTGTCAGCTTCTACGGTATAGCCGCATACCGAACATACGTATTTCATTGGACCGTCCTCCTAATTGTTTTTAATCCTGTATATATTATATACCACGCTAAACACATGTATAAACACATGCTTCGACAATTTTTTCTCTGTTTTTCGTTTGTTTGCCCGAGACCTCTGCGATTTGCTCTTTTGATTGAAAGACATACAGCCCCTTTGAGCTCGCGGCGACCGTCCCGTCGGGGAGGGTTATTTCCGCCTGCGCCTTAAAAGTGCGCTCGTCCTCGCTCGTTATCCTGCCTATGCACTTCAGCTCGACTCCAAGCGGAACGGGGCGGATATACGAGACCTCCATCTTCGCCGTGACGGCGAGCTTTTCCGGTCTGTCTGTCCAAAGCGTCCTGCCCATCGTCTCATCCAGCACTGCGGCTATTACCCCGCCGTGCATCCTGCCCTTATAGCTTGCGTGCAGCTCTCGCCCCGTAAAACGCGCCTCGACCACGCCCGGCTCTATGCTGAAAAAGCGCGCGTGCAGGCTCGCTGGATTGTCGTTTGAGCAGACTATGCAGTCGTTCATGCACTCCTGCTCTTTGTATTTTTTTGTATTGTCGTTCATATCGTCTTTTTGTCCTTAATAATGTTTTTCATATTGCGCATGATATCCAAAAAAAGAAAGGAGATAATCCCATGGTAAAAAGCGAAACGCCCTCCGCAAGACCGGTGGAGATAAAGGACGCTCCCCCGCAAAAGATAATCGCGGAGCCTGAAAGCGCCGATCTCGCAAAGAATACGTCTCAAAACTAATTTTTTGACACCATCTTCCTAAAAGCCATGCGGGCAGCCTGCTGTTCCGCATGTTTTTTACTTCCGCCCGTTCCCGTAGCCAGCTTTTTGCCGTCAACCTTCAAAAGAACGGTAAACGTCGGCTTATGCGCGGGGCCCTTTGAGTCTATCACCTCATAGCATATTCTATGCTCTCCGTCCGCCTGTATCAGCTCCTGAAGCTCGGTCTTATAGTCGCGCAGCAGCTCGTGCTCGTCCTCATATGCGAATATCCTTTCCACGAGCACTCGCGCCGCCTCTAATCCTCTGTCTAAATACGTCGCGCCGATGAGCGCCTCTGCAACGTCCGCGAGTATGGAATCCTTATCCCGTCCACCGTTTGAAAGCTCGCTCTTTCCGAATACGATATAGTCGCCTAAATCTATGCTCCGCGCCCAGCTTGATAACGGCGCCTCGCTCACGTGCGCCGCGCGCGTCCGCGACAGCGTGCCCTCGTTCGCGTCCGGCATGAGTTTATACAGCCGCTCACTGGATAAAAGCTGGAGCACCGCATCGCCTAAGAACTCTATGCGCTCATAGCTGTATCCCGCCCCGACGGACGAGTGCGTAAGCGCCTGTTTAAACAGCACTGCGTTTTTCGCCTTATATCCCAGCTTGTCCAATAATTCCTGCGTTTTTATCATGCGTTTTCCTCCAGCTGTGCGGATAGCTGCTCCCAAAGCTCATAGCTATCTGCAAGCTCGCGCTCACATTCCTCCAGCATTTTGCCGTTTTCCATCATCTTTTCATAGTCACATGCGGTCTCGAGGTCGTTCATCTGCTCGTTTAAATCGGCTATGCGCCCCTCAAGCTCCTCGATGCGCCTTTCCGTCCTTCCTATATCCGCCTTTAATTTGCGCGACCTCGCCGCGCGCTCCTTTTGCTTCGTATATTCATTTTCCTTCTTGACGGGCTTTTCCGCCTTAACATTATCCGTCTGCTCCGGGGTAAAATGCGATAAAAAGTAGTCGTAGTTTCCGTCGTATTTTTTTATTGTGCCGCGTTCGATGTTAAATATCCTGTCCGCCAACTTATTTATAAAGTATCTGTCGTGCGATATTATGAGCATCGTGCCGTCATAATCCATGAGCGCCGCCTCCAGCGCCTCCTTTGAGGGGATATCGAGGTGGTTCGTCGGCTCGTCGAGTATCAAGAAATTGCAGTGCGAAAGCATCAGCCGAACGAGCGCTATCCTCGCACGCTCCCCGCCGGAAAGTGAATCCACATGCTTAAACACGTCGTCCCCCTTAAAGAGAAACGCCGCGAGTCCGCCCCTTATCACGCCGAGATCCAACTCGGGCATGGCGTCATAGACGCAGTCTAACACCGTCTTTTCACTCTTGAAATCGGACTGTGCCTGGTCGAAATAGCCTATCTTGACGCGAGTACCTATCTCTATCTCACCCGCATCCGGCTCGATCTCGCCCATCACCAGCTTGACGAGGGTGGATTTTCCCGTGCCGTTATCGCCCAGTAAAAAGACGTGCTCGCCGCGGCGGATGTGCATATTGACGTGGCTGAAAAGCGGCTTGTTTTCAAAGTTCTTCGCCACGTCCTCCAATATGAGGATGTCGTTTCCCGCGCCGTGCTCCGCCTTAAACTTGAAGTGTATCTCCTCCGGCGCCTTATCCGGCTCGATGAGCTGCTCCTCTATCCTGTCTATCGCCTTTTGCTTGCTGCGCGCGGTGACGAGGTTTTTCTCCCTGTTCCAGCGCTTCTGCTGCTCGATTATCCCCTCTAAGCGGGATATCTCGCGCTTCTTTTTCTCATAATCCCGCCTCAGGGCGATCTCATCGAGCTCCTTTTGCTTGACGTAGAACGTGTAGTTTCCGTTATACTTATACAGCCGCGCGTTTCTTATCTCAAACGTCTTGTTGCATACCGAATCCAGAAAAAAACGGTCGTGGCTAATCACCATCACCGTGCCGCGGTATTCCTTTAAAAAGCCCTCCAGCCACTGCGTCGCCTTTATGTCGAGGTGGTTTGTAGGCTCGTCTAACAGCAGCAGCTTCGCCTCGCCCAAAAGCAGCTTTGCCAAAAGCACGCGCGTCCTCTGCCCTCCGCTTATCTTGTTTAGGGGCAGGGACAGCTCCTCCTCCTTAAATCCCAGACCGAGCAGCGCAGAGCGCGCACGCGAGCGGAACGTCATCCCGCCCTGCGCGGTAAATTGCTCGTTTAAGCGGTGGTATTGCGATATCAGCGCGTCCGTCTGCTCCGTCTCAAGGCGCTTTTCAAGCTCGGCTAACTTATTTTCCGTATCGATGAGCGTTCTAAAGACCTCCAAGACCTCGTCCATCGCGCTCTTTTGAGATGTAAAGTCGGAATGCTGGCGCATATACGCCACCTTGACGGATGACGAAAGATATATCTCGCCCGAGTCGGGCTGCTCCTCTCCGCATATCATGCGGAAAAGGGTGGTCTTTCCCGCGCCGTTCACTCCCAGCACGCCCACCTTGTCGCCCTCGTTCACGCTAAAGGCCGCGTCTATTAAAACGTCTTGTAAAACATAGCTCTTTGAAAGCGCAGATGCGCTCAATATCACCATACGATAGTCTTTTATCCTCTCTTAAAAATATCAGACTGTCGAAAGATCTTCGGCAGCCTGATATATATCCGCACCGATTTTTATCACGTAAAAAGGCGCTTTTATAGAAATATTATTTTAGCAGCTCCTTCATCCTTCTCATCGCCTCGATGGTCGCCTCGCGCGAGGAGAACGCCGTAAAGCGGAAGAAGCCCTCGCCGCAGCTGCCAAAGCCCTCGCCCGGCGTACCCACGATGTTCGCGTTTTCAAGCAGGTAGTCGAAAAACTCCCATGAGCCCATGCCGTTCGGGCATTTCAGCCATACATAGGGGGAGTTCTTTCCGCCCGTGTACCATATGCCCAGCTCGTCTAACGTATCGCAGATAATGCGCGCGTTTTGCTTATAATAGTGGATGTTGTCCATTATCTGCGCATAGCCCTTTTCGGAAAAAGCCGCCGCCGCGCCCTTTTGGACGACATAGCAAACGCCGTTGAAGTTCGTGCTGCGGTTTCTGTACCATATATCTCTCAGCTTGTTGCCCGCTATGACCAGCTCGTTGGGGACTATCGTGTATCCGCAGCGTATTCCCGTAAAGCCCGCGGTCTTTGAAAGTGAGCATATCTCTATCGCGCAGGTCTTTGCGCCCTCTATCTCATATATGCTCTTGGGCAGTAAATCATCCTCGATGAACGCCTCATACGCCGCGTCAAAAATTATAACGCTGCCGTTTTTATTGGCAAAATCCACCCAGACCTTGAGCTGATCCCTGTTATACACCGCGCCGGTGGGGTTGTTGGGCGAGCAGATGTAGATTATATCGCCCTGGGTATTTTCATCCGGCAGGGGTAAAAAGCCGTTGTCCGCGTTTGATTCGAGGTGGACTATCTTCCTGCCCTGCATGGTGTTCGTGTCCACATATGCGGGATAGACCGGCTCAAGCACGAGCACAGTGTTATCCTGCTCAAACAGTCCGCATATATTCGCAAGGTCGCTCTTCGCGCCGTCGGTTATGAATATCTCGCTCAAATCGATATCCACGTCCCTCTTTGCATAGTATTTTTTGACCGCGTCCTTTAAAAAGTCACAGCCGCACTCCATCAAATATCCGACAAACGTCTCCTTATGAGCTTCCTCATCCACCGCGGCGTGCATGGCCTTTATGACCTCATCCGCCAGGGGCAGGGAGACGTCGCCTATGCCCATCTTGATGACGTCCTTTTCGGGATGCGCCGCCTTATAGGCGTTCGTCTTTTTCGCTACTGTTGAAAAAAGGTAGGCGTCCTGAAGCTGTTTGTAGTGTTCGTTGATTTTTATCATGGTTTCGCCCTCTCTATATAAAATTTTAAAGTAACTAAGTCATCCGCGCGTCTTTTCACGCGCACCTGCGCCATAAAGCACACCGATCTATCGTCCTTTTTCAAGCGGTCCGCTGTAGGCTGTACATAATAGTACGCCGACAAGGGCTATCGCAACAAGGCTCCCAAAAAAGTGGTAGCCTTGGCGTGCTTTTTTGGGATAAAGGAGCGGCAGCGTTATTAGTCTTTGCAGTCGTGCTTGCGCGGCTGCATGACTATGGCGCTTGCCGCGACGCAGGCGGCAAGGTAGTGCATTTCAATCAAGGTTGCTTGAAAGTGCCGATTTGCCGCCATTTTTCAAGCAGTCCGCAGGAGGCTGTACCCGCAGTACGCCGACAAGGGATGTCGCAGAAAAAGGGCGGCAAGGTGGTGCATTTCAATCAAGGTCGTCAAAATGTGCCGATTTGCCGTTTCTTTGCGAGCGAAGCGAGAAGGCTGTACCCATTAGTACGCCGCTTAAGCTGAGTCGAAGCAAAGGGACGGCAAGGTGGTGCATTTTGGCGGCCGACTATTTGCGGCGGTTAAGGGACGCCCTAACCAATCCCATAAACAGCGGATGAGCCTTGTTAGGTCTGCTCTTAAACTCGGGATGGAACTGAACGCCGACGTAGAAGTCGTTTTCGGGGACCTCAACGGTCTCGACGATCCTGTCATCGGGGGATGTTCCGCTGACGACAAGACCGGCGTCCATAAGGCGCTCGCGATAGTCATTGTTGAACTCGTACCTGTGCCTGTGTCTTTCGCTTATCATGTCCGTGCCGTAGCACTCCTTCATCTTAGTGCCGTCGGCTATCTTACAGGGATATGCGCCCAGGCGGAGCGTACCTCCCTTGTTGATGTGCTCATTCTGATCGGGCATGAAGTCTATGACCTTGTTGGGCGTATTTTCGTCAAATTCGCCCGAATTCGCATTCGCTATGCCCAATACGTGGCGGGCATATTCTATAACCGCTATCTGCATACCCAGGCATATTCCGAGATAGGGAATGTTATTTTCACGGCAGTATTTCGCCGTGGATATCTTGCCCTCGATGCCCCTGTTTCCGAAGCCGCCGGGCACGATTATGCCGTCACATGCGCCCAAGACCTCGCTCACGTTCTCGTCGTTCACGGTCTCGGAGTCTATCCACTCTATCAGAACGCGCGCACCGTAGACATATCCCGCATGTCTCAAAGCCTCCGCAACGGAGAGATATGCGTCATGCAGCTGGACGTACTTTCCGACGATGCCCACGGTCACGTTCCTGTTCCTGTTCTTTATGCGCATTAGCATGTCGTTCCAGTCGGAAAGATCGGGCGCGCCCGCATTCAGACCCAGCTCACGGCATACTATATTTGAGAAATTGCTCTTTTCAAGCATTATGGGCGCTTCGTAGAGCACGGGAATAGTCATGTTCTCTATGACGCAATCCGGCTTCACGTTACAGAACAGCGCGATCTTCCTGAAGATGGATTCCTCAAGCGGCTCGTCACAGCGCAGCACGATTATGTTGGGGTTTATGCCCATGCCCTGAAGCTCCTTGACGGAGTGCTGAGTGGGCTTGGTCTTATGCTCGTTGCTGCCCGAAAGGAAGGGCACGAGCGTGACGTGTATGTAGAGAGAATTTTCCCTTCCGACCTCGAGGCCGACCTGCCTTATCGCCTCTAAGAAGGGCTGGCTCTCTATATCGCCCGTCGTTCCGCCGATCTCGGTTATGACGATATCCGCATTGGTGTTCTTGCCTACGCTGTATATGAATTCCTTTATTTCGTTAGTGATGTGCGGGATGACCTGGACTGTCTCGCCCAGATATTCGCCGCGTCTTTCCTTATTTAATACATTCCAATAGACCTTACCCGTGGTGAGGTTCGAATACTTGTTGAGGTTTTCGTCGATGAATCTCTCGTAGTGACCCAGATCGAGATCCGTCTCCGCGCCGTCCTCGGTTACGTATACCTCGCCGTGCTGATACGGGCTCATCGTTCCCGGATCGACATTTATGTAGGGATCGAGCTTCTGCGCCGCGACCTTAAAGCCCCTCGCCTTTAACAGCCTGCCTAACGAGGCCGCCGTAATACCCTTTCCAAGTCCGGATACCACACCGCCGGTAACAAAAATATACTTCGCCATCTTTCACTTAATCCTCAACTTTCGTCTGTCTTATAAATTATAAATACTCCGCTTCACCCGCGGCAAAAAATCCCTTGACACCGAGCGTTCACAAAAACTGCTCGGTATAAATAACCATACAGTATATTTTATCATATCCGACGGGTTTTGTAACCTACCTTTTTATTTATATTTTGGCACATACTTTTTTCCATAAGGTATCGCTTTCGGCTCGGCTATTCGCCGAAAGCGATGGATCATACGCAAATCATTCGCCTTGCCCTGCGAATAAAGAGCGAGCTTGCCGACGACGTGCGGCGCAGGTTTTTGCGCGCCATCCGTAGGATGGCGCGCAAAAACTAAGCCCGCCCGAGCCCCGCGGGGGCGGGGCTCGGGCGGGCACTTTCAGCCGCCTTCGGCGGCTGAAAGCTGCGCCGCGCACATATAATGGAGCTTTGCATTAGCAAAGCAACCTATGACTTCAATTTACGTATGACGTCCATCTTTTAAAATCAAGCGCACAAACCATCCTTTCCATACCATATTATCCCGCTCCTTTTTTAAATAAAGCTCAAAACCCCACCCCTCCTTTATTGACATATCCCCCGCGCGTATTGTAAAATTTATTTGTATGAATGCGCCCGCCGCGTTTTACGGCGAGGGCGTGTTTTTAGTAAAGTCTACTATTTGAAAATTGAGGTATATAAATGAGCAGGGTCACAGAAACTTTTGCATCAAACGTCTTTAACGAGACATCCATGAAAGAGCGTCTCCCCAAGGAGACGTATAAGCTCGTCAAGCTGGCGATAGATAAGGGCAAGCGCCTTGACCGCGCCACCGCGGACATCGTCGCGAACGCCATGAAGGATTGGGCTATCGAAAAGGGCGCGACGCACTTCACGCACTGGTTCCAGCCCATGACGGGCTTCACTGCCGAAAAGCACGACAGCTTCATCTCCCCCTCCAGCGAGGGCAACATCATCATGGAGTTCTCCGGAAAAGAGCTCATACAGGGCGAGCCGGACGCGTCCTCCTTCCCCTCCGGCGGGCTTCGCGCGACGTTCGAGGCGCGCGGCTACACCGCATGGGACCCGACCTCCTACGCCTTTATAAAGGACAATACGCTGTGCATCCCCACCGCGTTCTGCTCATACGGCGGAGAGGCTCTCGATAAAAAAACTCCCCTTTTGCGCTCAATGGAGGCGATAAATAAGCAGGTCATGAGGATCCTTTCCCTGTTTGGGAATACGGACGTAAAGTTCGTCAACACGACCGTCGGCCCTGAGCAGGAGTATTTTCTCATCGACACTCAGCAGTTCGATAAGCGCAAGGACTTGATTTATACGGGCAGAACGCTTTACGGCGCGCGTGCACCCAAGGGTCAGGAGCTTGAGGACCACTATTTCGGCAGCTTAAAGGCGCGCGTTTCCGACTTCATGAAGGAGCTGGACGACGAGCTTTGGAAGCTGGGTGTGCTCGCAAAGACGGAGCATAACGAGGTCGCGCCCGGTCAGCACGAGCTTGCGCCCATTTTCACCACCACGAATATCGCGACGGATCATAACCAGATAACCATGGAGCTTATGCAGCGCATAGCCAAAAAGCACGGCATGACCTGTCTTTTGCATGAAAAGCCCTTTGCGGGCGTGAACGGCTCGGGCAAGCATAACAACTGGTCCATCGCCACCGACTCGGGCAAAAACCTTTTCGATCCGGGCGATACCCCCTATGAAAACGCACAGTTCCTGCTCTTTCTATGCGCCGTCATAAAGGCAGTCGATGAATATCAGGATCTGCTCAGAATATGCGTCGCGAGCGCGGGCAACGACCACCGCTTAGGCGGAAACGAGGCTCCCCCCGCGATAGTCTCCATGTTTTTGGGCGACGAGCTTACGGAGGTATTGGAGGCCATTGAAAAGGACGCGCGCTACGACAACCGCGAAACGGAGCTTTTGAAAATAGGCGTACATGTCCTCCCACGCTTCCCCAAGGACAATACGGACAGGAACCGCACGTCTCCCTTCGCGTTCACGGGCAACAAGTTTGAGTTCAGAATGTTGGGCTCTGCCGCATCCGTTTCAGACGCAAACATAGTGTTAAATACCGCCGTCGCGGAGGAATTAAAGCAGTTCGCGGATACTCTCGAAGGCGTGAGCGACTTTGAAAGCGCGCTCCACGACCTCATAAAACGCACTATAATAGATCATAAGCGCATAATCTTCAACGGCAACGGCTATGACGACGCATGGGTCAAGGAGGCTCAGCGCCGCGGGCTTTTAAACCTGCCCACCACGCCCGACTGTATGCCCCATCTGCTCGACGAAAAGAACATAAAGCTATTTTCCGACCACAGGGTCTATAGCGAGGTCGAGCTGACCAGCCGCTATGAGATCAGCCTGGAAAACTACTGCAAAATACTCAACATCGAGGCGCTCACGATGATAGACATGGCAAAGAAGGACATCCTCCCCGCCGTCAGCGGATATATCCACGAGCTTGCCGATACCGCGCTCTCTAAAAAGTCGTTTATCGCTTCGGCGGATTGCTCATATGAGCAGGCGCTCGTTGAAAAGCTCTCCGAGCTTTGCGGAAGTACGTTTAAAAACATAAAAACGCTGGAAAACGCACTTTCAAGCGCAGCGGATATCCACGATACCTATGCGCTCGCGATGTATTATAAGGACAACGTGCTTACCGCGATGAGCACGCTTCGCGCAGGCGTGGACGAGCTTGAGAGCATGACGGACGCGCGCGTCTGGCCCTATCCCTCATACGGTGAGCTGCTTTTCAGCGTAAAATAATATGCACATAAAGCGAGGCAGATGAGCTATGAGCCTATCTGCCTTTTTTGTGTGATATTCATGAAAACAACGCCTAAAAGGTGATATCCGATGAATCGAAAACCAAACCTAAAATTAATTCTTTTTCCAATAATTGCGGTCGTCTTGATTGCACTTATCTTTGTATACATATTCGCTGTCAAAGGAGCCAAAACACCTGCCGCGCCGCAGCTTGTGCAAGAGGTTCTTGAAACAAACAAGCTGACATACAGCGATGTCACTGACGATTTTCGCGAAAAATGGAACATGAATGATATGCTTAAAAGTGCGCTGACTTGCGAAAAAGGCGATTTGCGATTTGATTTTTTCGTCTTTGACAACACGGCAAGCGCGGAGCATATCAGAAAAAAATATCGTAGCTATATTCGCGAAAATATGTACTCTATTCCCAGTGTAGAGGTATACGAGGGCGTGATAAATTACACGCTTTACAGCATAAACGCAGACGGAACATACGCCGTCATTATGCGCGTTGAAAACACGCTCGTTTTCGCATTTTGCAATGAGGAAAACGCTTCCGCGCTTAATAAGATAATGGCGGGCATCGGATATTTCGATGAGTAAGCACCCTTTCAATTTTCCAATATTGAAAAATATACAATAAAAGCGAGACAGATAAGCTATAAGCCTATCCGCCTCTTTTTGTGTGGTAATATTATGAAATTGTCTTTTGATTTGCCGTGAGATATCCCTGAACGCCCACCGCGGTGGATAGCTTCATCGCCTCGTCCTCCGTCTGCATGGTCTCCCGGCTGTGCCACATGCCTATCTGCGCCCGCGTGGGCAGTACGTATGCGGCGCTCACGGAGAATTCGTCCAGCCCCCATTGCATGAGCAGGGGTATCAGCCGTGGGTCAGCCGCCGCCTCGCCGCACATCCCCACCGGTATTCCCGCGTCCTTTGCCGCGGTTATCACGCTGCGTATGGAGCGCAGCACCGCCGGGTGAAAGTGCGTATACAGCTGTGCGACCTGCGCATTGCCGCGGTCCACCGCCATTGTGTACTGCGTCAAGTCGTTCGTCCCTATCGAGAAGAAGTCGCATTCCCGTGCTAACAGGTCCGCCGTCCACGCCGCCGCAGGCGTCTCCACCATTATGCCCATCTGAATATCCGCATCGTAGTCAAGCCCCTCTGCGGACAACTCCTTTTTGCACTGCTCCAGCAGGTTTCTCGCGGCGCGCACCTCCTCAAGGCCGGTCACAAGGGGCAGCATTATCTTGATATTTCGGTTTTTAGCGCCCGCTCTTAAAAGCGCCCTTAACTGCGTCTTGAAAAGCTCGGGTCTGTCGAGGCAGTATCTTATCGCCCTGTGCCCTAAGAACGGGTTATCCTCCTTCGCCATGCCGAGATAGTCTATTCCCTTGTCTCCGCCGACGTCCAACGTGCGGATGATTACCTCTTTTCCCACCATGCAGTCGGAAACCGCCTGATAGCTCTCAAGCTGTTCGTTTTCGGTGGGTGCGCCCGTGCGGTCCATGTAGAGAAACTCCGTGCGGAACAGCCCGATGCCCTCTGCGCCGTTTTGCGCGGCGAACTCCGCCTCCGCCGCAGAGCCTATGTTGGCATACAGCATAAAGCGCTTTCCGTCCGCGTTTACCGTAGGCTTATCCTTATATTTCTCGAGCATAGCCTTTCGCGCATTTTGCTCATTCTGCTGCTTTAAATACTCACTGCGCGTGCGTTCATCCGGATTTATAAACACGTTCCCCACGCCGCCGTCCACGACTATGCATACGCCGTCCTGTACCTGCTCCATGAGCTTGGGTACGCTTAACACCGCGGGTATGCCCATAGCCCTCGCGAGTATCGCGGAATGGCTCGTTCTCCCGCCGGACTGAGTGACTATCGCGCAGACTGTTTCCGGCTTTAGGCCCACTGTCATGGACGCCGTCAGCTCGTTTGCGCAAAGCACGCTTCCGCGCGGTATCGCGCTCACGTCCACGCGCTTTACGCCCAGCAATATGGACAGCAGGCGCGTCTTGATATCCCGCACGTCCGCCGCGCGCTGCCTCATCATCTCGTCCTCTACGCCCGCGAACATATCGGCATACATCGTGCATACCTGATCCACCGCCGCCTCGGCGCAGCACCCAGCGTCGATGTTTTCATCCATCTGGCTGCGCATGAACGGGTCTGCAAGCATTGCCATCTGTCCCGTCAGTATCTCCGCCTCATGCTCGCCGACTTCCGCGCGCACGCGCTCCGCCAAAGCCTGTGTAGCCTCGTTAAATTCCTCCGTCGCGTTCGCAAGGCGCTGTTTTTCGATCTCCTTGCCCGCATAGCCCACGCCGCTGTAATCCAGGCTCTGCTCCCTTATACACACCGCGTTGCCAATACCAATGCCGTCAGATGCGGCGATACCGCGCAGTTCCATAGAATGTCCCTCCAAAAACTGTTTTGACCTTATTTACTCTCCAAAGCCTGATTCGATCAATGCCACCGCCGCGTCCAGACACTCCTGCTCCTTTTCGCCGGAGCACTGTATCTCTATCTCGCTGCCGCACTTTATGCACGCCGCCATGAGATTCATTATGCTGCGGGCGTTTATGACCCTCTCGTTATAGAGAATGGTCACGTTGCACGGATAAGCCGTGATAGTGTTTACGAAGACTTGTGCGGGACGCATGTGCATACCCTGTGCGTTTGTCAGTTTTACCTTTGCCGATACCATAATATTACCTCCGAATTTTTATCGATATTATATTCTCTTTCAAATCAGCTTTTTTAAGCCGTCTTTTTCTTTTTGAGCACTCCCAGTAGGAGCATACCTACTACACTGCCCACTGCCAGCGCGATGATGTATCCCAAAACGTTGGTCATTACGGGGAATACGAACACTCCGCCGTGAGGTGCAGGGAGCGCACATCCAAACGCCATGGACAGCGCGCCGGCTATGCCCGAGCCTGCGATACATGCGGGAAGCACGCGCAGAGGATCAGACGCCGCGAAGGGAATCGCGCCCTCGGTTATGAAGCAAAGACCCATGATGTAGTTCACCACGCCGGACTTTCTCTCCTCCGCCGTGAAGCGGTTCTTGAAGAACGTCGTCGCGAGTGCTATCGCGAGCGGGGGAACCATGCCGCCTACCATTACCGCCGCCATTATCTCAGAGCCCTGCCCCGCTGCGACAGTCGTGAGCGTGGATGTGCCGAAAACATACGCCGCCTTGTTGAACGGGCCGCCCATATCGATAGCCATCATGCTCGCAAGCACAAATCCAAGCAGTATCTTGCTGCCCTCGCCCATGCTCTTTAAGCCGGAATACAGCGCGTTATTGAGCATCGCCACAAACGGATTGATAAGGCACATGAACAGGCCTATGACAAGCAGACCGACTACGGGATATATCAAAATGGGCTTTAAACCTTCAAGCGCCTTGGGCAGCTTGTCGCACAGCTTGCGCATACCGAGCATGAGATAGCCCGCTGCAAAGCCCGCGATGAGTGCGCCTAAGAATCCCGCGGAGACGTCTCCGCCCGCCGGCGCCGCAAAGGTCGAGCCGGACACCGCCAGCGCGCCGCCCACGAAGCCGACCATCAGGCCGGGGCGATCTGCTATGGACATCGCGATAAAGCCCGCGAGTATGGGGAGCATGAAGCCGAACGCCTTATCGCCTATCGCCTTGAACCACGCCGCGACGGGCGTGTTGCTGCCGAAGTTTGAGTAATCGATGGACGCATTATCCAAAAGGAACGCTATCGCTATCAATATGCCGCCGCCTATTACGAAGGGCAGCATATGCGATACGCCGTTCATGAGCTGCTTATAGATCTTTCTTCCGAAGCTCTCCTTGCCCTCCTGAACCTGTTTTTCGCCGGTGTGGTGATATACGGGCGCGTTCGCGGCCTGCCTTATAAGCTCCTCCGGACGACGGATGCCGTCTGAAACGGGTACGCATAATACATGCTTGCCGTCAAAGCGGGAGAGGTCAACCTCCTTATCCGCGGCGATTATTATTCCGTCGCAGTTCGCTATCTCCTCACTCGTCAATATGTTTTTAGCGCCGCCCGAGCCCTGCGTCTCTGCCTTAACGAGTATGCCCAGCTCCTCGCCCTTCTTTTCAAGCGCTTCCGCCGCCATATACGTATGCGCGATGCCCGTGGGGCAGGCCGTCACCGCCAAAACGGCGGGCGTCTTTGCGCT
Organism: uncultured Christensenellaceae bacterium; assembly: GCA_934373295.1. Classification (GTDB taxonomy): domain Bacteria; phylum Bacillota; class Clostridia; order Christensenellales; family Christensenellaceae; genus HGM11616. The sequence continues at coordinate 21,717 of CAKROK010000011.1, read as the reverse complement.
TTCTTCTTTATTTTCGGATTTTTCAGTTTTTTCGACGCTTTCGCCGAACTTTTGCGTTTCATAGCGGTCTATCACGTCTAAAAACTCCTTTTCATCCTGCGCGTTTCTGAGCTTTTCCGAAAAGCTCGGATCCATGAGCAGCACCATGAGATGAGAAAGTATCTCGAGATGCACATCCCCGTCCGAAGGGGCCGCTATCATGAAGAACAGGTCGGACGGCTGTCCGTCCATCGCGCCGTAATCCACACCCTTATCCAGGGTACATGCCGCGAGTCCGGGGGCGGTGACGCAATCGCTCTTCGCGTGAGGGACGGCTATTCCCGCCTCTATAGCGGTGCTGCCCTGTGCCTCTCTCGCAAGTATCGCCTGCTTATACGCCGCCTTATCCGCTATACAGTCATTTTTTGACTGAAGCTCGATAAGCTCGTCTATCACGGCATTTTTATCGGCCGCAGCAGCGTGGAGCTTGATCTTTGAAGTGTCCAGTAAATCGATAATACGCATAAATTCAATCTTCCTTTCTTATAATTGCGCAAACAGCGCATTAATATCATCTTTTTCCGCCAGGCCGTCTGAAAACGCAGTGGCGCTGCCCGCCGCCGCGCCCAGCTTGTGAGCATAGGCGTAATCACCGCGCTCCAGCCAGCCTGCTATAAACCCCGCTACCATGGAATCCCCCGCGCCTACGGAGTTTTTCACATTGCCCTTAGGCGCCTTCAGTCGGTGCGCCCCTCCGCGCTCGTCCACTAACAGCGAGCCGTCCCCTGCCATGGAGACGAGCACGTTTCTCGCGCCGCGCTCCTGTAACATGCGCGCATGGGCCAAAATCTCCTCATCCGTTTTAAGCTCTTTATCAAATATCTCACCTAACTCAGCCTGATTTGGCTTTATGAGAAACGGCCTGTATCCAAGAACGTTGCAGAGAAGCTCGCGCGTCGCGTCCACGACTGTCAATACGTTCTTCTTTTCCACCCTTTTAAGCAGCTTTTCATAGCTGTCCCTCGGCATGGATGAGGGTATTGAACCGGATATCACGAGCACATCTGCGTCTTTAAGCTGCTCCAACCTTTTCTCGAGCTCGACGAGCGCCGCCCCGTCTATCACCGGGCCCTGTGCGTTTATCTCCGTCTCCACGCCCTTGCCCTTTATCTTGACGTTTATGCGGGTCTGTCCGTCCTTCAGATGGATAAAATCCGTGTTGATATTTCTCATTTTCAGCCCGCGCTCAAGCTCATTTCCGGTAAACCCCGCCACAAAGCCCAGCGCGGTGTTGTCCACCCCCAGCGTCTTTAGCACGCAGGATACGTTTATCCCCTTGCCGCCGAGTTGGATCTCCTCTCCTCTCGTGCGGTTCGTCTCGCCCGCGTCAAAGCGGTCGACCCACATCACATAATCTAAAGCCGGATTAAACGTGACGGTATATACCATTTTTTACACTTCCTTTACTATAGTATGTTCGAGAAAACTTTCATCGGGCAGCTTGTTCGTTATGATGACCGCCTGCTCCAGCGGCAGGAATGTCACCGTCGTCACCGTCTGGAACTTACTCGAATCCGCAAGCACGTATGTGAGATACGCCTGCTCGGCCGCCTTGCGCTTGACCGCCGCTTCCTCCCTGTCCGGCGTCGTGAAGCCCTGTTTTACGGCTATGCCGTTCGTCCCCAAAAACGCCTTTGTGAAGTTGAAGCTACCAAGCGCCTCCTGCGTCATCGCGCCAACCATCGCCCGCGTCTCCTGTCTCAACAGGCCGCCCACGCAGTATCCGCGCAGTCCCGCGCCCGCCATCCGGTCTAAGACGTCCACGCTGTTCGTCACGAACGTCGCCTTTGAGCCTTTTAGATGACCGAGCATCTTCACCGTGGTCGTGCCCGAATCGAGAAAGACTACGTCGTCGTCGTTTACAAGCGTCGCAGCATATGCGGCGATTTTCTCCTTTTCATCCTTAAAGAGGCGTGCCTTTGTGTTCACGTCCTGCTCCTTGGCTAAAAATGCGTTCTCCGCCAGCACCGCGCCGCCGTGGACCTTGCTCAAAAGCCCCTGACTTGCGAGGATGTTTAAATCTCTGCGCGTGGTGGCCTCGGATGCGCCTGTCAATTCACAAAGGCGGGCGACACCTGCCGCATGGTTCTCCTGTAACTCCTTGAGTATCGTCGCAAAGCGCTGTTCAACTAACATGTATATCTCCTGCTCATTATCGATTTTGACTTATTTTTTGTTTCTTGAGTATATTATAGCATAGCTTCGCTCATTGTCAAGCATTTTCAATCATTTTCAATCAAATTTTTTGAAGATTTTTTTATAAAAAAAGATGCCGATCAAAATCGATCAGCATCTTTCTATTAAACAAATTTAATCGTCAATCTCTTTTTCAAAGTCGATTATTCTTCCGCTCCTTGCGTTTATCTCGTAGCTGTATTCTACACCGTCCTTTTTAAATTCGACCTCATATACCGTTATACCGTCGTCGCTGTCCCGCTCGACCTTGAGCCGCGTGACCTCGCCCACGCTTAAACCCGCGTGGGAAAGAGCTATGCTCTTCGCCTTTTCCTTACTTATGAAGTTAGCGGTCTGTTCGCCCTTTTTCTCCTGCTTCTTATAATCGTCGTCCGTCTCTTTTTCGCTCTTTACGACTGCGCCCGTCTTTGCGTTTATCTCATAGTCAAACTCAAATCCGCCCGCCTTAAATTCGATCTCATATACGCGAACGCCGTTTTCCGTATCCAGCTTCGCCTCATATTCCGTAACAGACGATGCGGAAACCCCTGCGTGCTTCAATGCGGCGGCCTTTGCCTTCGCCTCGCCTATCAGCTCCGATGCCGTCTCCGGCTTTTTAGAGGGTGCATAGTCGTCGTCCGCCTCCTTTTCACTCTTTAGAACCTTGCCGGAAAGCGCGTCTATCTCATAGTCGTATTCATATCCGTTCGCATCAAAGCTCACCTCATAATATTTGACTCCGCGCTTTTCATCCAGATCGATGTCGATATCCCGCGCATCCTTCTCGTTTACTCCTGCGTGAGCAAGCGCCGCCTGCTTAGCCTTACTCGCTCCGATGAGTTTTTCTGCGTCAGCCTTTGCGGAATCGTCCGCCTTCCTTTCGCTCTTTACGATGTCTCCCGTGAGTGCGTCTATCTCATATTCATACTCAAATCCTTTTGCCGTAAAGTCGATCTCATAGACCATGAGTCCGTCTTCAACATCCATGCCGAATTCATAGTCCAATATGTCGTTCTGCGATACTCCGGCATGTTCAAGCGCGATCGCCTTGGCTTTTTTCATGCCGATATACGCCTTCTCACTCGCCGTTCCGACGGAATCTATCTCATTTTTCTGTTCTCCGCGCGACTCCATTATCAGATTTAACTCGTTTATTGTCAGCGGAACAAGCTCTTCAAACGTATGACCCGAGTGGTTTTTAAGGATCTGTGCTATGAGGCGCGCCTTGCCCTTGGTTATGCCGTATTTTTCCGCGGCTTCGTCGATATCGTCGTCCTTCTCTAAGCTCTGGCTCAAAACGCTGCCCGTGAATTCGTTCGTATCAAGCAGCTTTTCAACCTCTTTTGCGAGCTTTTGCCTAAGCTCCTCACCGTTCGCGCCGTCCACGCTTATGAGTATGGAGTTTGCGATCTCGTTCAAATATCCGTTTGAGAGCATCGAGCCTATCAGCGCATTTACCGCCACATCGACGCTGCTGCCCTTAAACTGCATGTCCCCCACTATCTTTTGGCCGTCCTCGTTTAATGCGACGACCTCCAGCACCTTTTCATTTCTGCTCACGTTTATCTGTACGCTCGGGTTGACATCCAGCGATACCGTGGACGCAAGCACATAGTTTTCTCCGTAAAAATTCGTTCCGAATATCCCGCCCATCATGAGCAGCAGGCACGCGGCTATCCCCGCGACATATCTGACCCAGTTCTTTCTCTTCTTATTTTCCGTCATCACGATTACCGTTCCTTTCTGTTTTTCACAGTCGGAGATGACGGAAGCAAGGCAGTCGGGTACTGTATTATTAAACGCCCGCTCTATCTTTTTTTCCATTTCTCTATCCTTCATCTTCTCTCATCTCCTTCATATACTCTTTTGCATTTTCTTATTGCCCTGTTGTATTTTGAAAGAACGGTGGATACCGGCATTTCCATCACCTCTGCTATTTCCCTATGCTTCATACCCGCCGCCGCGTGGAGTACGACTATCTGTCTTTCTTCCTCCGAAAGCGGCTTTAAGCACTCCGCGATTATAAGCCTGTCCTCGGCGGATATCCCAGAATCTCCCTCGAGATACGGCTCCCAATCCTGCTCCGGAACATCCGCAAATCTGTTCTTCGCGTTTAATCTTCTTCTGCAAAGGTTCTTTGTAATTGTCATCATCCACGCCAGCGGCTTGCCCATCGGCCGATAGCCCTCCGCCGCGCCGTGTATAGTCACAAAGCAATCGTGCATGACGTCCTGTGCATCCTCGACGTTCTTCAAAATAGAGAGTGCAAAACCGTATATCGCCGCGCTCGTCTCGTGGTAGAGCTCCTCCAATGCCGAAAGATCTTTCCTTGCGATTCGCATAAGGCATTGTTCCACTCGTCCGGCGCTGCGCATATTCTGTTTTTCGTTTACCATCGTCAGTATTATCATCTCTTTTGCGTCCTCTCATAATACTAATCCGCGAGAATGCATTTTTATTGCATCATTTTTCCAAACTTTTAAAAAAGCTCCGAAAGGGAGCTTCAAACATCATCTTATAATCAACATCATGCAAATTTCCACCGCTATCGCCGTCGCCACGAGCGCGGCGGCAGCCAACGCGCATATCCTTTTCGGGCGGGGCGGGAGGGATAAAAGCACCTCGTCTATCCTCGCCATAAAATCCTTGGGCGGCGTAAAATCGCCCTTTTTCGCCAATTTTCTTATTCTGTTATCGGCGTCGTCCATCCGTTCACACGCTCCTCAAGCGTCGCCCAGCCTGCGCGCGAGCATCGCCCTCGCCCGGCATAGGCGCGTCTTTACAGCATTTTGCGAGATATGCAGTATATTTGATATCTCCCTTATGCCCATGTCGTCATAATAGAAGAGCACGACCACCGCTCTGTAGTCCATAGCCAGTCTCATTATCTCCGTCCGAAGCGAGACGTTCATCTCGATGTTCTCCGATCGGGCGGGCGGCTCAAAGTCCTCCTCCATGCTCACGACGTTCCTGCGCTTTCTCACGATGTCATATGCGCAGTTACAGACTATGCGCATCATCCACGGCTTGAACTTTTCCTCGTCATGCAGCAGCTCAAGGCGGGAATACGCCCTTAAAATCGCCTCCGAAACAGCGTCCTTGGCGTCCTCCTCGTTTTTTAAGATGCTCACGGCGAGCCTGTAAAGCTCCGTCTCATACTCTTCTATTTTATTGCAAAACCACTCTTTTTGACACGCTTCTCTAATCAAGGTAATCTCACCGCGCTGTAATCATTTTATAAATTCATTATAGCACATAGAGATTGAGTAGAAAGTATCAAAAAGGTAAACTTTTCTCAGGCTGTCTAAAAGGCATGCCCTTTAAACAGCCTGTTTCCAAAATTGCCCAAAACGGCTAAAAGCCTCTTTTAATTCGTCTCGTTTTTAGTGAAGATTATCTCCTTCGTGGTGAACCAATCGCCCCATTCGGCGTAGCCCTTTCCGTTGACGTGTATTCCGTCGCCCGAGTAATCCGCCTTTAAGCAGCCGTTTTCATCGTCGAAAAGCTCGTTTACGTCGATGTAGAATATCGTCTTGTCGTCGCAAAGCGCCTCTATCCCCGCGTTGAGCGCATCTATCTTTTCGTTGTTGAACGTCTTGTCGGACGCATTCTTCTTCGCCGTGACGTGCATGTTCGCCTGTAGGAATATGAGCGCATCCGGCTGCGTCTCCTTTACCGCGTCCACTATCGCGGAAATCTTTTCTACAATTATATCCTTATCGCTGCCCAGCTCGTTTATGCCTAACAGAATATAGACCTTGCCAAACTGCTTGGACTTCAAAAGGCTGTTCAAATTCGTCGTTCCTATGCCCTTAACGTCCACCTTTTCATCGAATATCTTAAAGGAGTTCATGCCCACGCTGCAAAAGAACGTCGAGTCGCCCAGGTCCGCATATTCGCAAAGACCGACCGTCCTGGAATCGCCTATGAACAGCGCATCGGAAAAATAGCTCTTGTCGCCCGTGGTGAACTCGAGCGGCGCTTGAGTAGGCTCGGGCGTCGCGGAGGGCTCTACCGTAGCCGTCGGCTCGGGAGTGGGAGCGGGCGTCGCCGTCGCGGAGGGAATGACGAACTGATTATCATCCGGCGTCTCGACGGGATTCGCGTTACAGGAAAGCATCACTATGCCCATAACGACGCAGGTTATAACGAGCAGTGCCTCAAGTAAATACTTCTTAATCTTCATTTTACTCTCTCCTTAAAAGTTAAAATACATAAACGGGTCGTTAAGGCCCTGATATACGAAATACATCGACGCCCAGAAAACCGCCACTAATATCACCGTCACCACGACGGAGTCCTTATAGCGGTCAAACGCCTTTCTCACAAAGGGCAGGCAGAGTATCAGCCCCGCCGCGAAGGGTATGCCGAATTTGGTGAAATACTTGGCGAAGTCGCCCGCATACACATTCACGCCCTCTCCGAAAAACGGGAACAGTCTCGTGAAATACACGCCCACGTTCGAGAGCTTTTCAAGCGCAAAGGGCAGCCAGCTTAACGGGATGAGCAGCAGCATGTAAATATGCCCCAGCGGCTTGCACCTGTCGAGCAGCTTTTTAAAGCCCAGCTTTTCAATAGCAACTACGGCAAACAGAAAAATGCCCCATATTATAAAGTTCCCGCCGGCGCCGTGCCATATTCCCGTGAATATCCAGACTATGAGCAGGTTTAATATGGTAAACAACTTGCCCTTGCGGTTTCCGCCGAGGGGGATATAGACGTAATCTCTGAACCAACTGCCCAGCGTCATATGCCAGCGCCGCCAGAATTCCGTCATTGAGCACGACCAATACGGGTGGTCGAAGTTTTTAGGAAGCTCCACGCCCATCATCCTGCCTATGCCTATCGCCATGAGCGAATATCCGTAAAAGTCAAAGTATAATTGTAAGCTGTATGAGAGTATCCCGAACCACGCGAGCGGGGTGGAAATGCTCTCGTAGCCTATAGTCCCCGTGGCGTTCCATACGCCGCCCAGTTGGTTCGCTATAAGCACTTTAAGCCCCAGGCCGACTATAAACTCCCGCAAGCCGTCGTCAAACCGCGCGAATGACAGGCGCGGGGACGCAAGCTCGTCCTTTACGTCCGCATAACGCGTGATGGGGCCGGATATGAATTTGGGGAAATACAGCATGTATCCGGAGAATTTAAGCACGTTTCTCTCCGCGTCCACCGTGCGGCGGTATACGTCCACAAGATATGCGACCGCGCAGAACACATAAAAGCTGATGCCTATGGGCATCGTCAGGCCGAGATGCTCTATATTCGTAGAAAACGCCCAGTTCGCGGTGTCTATAAGGGTGTCTGTATATTTATATAGTATGAGCCGCGCAAAGTTATAGATTATGCCCGCCGCGAGCAGCAGCTTCCTGCGCTTGCCTCCCTCCTGCGAGATGAGCACGCCCAAAAAGTAGTTGACGGCGAGAGATATAACGAGAAAGAGAATGTGTATGGGTTCGCTGCGCATACCGTACACAAAGAAAGCCGCGCTTCCGAGGAGCGCCCACGTGCTCCTGAATTTAGCCGGTATGATGTAGTATATCGCCAAAAAGGCGGGAAAACTCATGAAAACAAACTCAATACTCGAAAAAACCACTATTTCTGCCTCATAAACTTATTCACATATTAGACGGCACGAGCCATATAAAGGTTACTGAAAAAAATAATAAAAGTCAAGAGGATTTTCCGCTGAGTCTAATTAATACCTTTGAGCGACTCCCCCATCTTCCTCGCGAAAAACTCCTTTAGGAAAGAATAAAACGCGACGACATACGTGTTGTCCGCTTTGTTCTCCCTGAAATCAATCAAAATATCTCTGTGGCAGCTCGGCTCGACAATATCCAAAAGTATGATGTCCTTTGAATCCAGCGAGCCCCATGTGAACTGCGGCCAAAAGCCCACGCCCATCTTCGCCGCGATCATATTTCTCACCGTGACGGGGCTGTCGCTTTCAAATATGACCTTTGGGGAAAACCCCGCCTTATTGCAGAATTTATCGCATATCGACCTCAACTCCTTCGAGCCTAAAAGGCTTATGAAGGGCGCTTCGGAAAGTTCACTCAATTCAATTGACTTTCTGTTCGAATACTTTTTGACATTAGGTACTGCCATAAATATCTTTTCAGTGCATATGAAGTGATTATCTTCCATTTCTTCGGTGTGCTGATAGAAAAACCTCGTGCGTATCTGCACGTCATAGAGCTTGCTCTCGTCGTTTTGCAGCACCTTGAAATTGACATGCGGTTCTATCTGATTATATTCGATTATCGCCTCCGTGACCAGCGAGGACGCCGCGAGCACGTTCAAATGGATGGTCTCGTTTTCGAGGTTCGCCATCGTCCTCAGCTGCTCGGGGATGCCGTCCAACACGGTGATTATCGGCCTCAGCTTCTCCTGAAGGTACTTTCCGTACTCCGTCAGCACGATGTTCCTCCCCTTTGGCAGAAACAGGGGCACACCCAGCTCCTTTTCCAGTCTGTGTATGGACTGCGTGAGCGCGGGCTGCGCTATATGCAGCTTTTGCGCGCTGCGCGTCATGTGCTGCGATTGCGCGACTTCTAAAAAGTATTTAAGCTGTGTAATTTCCATAGGAAAGCACCTTTCATAATAGATAGATTATCAATTCAATACATATGATATATTAGACAGTATCATTTGTCAATGCTAATATATACGCGAAGGAAAGAAACGGAGGTCATTATGACAGATATATTGGAAACGGCTATGCTGCTCTGCTTCGGATGCTCATGGCCAATAAGTCTCATCAAGAACATCAAGGCGCACACCGCAGCGGGCACGAGCTTAGGCTTCACCCTCCTCATTCTCACCGGCTATTTGGCAGGTATCACCGCGAAGCTCATAAAGGGCGTGGGCGGACTGGTATTATACGCATACATATTCAACCTCGTGATAGTAGTCGCCAACCTGGTCGTATACTTCATCAACAAGCGTCACGACAAGGCTGCCGAAGCAAATAACAACAATAAACCACAAATCAAAATACATAAGGAGTGCAAAGATATGAATACTGTTTCTCAAGAGCTTACACGTTTTTCCCAGCTTAACGAAGTGTCCCCCAAGGGCGGAGTCGTCTTCTTCGGTTCCACTTTCATGAAGGACTTACCCGTAAGCGAACTCGCAGCCGACTTCGACATGCATGAAAATGTCTATAACCGCAGCATAGAAAATCTCAAAATAGCGGATGCCGAGAATGCGATCCAGTCCTGCGTAGCTGAGCTTGACCCGAGCAAGGTTTTCGTCTGCTTAGGCGATGCGGACGTCACCGCAGAAAACTTCAACACCAAAGAGTTCCTCTCTCAGTATGAGTGGCTGCTCTACTCACTCCATGATAAGTGCAAGGCGGAGCTGTTCATCGTATCCGTTATGTCTAACGCACCCGTCGCTCAGACCATCAACAACAAGCTCAAGACTCTCGCAAAGAACACCGGCTGCTCTTTCATCGACTGCACCGCGGCGCTCGGCCACAAGAACGAGGATGTCATCGCGTTTGAAACGCTCAGATATCATATCAGAAACGGCAACATGTCCTTCGCGACCGCTATGCGCATGGCAAACTAATTTGCTCCATATATTTTAACTTCATATAAACCTATAATCTAAAGCAGGGAGCCTTTAACAACGGCTCTCTCTTTATTTTATCTGCATCTGCGCATCGATGTATTCACGCAGCTTTGCCAAATCCTCCTGATATACTGCCGTAAGCTCGCGGCGATATATCACGCTCGCGGGGTGATACAGCGCGAAAAGCGCATATCCCTGCGGCATATTTTGCACCGTTCCGTGAAGAGCGCCTATCGAGGCGTCCTTCCCCAAAAGTGCCTTCAGGGCGGTATTTCCCAGCGTCACCACGAGCTTGGGGGATATCGTCTCAAGCTCCTGCCTTAAACAATTCGCGCACAGCGCCTTTTCCTTTGCGTTGGGCGGCCTGTTGGAGCGCGTCCCCTTTTCGCTTATCTTATACGGGCGCATCTTGACCGTGTTCGTTATGAACAGCTCGTCGCGCTTTATTCCCGTCTTTTCCAAAAATTCGTCGAGGTTCTTCCCCGCCTTGCCTACGAACGGCCGCTTTAAGCGTATCTCGTCCTTTCCGGGCGCTTCGCCCACAAGCACTATGGGCGAGCTTGCGTCGCCGTGACCGTATACGAGCTCGTCCTGCGTATATCCCGCGTCTATCGCCCTTTGCGTAAACTGCGCGTAAACCTCATTCAGCGTCATTATTTTCCTCATGCTCCTCCAAAAGCGCGCGTATCACCTTGAAATCCTCCCATGCGAGCCGCTTTTTGCTCTCGTCGCGCAGCAATGCGGAGGGGTGATACGTCGGTACTATTTTAAACCGCCCCTTTTCAAAGACCCGTCCGTGCAGACGTATCATCGAGCCTGTGTCGTGCAGTATGTGCGTCACGGCGGTCTTTCCTAAGCAGACTATTACCTCGGGCGCGATGCACCGCACCTGCATACGCAGATAGGGCAGGCACGCCTGGGCGCATTCCGGCAGAGGGACGGCGTTTCCCGGCGGGCGGCATTTCACCACATTGCAGATGTACACGTCCTCGCGCTTCATGCCTATCGCGGCTATCATCTTATCCAAAAGCTGACCGGCGGGTCCGACGAACGGGCGCCCCGTCTCATCCTCCACCTTGCCCGGTCCCTCGCCTATGAACATCAGCCGGGCGTGTAGATTTCCCTCGCCAAAGACGGTATTCGTCCGCGTTCGGCAATACTTGCACTTATCACATGCCCTAACCGCCTCATAGACCTCAAGCAGATTCGCAAACATCTCTTTCCCTCCAAAAAAATAGGCAGAATGTCATGTTAACATTCTACCATATAATTCGTCAATTTCCAACATTTTTAGCAATTCAAGCCGCATTAGTACGCTTCTTCTTAATATCCCCATGCAAAATAGGCGACAGCTTTTTATAGAGCGCGAACACCACGACGCAGTCTATGAAGGACTTCACGAGTGTAAAGGGCATAGCCGCCATGTAGCAGTACGCCGCAACGGAGTCCATCGCGGGGTTTAGCTCCTTGCACATGGATAAGATCGCCTCCACGCCCATGAGCTTTGAATACGCGGGGATGAGCAGGTAGTAGTTCGTAAGTCCGCTCGTTATCGTCATGCACACCATGCCCACTATCATGCCAATGACAGCGCTCTTTCTCGACTTTCCCTTCATATATATAAGCGACGCGGGCAGCACGAGCGCAATGCCCATGAGCAGGTTGCCCAGCTCGCCCACAAATCCGGAGGACGTTCCCCTGACGAGCAGGAAGAGCAGTATTTTCACGACCTGTACGATCATGCCGCTTATCGGGCCGAGCGCAAAGCCGGCTATAAGCGCGGGCAGGTCGGAAAAATCCAGCTTGAGCCACGCGGGCACGATGGGAATGGGTATCTCTAAAAGCATGAGGACAAACGCTATCGCCCCCAAAAGCGCCGTGCGCACGAGTACCGCAAGGTTCTTGTTTCTGTTCATGATATATCTCCTTTGCAACAAAAAATTCCGGGGCATATTCCCGGAATAAGCTGACGCAAAAAAAGACGTCTCTTCTCTCATCCAGACTGTACTGTCGGCTATGGATTTTCACCATATCAACCGCATAATGCGGCTCGTAGGCTTGCGGCAAAGCGCCGCTCACTACCGGTCGGGAATTTCACCCTGCCCCGAAGAATATACCTTATTTAATTCAACCTCACTTTACCACATTGATAAAATAATGTCAATATCCCTGCGTAATTTTTTTGTAGTTTTCCGGATCGGTGTCTCCCTCCGTGGAGAATATGAGCACCCTCGCCGCGCTGTTCAACCCTAACTTTATGCGCACGCCCTCCAATCTGGGCGCGGTCATTATCGCGTGCAGCAGCCCCATGGTCGCCGCGCCCGATTCTCCGCTCGTTATGCCGTATCTCTTCAGTATCCTCATGCCCGTCTTGGCGGTCTCGTCGCCAATGCTCGCGTAGCCGTACGGCACGTCGCGCAGTATCTCCCACGATATCATGCTGGGCGTTTGGCAATTCAGCCCCGCCATGATGGTCGGCTTATCCTCCAAAAGGCTGTGCGCACGTCCGTCGCCCGCCTTTACGGACGCAAAAATGCAGTTCGCCGCGTGCGGCTCGACTATTACCGACCTCGGCTTTTCGCGCATAACGTTGTCATAATATCCCGCGACCGCCGCCGCCATCGAACCGACGCCCGCCTGTAAAAACACATGCGTGAAGCCGCCATACCGCGCACTCTGTAAAAGCGCCTCGCGCGCCATGACGCAATAACCGGTGTTGATGTACCCCGGGATCACCTCATATCCCTCAAAGGACGTATCCTGAACGAGATGTCCGCCCATCTTTTGAGCATATTCACGCGCCGTCTCTACCGTTCCGTCATAGCTCTTTTGCGTCACGAAAACCTCTGCCGACGGGATTTTCTCTATATTTTCTATCCTGCTTTTCGCCGTGCCCCTGGGCATGAATATGACCGAGCGCGCGCCCAGCCTGTTCGCGGAATACGCCACGCTCCTGCCGTGGTTTCCGTCCGTCGCAGTGACGAACGTCATGCTCTTTGCGAGCTGCCTCGCCTCGTCAAGGGATAGCTCATCTCTCCCCGCAGCGTCGCATATCACGCGATAAACCGCATAAAGCCCGCCTATCGCCTTGAACGCATTTAAGCCGAAGCGCTTGGATTCATCCTTTACGAGCACCGCGCCCAGCCCCAGCTCCTCCGCGAGCGCGTTTAGGCTTGCGAGCGGGGTCATCTCATAGTCGTCGAGATTTTCGTAAAACGCGACGGCCTTTTTGACGTTTTCTTCATTAATAAAGTCGGGAGCATGGCTCTCCCTTGCTCCCGAAAAAATAAAATCAATCATTTCTCTTTTCATAAATCTCCGTTATCGCGTCAAGCAGGGCGTGCGCCGCCTCTAACTTGCTGCATTTTTCGACAAAATAGCGCGTTCCGTCCGCAAAAATGAGTGTGAGCGCGTTTTCCTCTCCCGCAAAGCCGATATCATCGCGCGAGATGTCGTTCGCCGCGATGAGGTCAAGGCGCTTTTTTGCGAGCTTTTCACTCGCGTTTTCAAGGACGTCCCTTGCCTCCGCCGCAAAGCCGACGATTAACCTATCGCCCTTTTTCTCGCCCATGTCCTTTATTATATCGCACGTGCGCTTTAACTCAACGGTCATGTCGCCGCTCTTTTTTATCTTTCCGTCCACCTTTTTGACGGGGGTATAATCCGCCACCGCCGCCGCAGATATAAAGATATCCGCCGCGTCGAAATTGGCGTTCACCGCGTCATACATATCCTGCGCGCTCTCCACGACAATCGTGTTCACGCCGACGGGCGCTTTAAGCGCGGTCTTTCCGGAAACGAGCGTGACGCTTGCGCCGCGCTCCCTCGCCGCCTTGGCTATCGCGTATCCCATCTTGCCGCTCGAGCGGTTGGTGAGGTATCTCACGTCGTCTATGCGCTCGATGGTCGGCCCCGCCGTCACGAGCACCTTTTTGCCCGCAAAATCCTGCTCTCTTTTATCCAAAATCGCGCAGATCTCTTCAAATATCTCCTCCGGCTCGGGCATCCTGCCCTCTCCCGCTTGACCGCAGGCGAGCGAGCCGTTCGCGGCGTCCATCACCAGCTTGCCGTAGCCCTTTAACAGACGAATATTCTCCTTAAAAATGGGATTATCGTACATCGCGGAGTTCATCGCAGGCACAAAAAGAGTAGGCGCGGTCGTCGCCAAAAGAGCGGTCGATACGAAATCGTCCGCTATCCCGTGCGCCGCCTTGCCCATTATGTTCGCCGTTGCGGGCGCGACCACCATAACGTCCGCGCGCTTGGCGAACGCGATATGCTCTATCTCATATGGCGTGAAGCGCGAAAAAGTGTCCGACGCGACCGCTCTATGGCAAAGCGCCTCAAATGTTATGGGCGAAACGAACTTTTGGGCGTTTTCCGTCATGGCGACGGATACGTCAGCTCCCGCTTTGACCAGCATACTCGTCAAAGCCGCCGCCTTAAAGCAGGCTATGCCCCCGCTCACGCAGAGACATACGCTCTTTCCGGTTAAATTATGACCTGACATAGGTTATCTTATCTTCGATTATCTCCTCGATTGCCTGGGAAACGGGGTTAGGGTTGACCTCCTCCGTGAGCGGCTCCGCGCCGTCGATGAGCTGACGCGCACGCTTAGCTATCTCAACAATGAGGGTATACCTGCAATCCACCTTTTCCATGATGTCGTCTAATTCGGGCTGAAACATATTTTAAAACGTCCTTTCCTTATAAAAAATCGTCAATTTCTGTTGTTTTTTATTATATCATAGACCTCGTTTACCGCAGTATCAAGGTCGTCGTTTACCACGCTGTAGTCGTATCTGTCTTTAAGGCTCATCTCTTTTTCCGCCTTGGCGAGCCGCTTTTCCACCTGCTCGGGCGTCTCGGTGTTTCTCCCCGTGAGCCTTTGGCGCAAAACCTCCTTACTGGGGGGAAGTATGAATATGAGCTTGGCGTCCTCCGCCTTTTTCTTAACCTGCAATGCGCCCTGGACGTCGATTTCAAGTATCACGTCATAGCCGCCCTCGCGCTTTTCATTCACCTTGCTCACGGGCGTGCCGTAGAAATTATCGAAAACCTGTGCATATTCGAGGAAATCTCCTTCCTCTATCATCTGCGTGAAGCGCTCTTTATCCACAAAGTAATAGTGTATTCCGTCTATCTCGCCATCGCGCTTATATCTCGTGGTGCAGGATATGCTCAGCGCGAGCTTGTCGTCCTTTTTCATCAGCTCGGAGACTATCGTCCCCTTTCCCGCGCCGGAAGGTCCGGATATCACGTAAAGATTTCCCTTTGCCATAAGTTTTTATCCCCTTTCGCCAAAATTATTCGCTCTGCGCTCGTCCCGCGACCGTCTCCGGCTGAACGGGAGAAAGCACTACATGCCCGCTGTCCATCACCGCTATCGCGCGCGTGCGCCGTCCGTATGTCGCGTCTATCAGCCTGCCCGCGGCGCGGGCGTCCGTCACCATGCGCTTTACCGGGGCGGAATCCGGGCTTATCACAGCTATTATCCTATCCGCATTGACGACGTTGCCAAAGCCTATGTTAACCAGCCTTATCGCCATTTTCTTCCTCTTATTTCCCCTTTATTCTATATTCTGGACCTGCTCCCTTATCCGCTCAACCTCGGCCTTTGCGTCCAAAACCGCCTTTGTTATGGTCGTGTCGGATGCCTTTGAGCCTATCGTGTTGAACTCTCTATTCAGCTCCTGCACGAGGAAATCCAGGCTCCTGCCCGATTCCTTTTCACTGCCCGCGAGCAGCCTTAGCTGTTCAAAGTGGCTGTTCAGGCGGACGAGCTCCTCCGTGATGCTCGCCTTGTCCGTGAAATAGAGTATCTCCTGCTCAAAGCGGTTCGCGTCGATCTCACTTCCCGCGAGGTATTCCTCCAGCTTGGTCTTGAGCCTTTCGCGGTAGTCCTCCACAACGAGCGGCTCACGCTGTGCTATCGCGTCGCGTATTTCGCTCAGCGTATCCACCCTTTCTAATATGTCCTTCGTTATGCGCTCGCCCTCAGCGCGTCTCGCCTCGATGAGCTTATCTATGGCTGCGTTCGCCGCCGTGGTGAGCACTTCTTTAAGCTCCTGCTCGTCGTTTTGCGCCTCGTCAAAGGTTATGACCTCGGGCAGGCGCAAAAGCGTGCTTGCGGTTAAGTCGTTGACCACGCCCGTCTGCTCACAAAGCAGCTTTGCCGCGTCGACATATCCCTTAGCTATCTCCATATCCAGTTTTACGCTCTTTCCCTTGCTCTCGGTCGCCTCGTAATTTACAAAGACGTCTACTCTGCCCCTCGCAAGGCGGCTTTTAAGCAGTCTTCTCAGCTCATCCTCCAAAAAGGTTAAGAATCTGGGAAGGCGCATGTTGAGGTCTAAAAACCTGTGGTTGACGCTCTTTAACTCAATAGTTATCTTATGTCCGTATTTTTCCGCTTCGGCTCTGCCAAAGCCCGTCATACTGTTCATGGTTAGACCTCCAGCCTTATTTTCAGCATATTATTATATCATAATCCGCCCGATATTTAAAGAGCAATTTTTCACAATTATTGCGCGCCCTGGACGAACGGCACCTCGTGCGGGACGTCCTCAATCGTCCAGTCGTCCGTATACGGCGACTGCCCTGCCACGAGATTCAAGTGCTCCTCCGGCGGCTCGGGCAAAATCAGCTTTGAGCGGATATACGCCGTCTGCTTATCGTCCTTACTGCCGTGTCTTATCTCGCACTGCGTGCCCGGCGCGATATGATACCACATCCAGCGCGCATCCGGAACGGTCAGCCTGACGCATCCGTGCGACGCGGGCTGACCCAGCTCGTTAAACGTATCCTCGAGATACGTCGCGGCGTTTAAGTCGCTATACAGCATCGTATGGAAGTAAAACGCCTTAAATATCTGCGTCCAATACTGCCCGAACCTGCCATCGCGCACGAATTTGCTGAAGCGCACGCGGTAGCTGTTCATGGAAAATGTCCCTATGGGCGTCGCGTTGTTTAGGCCCGTCGAGCTTAACATAAACCTAACGGGGACGGTATATTCCCCGTTTTCGTCCTTGCTGTATACCATCGTGACCTGGTTCGCCACATCAACGATTATCCTATACGTTCCCTCCTTGGGATAACCCTCGGGATAGCCGTAAACGCCGTTATCCGCGACCAACTCTTCAAAGCTCATGCGCGTGGTGGGCGCAAGCACGGCGAAATCCTCCGCACAGGTCTTTGCATTTTCGTCGAATATCTTTTCAAGTGTGGCTATATCCGCGTCGCTTCCCGCCGTCATGCCGTTAAACAGCCTGTACATCTCCACGGCGAGCGCGGTGTCCTCTCCGTACGTGCCTTTGTCGTCAAGCTCGTCGATATATCCCAGCTCGATGAGCCTTTCGTTAAGGCGCGTCACGTCCTCCCCGCTGTCTCCCTGTTTAAGCTCCTTTAACGGGATGGGCGTAGGCGTGGGTTCAGGCGTCGGCTCGGGCGTGGGCGTGGGCGTAGGCGTGGGTTCGGGCGTGGAAAACGCGCTCAAAGCGGGGGCTTCATTCGCGCAGGCAAGCGCACAAAGGCAAAGCGCCACGCAAAGGGCGATACAGATAATGCGTCTTTTCAAAACAGTCTCTCCTCAATAGTTTTTGTCGCACCAATCCCTTATCAACAAAAGCTCCTCGAGCGCGATGCAGCTGGGAATGGTATTGTGTCTCACCGCCGTGATGCAGTCCGAAAGCGTCATCCACATGACTTCGCTTATCTCCTCCTTTTGAAGGGTCATGTGCATATCAGCAATATCTTTTATGAGCAGGTATATCCTGCAAAACTGGTCGTCTTTAAAGGGCTTGCCGTAGAACTCCTGCGTGAAGCTCGCGTGGCGGCTGCCTATGTATATGAGCTCGTCCGCCCGCGCGGTAATGCCCAATTCCTCTTTAAGCTCGCGCAGTGCAGATGGGATATAATCGCTGCCCGCGGGGATATGCCCCGCGCTGGAAATGTCATAACAATTCGGAAAACAGTCCTTATCAGCGCTGCGCTTTTGCAGCAATATCTCCGTCTTTCCCTCGGGGGTTTTTCTAAGCAGCCATACGTGAGAGGTCCTGTGCGGCGCGCCTGTCGCGTGGGCGAGCGTGCGCTCTATCGTTCTGCCCGTGGGTATGCCGTTTTCGTCAACTATGTCAAGCAGCTCCATTTTGACCTCCCGAAAGATTATCTTCATTATTATAGCACTATGATGCGCAAAAGAAAAGACCAAAGGTCCGCTTGACAGGCACGAGCCTTTGGTCTGATAAATCAAGTCTTAATCTTTTAAAATTGCTGCGCGCCCTGTGCTCCGAACCTGTCGTTTAGCTCAATAAAGCCGTCGTCTCTCTTTCTCTGCGCGAACAGCGCAAAGCTCGAAAACGGGCTTACGACGAGTGAAAGTATGGTGAAAAGTACACAGGTACGCGGATTTTGCGACCTGAAAACCTTATACAGTGCCATGCCGTTATAAAACGCATAGAAAACCGCCGAGATCATCATTCCTATAGAAGCTATCCATATCGCCCCGAAGTTGAACAGCGTATATGCTATCGCGCCTCCGGAAAAATCACCCTCCGAGGCTATGTTCGGCAAGTATGACAGTATATTCGCGAACAGCATTATCGCAAGACCGACATATGCGAGCACAAACACGGACACAAGCGACCCCGTCACGACCAGACGAACGCTGTGCTTTCTCGTCCTGCCGTACTGCGCGAGCTCAAATTGCTCCGCGAGCTTGCCCGTCAAAAAGAAACGCGCAAATGGTATGAACGCCGTATACGGCGCGCTCACGCCCCGTCTTTTCGCCATGTTATACGTCGCTATGCCGTTAAACACGTAGTCTACGATATATGCGCTCAATGCGATAAACAGCATTATTCCGGTATATACGGAGAAAAAGATAGTAAATACCTCCGAATCAGGCGAGGGAAAATCAAAGCTTGTCATAATGTATCCTCCTTATTTCTTATGCGGGTTATTGATGCTTACAGCTCTTCAATAACTATTATATACACGCATATGCGCACTATCAATCTATAATAATGCGCATTAAGCGCAAAAGGCCGACGCCCTCTGCATATATAATATACAGAAATCATCAGCCTTTAAAATGCGGTTACGCCTGATACTGCGCGTTTTGTGCGCCGAACTTATCGTTTAGCTCAATAAAGCCGTCGTCTCTCTTTCTCTGCGCAAACAGCGCGAAGCAGGAAAACGGGTTTATCACGAGTGAAAGTATGGTGAAAAGTACACAGGTACGCGGATTCTGCGACCTGAATATCTTGTAATTCGCCATTGCGTTGAAAAATACGTACAGATACGATGCTACCATCAATATCAGCGAGAATACCAAAAGCAAGCCGGAGGAATATATCACGCTCATGCCCGATGCAGCGCCCTCCTCGATCATGGGCAGCGTCGTGAACGCATTATTCATAAACGGGAAAAATACGCCGAAAAACGCGATCACCGCCACGGACACTATCGACCCCGTCACGACCAGACGAACGCTGTGCTTTCTCGTCCTGCCGTACTGCGCGAGCTCAAACTGCTCCGCGAGCTTGCCCGTCAAAAAGAAGCGCGCAAAGGGTATGAACGCCGTATAGGGCGCGCTCACGCCCCGTCTTTTCGCCATGTTATACGTCGCTATGCCGTTAAATATGTACTGGATGATAAACATCCCCAGCCCAATGAACAGCAAAGCTCCCATATACACGGTCATAAAGATGTTGAACACCTCCGCGTCGGACGAGGGAAAATAAAAGTTTGTCATAATGTATCCTCCTTATTTTTTATGCAGGTTATTTATGCTTTCAGCTCTTCAATAACTATTATATACACGCATATGCGCACAAATAATCTAAAAATATGCGCTTAAAGCTCCTTTAATGTGTACCCCTGCCTGTCAAAGGGCGCGACGATTGCGCGCCAGCCGCCCGCGATCTGCGAAAGACGTGAATTTAACACATCCTCGATGTCGCCGTTCGCGGGGAAAAAGGACAATATCGTCGGGCCCGCGCCCGAGATGCAGCTCGCATACGCGCCGCACTCGCCGGATATCTTGGTCACCTTGTCATATCCCGCGATAAGGCGCTTTCTATAGGGCTGGTGCAGCCTGTCCTGAAGCGCTGTCGAAAGTAGGTCATAGTTTCCCGAATAAAGCGCAGATATTAGCATACCCTCCCTAGATATGTTGTTTATGGCGTCCGCCATGCTCACCTGCTCGGGGAGAACCGAGCGCGCCTTTTTGGTAGAAAGCGTAAAGGAAGGTATCAGCACGGCGACGGAGAGATCGTCGCGGATGGGTATGGGATGAGAAACGACCTTTCCGCCGTCCACTGCGCTTATGCACACGCCGCCGAAGATCGCGGGCGCGACGTTATCCGGATGTCCCTCTAACTCCGTGGCGATGTTTAACATCTGCGTTCTGTCCAAATTCAGCTCGAGCAGTGTATCGGCAATGCATATGCCGCCCACTATGCACGCGGCGGAGCTGCCCAGCCCGCGCGTGGATGGGATGCTGTCAAACTGCTTCATATATAATCCGGGGAGCTTTTTATTAAACTTCTCCGCGGTGTATTTCGCCGCGCGGTATATGAGATTGCGCCTGTCTTTCGGGACGTTCGTCTCTGGCTTATCCGTCTCTATCACGAGCGGCTCCTCTATTTCAAAAAAATGTATCTCATTATACAGCTCTATCGCAAGCCCCGTCGAGTCAAAGCCCACGCCCATATTCGCGCTCGTCGCGGGTATTTTGACGCTGTACATCTTTCCCTTCATCAAATGATCCTCCGCATTAATTCAAAAATCATAAACCGCCGAAGTATCCCCCGACGGTTTTATCTACTATAAAAATTTAGAACAGCTTCTGTCCGGTCACGATAAGATAAACAGTATAAATTATTATACCTAAGCCAATGCCACAGGCAAGGCCGACGCGATAGGGTATCATGTCCCACTTTGTCTTTTTACCCATGTTAAAGCTCAGGAAAATGAGTATCACGACCACGCCCAATATGACGTATTTGACAAGCTGGTCTATCCTGGGGAAGAACTGTTCCACGCACAGTGCGCCGAAGCAGAGCACGCCGCAGACTATGCCGTAAACTATC
Source organism: uncultured Christensenellaceae bacterium (assembly GCA_934373295.1). Lineage (GTDB taxonomy): Bacteria > Bacillota > Clostridia > Christensenellales > Christensenellaceae > HGM11616. The sequence goes on along the minus strand of CAKROK010000011.1, from coordinate 832 downwards.
TGAAATGCCTTTGCCTTTTTTGGCGGAAGCTCGGCCAGCTTTTTAAAGAAGTCGTTTTCATATTCCGCGCTGCCGTCGTCATCGTCGTCATCTTCATCATCCGAAGCGTCGTCCGTCACCGAAACGGCCGTCTCGTCCGCCGCCGCGGGCTTTTCCGTCTGATCTTCGACCTGCTCCGCCTCAACCGTTTGCGCCGCAGATACGCTTTCGTCTATGCTCTCATTTACAGTTTCATCTAAAGTTTCATTTAAGATATCTTTATTTTCAGCCATTCATTTACCTCACGAAAATATTCGGGCGCCGCGCCCATGCTTATTTCTATATATTATCTCATAAAACAGCGAGAAAATCCATTTATTTTTTGTAAAAAACCATGTCAAACGGACTTGAGTATAAAAATCAGCTTTTGGAGGGGGATCGTGGTTGTTTTAATGCGGTTTTTTAGGATGTCTACTTTTATTATACATCTTTCACTTCTTCACTTTTCACTTTTACTTATTACTTTCCAAAAACCGACCGGAATTTTTAGTGAAAAGTGAAGAGTAAAAAGTGAATAAGTAAAAACCGACAAACCAATAAATTGATTTGTCGGTTTTTGGTGCGGTCTACCGGACTTGAACCGGTACGGTTGCCCACACGCCCCTCAAACGTGCGCGTCTGCCTATTCCGCCAAGACCGCATCTTGACAACGTGTTAATTATAAAGCCTGCGGGATATTTTGTCAAGGGCAAATATAATAAAGTATCTGTCAAGCCTGTAGGTGATACAATGATGTGTGACAAAAGAAAAAAAGAGTAGCGAATAGGAAGGAACTGTGTTAAGGTTGAGTTGT
>CAKROK010000010.1 GCA_934373295.1 uncultured Christensenellaceae bacterium | reverse complement strand
GCGTATGAGATGAATCTTTTTGACTTTAGCTGGAGGACATGCCGACTTGAATTTATAATGGAGCTTTGCGCAAGCAAAGCAACCTAATTATTCAATTTACGAGCCTATTCCATCTTTTAAAAATAAAGCGCGCAAACCATCCTCTCCGCACCCCGCAGAACCAACGTTTTTATGGAAAGATTTTTGAAAGAACGACCGACGTTATAAAAAAGGACAATACTGACAAATTGACGCGGTTGAATTTATCGCGGCGATGTTATATAATATAAAAGTAAATTTGTAGATTGTAATGACGGACTGAGGATAAATGGCGAAAAGCAAGAAAAAAAGAAAGAGCGAATATGATGAGCAGCTGCGGCTTGCCGGAGAGATTTTCGGCGTGCTGCTCGTTGTCGTGGGAATTTTGTTCGGCATATGCGTCTTTTCATCCTCGCAGACGGTCGTTCTTTCCGCGCTGAGGAGCTTCGCGTTCGGTATGCTGGGCGCGGCGGGCTATGTCCTCCCGTTTATTTTCGCCGCGTGGGGCTTTGTCGTGATATTTTCCGAAAAGCTCAAGCTGAAGGCGGGAACGGCGACTATGTGCGTGGTGGGCGTGCTTTCCATAATATCGCTCATTCATCTTTTGAGCCCATACGGCACGGACGCACAGGCGGGCTTTGGCGACTACCTTTTGCGCGCGTATCAAAAGGGATATGAAAACATCGCGGGCGGCGGTCTTATAGGTGCGCTGACCGCTTACCCCATAGGCAAATATCTGGGCAAGATCGCGGGTGCCGTAGTATATATCGCGCTCATCCTCATAAGCATAATGGTCGTGGGCCGCTTTTCGCTGAAGGCGGCGGGGCGCGTCATCGGAGGAAAGGTCAAGGAAGGCGCACATCACGCTGCGGAAAAGATAAAAGAGGAACTGCCCAAGCGTGAGGAGCGCCTGCGTGAGCGCGTCGAACAGCGCGCGTTCAGATATGACGCAGATGCGCCGGAAGAGGACGAGGACGAGGGATATTCCTCCCCCAAGGGGACGGCGTATAACGAGCTTTTGCAGGACGAGGGTGAAAGCGCTCATGAGGAACAGACGGATGATATTTCCGAAGGCGATTACGGCTATGAAGAGGATTATCAGCCGGAAAACGACGATTTTTCGCAGGAGCAGGAAGAATCGGAAGAGCAGGACAGCTTTCCGTTCGATACTCCGCCAGAATATGAGCTTTACGGCGACGATGTGATAGACGCGAATGTGGAAGATATTGCGGATGAGCCTGCCGATGAGCTGGATCTGGCGGGCCTGCGCATAATCGACAGGATGCATGGCAGGAGCGCACAGACGCCGCAAAGCGTACATCCCGCGAGGAAAAAGAGCTATGACTTCACCGTCGATGCGGACGAGCCGAATGCGCAATATGAGCAGGATTATGCCGCGGATAATGCGCAGGATGATGTGTATCAGCCGGAAATAGTTGAAGAAGCATACGATTCGCCTGTTGAACCAGATTATGAAACGGATATTGCCGATGACGATCTTGCGCAGCAGCAGGAATACGCTCCCGCGCCGCGTGAGGAAAAGCCGCGCATATTAAAGCCCGCTCCCGTTAAGGCGGAGCAGGAGCACCACGAAAAGCGCTTCATACTGCCCTCTCCCGAGCTTTTGGACAGGCCGAGGGCGACTGCGGCGGACAGCGCAACCGCGCGGCGCGAGATAGACGAATGCGCGGTGAAGTTAGAGGACACGTTCGCCAGCTTTGGCGTGGATATAAAGGTAGTGAACGCCTCGAGAGGGCCGAAGGTCACGCGATATGAGCTTCAGCCGGCGGCGGGCGTAAAAATCGCGAAGATAAAGTCGCTGGGCGACGACATCGCGTTGAACATGGCTGCGGAGAGCGTGAGGATAGAGGCGCCCATTCCCGGAAAATCGGTGGTAGGAATTGAGCTGCCCAATAAGTCCTATGCGTCCGTATGTGTGCGCGAGCTTATAGACTGCCCCGAGTTTAAAAACCACGATGGCGAGCTTCCCTTTGCGCTGGGTAAGGATATCGCGGGCAAAAAGATATATGATGACCTCGCGAAGATGCCTCATCTGCTCGTCGCGGGAACTACCGGCTCGGGTAAATCCGTTTGCCTAAATACCATAATAATGAGCCTTATCTATAAGCTGACTCCCGCAGAGCTTCAGTTTATAATGATAGACCCGAAGATGGTCGAAATGGCGGTGTATAACGGCATACCCAATTTGAAGGTCCCGGTCGTTATGGATAAGGGAAAGGCCGCAGGCGCGCTCGTCTGGGCGGTCGCGGAGATGGAAAAGCGCTATAAGCTGTTTCAGCAGAGCGGCGTGAGGAACATCAAGACGTATAATAAAAAGATGCGCGACGCGGGAGAGGAGATAATGGCAAAGCTCGTCATAGTAATAGACGAGTTTGCGGACCTCATGATGGTGAGCGCGAAGGACGTGGAGGACGCTGTCTGCCGAATAGCCCAGCTGGGCAGAGCGGCGGGCATACACCTCATTATCGCGACGCAGTCCCCGAGGGCGGATATCTTCACCGGCCTCATAAAGGCAAACGTCCCCTCAAGAATCGCCCTTACGGTAGGAAACGCGCTTGAAAGCCGCATAATAATGGATGAACAGGGTGCGGAAAAGCTATTGGGATACGGCGATATGCTCTATCGCCCCGTCGGAAAGAACAAGGCGACGAGGGTTCAGGGATGTTTCGTGAGCGACGATGAGATATACCGCGTGACGGAATATCTAAAGAGCATGGGCGACGCGCAGTATGACGACGACGTGGATAGCGAGATGGCCAAGCTCGCCGAGCAGACGGGCAAGAATAAGCCGGAATCCGCCGCGCCCGATTTGGATGCGGATGCGGATTCACTCCTGCCGCAGGCGGCGCAGACTGTGCTCGAATTTGAACAGGCGAGCGCATCCATGCTGCAAAGAAAGATGAGAGTGGGATATTCACGCGCCGCGCGCCTGATGGATCAGCTTGAGGATATCGGCGTGGTCGGGCCGTCCGAGGGCTCAAAGGGAAGGCAGATCCTTTGGACATGGGCGGATTATAACGAACATTTCGGCGGCGCCGAGGATAGAATGGAAGATGATGGATATGAAGATTAAAATAGGAATGGTGTCTCTGGGCTGCTCCAAAAACAGGGTGGATTCAGAGCTGATGTTAGGAAAGCTGAAAGGCAGAGCGCAGTTTGTGGAGGACCCCGCCGAGGCGGACGTCATAATAGTAAACACCTGCGGCTTTATAGAGTCCGCAAAGCAGGAGTCCATCGACGCTATTTTGGAGATGGCGGAGTATAAAAAGACGGGCTCGTTAAAGGGGCTTATAGTAACGGGATGTCTTTCCGAAAGGTATAAGGACGAGCTTTCGGGCGAGCTTCCCGAGGTGGACGCATGGCTGGGCATAACGGGCTATGACGCCATCTGCGAGGCGGTGGAAAAGGCGGCGCAAGGCGAGCATTATGAGAATTATTCCGCGCCCGCGCATGAGCCGGATTATACAGAGAGGATGCTCACGACCATGCCGTATACGGCGTATGTCAAGATATCCGAGGGCTGCAACAACCGCTGCACGTATTGCGCGATACCCTACATCCGCGGAGATCTGCGCTCGCGCACGATGGAGGACATAAAGCGCGAGGTCGACTATCTCACGGGTGAGCTGGGCGTCTCCGAGATAGTTTTAGTTGCGCAGGATACGACGAAGTACGGGCTGGATATATACGGCGAGGAAAAGCTATGCGACTTGATAGACCTGCTTGCGCCGAATGAAAATATAAAGTGGTTAAGGCTGCTTTATGCGTATCCCGAAAGCGTGGATGAACGCCTCATTTTGACGATGATGAAATACGATAACGTCGTGAAATACCTCGATATTCCCATGCAGCACTTCAGCGACCCCGTGTTAAAGCGCATGAACAGGAAATACGACTACGCCCGCGCAAAGCAGGCGGTCGAAACCGTTAGAAAGCTGGGCGGGGATGATTTCATACTCCGCACGACGCTCATAACGGGCTTTCCCGGAGAGACGGAGGAAGATTTTGATGCGCTGAAGGCGGGCGTTAGGGAGCTTGAATTCGACAGACTGGGCGTTTTCGCATACTCGCTTGAGGAGGGCACGCCGGCGGCGTCGATGGACGGCCAGATAGATGAAGAAGTAAAACAGGCGCGTGCGCAGGAGATAATGCGCATTCAGGCGGACATTGCCCAAAGACGCGCGCAGAAAAGAGTGGGGAGCATATGCACCGCGCTTGTGGAGTATCCCGTCGAGGAGGGGGTATACAGCGCGCGGACGTTCGCCGAAGCGCCGGAGATCGACGGAGTGCTGTTCATAAACAGCCCGCGCGAGCTGATAATTGGCGAATATGTGGACGTGAAGATAACCGGAGTAAGAGAATACGATTTGATCGGAGAGCTTATATGAACCTACCAAACAAGCTGACGCTGCTTAGAATAATACTCATCCCCATATTCGTCGTGATATACTATATCGGCTTTACGGGCTGGAACTATTGGGCGGCAGCGATATTCATAATCGCCGCGATAACGGATATGATAGACGGAAAAATAGCGAGAAAGACGTGCCAAGTCACGGATTTCGGAAAATTTGCCGACCCGATAGCGGACAAGCTGCTCGTGATGAGCGCGCTGCTCATACTCATGGAGTGGGGCAAGGTCAGCGCGTGGATAGCGATAATACTGCTCGCGCGGGAGTTCATAATAAGCGGATTTCGCCTTGTCGCGGCGGGCAAGGGAACGGTCATCGCCGCGGGCATCACGGGAAAGATAAAGACGGTCGTTCAGATAGTCGCGCTTTCCGTGCTTTTGTTTGACGACCCCATACAAAAATGGACGGGAATACCTTTGGGCATGATATTGCTCTATATCAGCGCGGCGCTTTCCGTTTGGTCGTGTATAGAATATATCGTAAAAAACAGACAGGCATTGAGCCAGATGAAATAAGGAGAAGAAGATGGAAAAGAAGACGGACAAAAAGATGGATAAAAACGACGCTCTTGACAACGCATTAGCGCAAATAGAGAAAAAATTCGGCAAAGGCGCCATAATGAAGATGGGCGACAAGACGGCAAACCTCAACATCTCCGTCATATCGACGGGCTGCCTTGAGCTGGATATCGCGCTCGGAATAATGGGACTTCCGCGCGGAAGAATAACGGAGATATATGGCCCGGAATCCTCCGGTAAGACGACCATCGCGCTTCAGGCGATAGCCGAGGCTCAAAAGCAGGGCGGCTCGGCGGCGTTCATAGATGCGGAGCACGCGCTCGACCCCGTTTACGCGAAGGCGCTGGGCGTGGATATCGATAATTTATACGTCTCTCAGCCGGATACGGGCGAGCAGGCGCTCGAGATAACTGAGATGCTCATAAGGAGCGGCGCGATAGATATAATCGTAATAGACTCCGTCGCGGCGCTCGTGCCCAAGGCGGAGATTGACGGCGATATGGGTGATTCACACGTCGGACTTCAGGCGCGCCTCATGAGCCAGGCTTTAAGAAAGCTCGCCGGCGCGATAAACAGCGCGAACACCGTGGCGATATTCATAAACCAGCTGCGTGAAAAGGTGGGCATAATGTTCGGCAACCCCGAGGTCACCCCGGGCGGCAGGGCGCTCAAATTCTATTCCTCCGTTAGAATAGAGGTCAGAAAGGGCGAGGCTATAAAAGAGGGCGACCAGATAATAGGCAATAAGACCAAGATAAAGGTCGTGAAGAACAAGACCGCGCCGCCGTTCAAGACGGCAGAGGTCGAGACGCGCTACGGCAGGGGCATACTAAAATCCGCTTCTCTCGTCAATTTGGGTGTGCAGTTTGATATCGTCAAAAAAAGCGGCGCGTGGTTCAGCTATAACGACATGCGCATTGGCCAAGGCAAGGAGAACGCGCGTAAATACCTCGAGGATAATCCGGAGATAGCGAACGAGATACAGGCGAAGATAATGGCGGCTATCAGCCCTAAGGAAGAAGAGCCGGAACAGGCGGAGACGGAAAAGGAAAAAACAGAAGAATAAAAGTTGGGGAGGACTATGCTTTACGATAAGAGCTTTATTGCGCAAAAGCTGAAGGATTGGCAGGGATATTTTTCGGGGTTCACGCTCCCTAAATGGGAAGAGCTACCCGAGATAGAGCTTTATATGGATCAGGTCGTGGCGCTTTTGGAAAAGTACCTTGACTTCTTTCCGCATGAGGAGGATGAAAAGATCGTCACGCCCGTGGCGATAAACAACTACGTCCGCATGAAGATAATGCCCGCGCCCGTCAAAAAGAGATATTCGAGAAAACACATCGCATACCTCATAATGATATGCACATTAAAGCAGACGCTGAGCATAGCCTATATCTCAAAGCTCATTCCGGCGGACATGGGTGACGACGACATGAAGCAGCTTTATGATGGCTATGTCCAAAAGCACAAGGAGGCGGAGCTATACTTCATCGAACAGCTGGGCGCGCGTGCGGGGGACGTCTTTGACGGAAGCTCCATGAGCGCGACGGCGGTTTTTGAGATGCTCACGCAGCTCACGGCGTTCGCGTCCTTTGCCAAAAACCTCGCGGAAAAGGTGATAGAGCTGCCGCAGGAGGGCGAGGATAAATAAAAAACGAAAATTGATATTTTTCGGGTTGACAAGCGCCCGAGTAAGGGGATATAATGAGGTAAATCAGGAAAGGAAATAAAAGTGATGACTATATCCGCTATTTTCAGCTTTACGTACTATTACTTTTACTTTGGAAAGAAGTAAAGGTAATTTGTGATGTGCTGAAAATAACGATCAATAGCCGGAAACGTTTAGATTGTATACCAAGCCGCACAGATTACTGTCTGTGCGGCTTTTATGTTTGAAATAATTTTTGAAATGATAAAGGAGAATGAAAGATGATAGCAATTATAAAGCAGGGGACACCCAAGGATAAGATAGCCCACCTCACGAGTTGGATAAAGAGCCAGGGCTTAGGCACGCATATTTCCGAGGGCGATATGCAGACCGTCATCGGGCTTATCGGCGATACATCCAGAATTGACATGGAGCTTTTAGCAAGCCTCGATATAGTGGATGCGGTGAAGAGAGTCACCGACCCGTTCAAGCTGTGCAACAGAAAGTTCCATCCAGAGGATACCGTGATAGAGGTGGGCGACGTTAAGATCGGCAGCGGCAATTTCTGCATAATCGCGGGCCCCTGCTCTGTTGAAAGTGAGGAGCAGATCATCGGGATAGCAAAGCAGGTCAAAGCGGCGGGCGCGGGCATGTTAAGAGGCGGCGCGTTCAAGCCGAGGACCTCGCCCTACGACTTCCAGGGCCTGCATGAGGATGGCTTAAAGCTGCTCTTAGAGGCGAAAAAGGCGACGGGACTGCCCATAGTTACTGAGATAATGAACGCAAATCACATCCCGCTGTTTGAGGATGTGGACGTGATACAGGTCGGCGCGAGAAACATGCAGAACTTCGAGCTGTTAAAGGAGCTGGGAAAGACGCATAAGCCCATCCTGTTAAAGAGGGGACTCGCGAACACACTAAAGGAGCTGCTCATGAGCGCGGAGTACATCATGAGCGAGGGCAACGATCAGATAATACTCTGCGAAAGAGGCATCCGCACGTTCGAGACGTTCACGAGAAATACGCTCGACCTCTCCTGCGTGCCCCTGTTGCATGAGCTTTCTCACCTCCCTGTTATCGTCGACCCCAGCCACGCGACGGGCAAATCATGGCTCGTCGAGCCCATGGCGACCGCGGCGGCGGCGTGCGGCGCAGACGGACTCATGATAGAGGTGCATAATGACCCGATGCACGCACTTTGCGACGGCGCGCAGTCGCTCACGCCCGAACAGTTTAAGCATGTCGCGGCGAAGGTGGCGAAGGTCAGGGAGGCTGTGAAATGATGAAGATAGGCGTTGTCGGACTCGGTCTCATAGGCGGCTCGGTCGCGCGGGGATATAAGGCGAACAGCGACGCGGTCGTATTAGCGGATGATGCGGACGGCGTGATACTCGATTTTGCGCAGATGTCCGGAGATATCGACGGAAAATTAGAGGGAAGCGTGGGCGAATGCGACGTTATAATACTTGCCATACCCCCTCTCGCCGCGATAGATTATCTTAAAAAAATCGCGCCCGAGATATCAAAGGACGCGCTCGTGATAGACTGCTGCGGCACGAAAAGGACAGTCTGCGAGGCGTGCTTCCCCATTGCTAAAAAATATGGCTTTACGTTCGTGGGCGGGCATCCCATGGCGGGCACGCACAACTCCGGCTTGAAATACGCGCGGGCGAATATGTTTAACAACGCGCCCATGGTGATCGTTCCGCCGAATTTTGACGATATAGAGCTGTTGGAGCGCGTAAAGGACGTGCTGAGCCCGCTCGGATTTTCAAAATACTCGGTGACGACCGCCGAAAAGCACGATGAGATGATTGCGTTCACATCACAGATGGCGCACGTCGTCTCGAACGCATATATAAAAAGCCCCACGGCGAGGGTGCATAAGGGCTTTTCCGCAGGCAGCTATAAGGATCTGACGAGGGTCGCGTGGCTCAATCCCGTGATGTGGGCGGAGCTTTTCATGGAAAATAAGGACAACCTGTTAAAGGAATTAAACTGCCTTATAGACAATTTAAACGAGTATAAGGCGGCTATGGAGCAAGATGACACACAGCGTCTCACGGAGCTTTTGGACGACGGACGGCGCATAAAGGCGGAGGTCGACGGAAGATGAAAAAAGTGCATATAAACGTATCTCGTGAATACGACGTTGTGATAGGCGCGGGACTTTTAGGCAGCGTCGGCAACTGTATAAAGGAGCTGGGCAAGGTCAAAAAAGCGGCGATAGTTTCAGACACGAACGTCGCGCCCATATATCTCGATAAGGTGAAAAGCAGCATCGAGGCGCAGGGGATAGACACCGTCAGCTTTGTCATGCAGGCGGGAGAAGCTTCAAAATGCGGAGCGACTTTTTTGGAGCTGTTAAACTTCTTAGCGGATGAGAGATTATCGCGCACGGACGTGCTCGTCGCGCTGGGTGGCGGCGTAGTGGGGGATATGACGGGCTTTGCGGCGTCCTGCTATCTGCGCGGGGTGAGGTTTATAGCGCTTCCCACAACGCTTTTGGCGGCGGTGGATTCGTCCGTCGGCGGAAAAACTGCCATAGATCTAAACGCGGGGAAGAATTTAGCCGGTACGTTCTATCAGCCCGCGCGAGTGATATGCGACACGGATACGCTTTCCACACTGCCCGAAAAGATATTCTCGGACGGCTGCGCAGAGGTGATAAAATACGGCTGCATATGCGACGAGGAGCTGTTTTGCGCACTCATGCAGCGAGACATCCGCGAGCAGCTTGAGGACGTGATCGCGCGGTGCGTGGAGATAAAGAGCGAGATTGTGAGCGAGGATGAATTTGACACGGGGCGGCGCCAGCTGTTAAACTTTGGTCATACCCCCGCCCATGCGATAGAGGCGCTAAGCCGCTTTGAGATATCCCATGGCAGCGCGGTCGCGGCGGGCATGGCGATAATGACGCACGCGGCGGCGAACATGGGCATATGCGATAAAAAAGAAGCGGACAGGATGGTGCGCATACTCGAAAAATACGCTCTGCCCACGGGGACGGATTACAGCGCAAAGCAGCTTGCGAATATCGCGAAATCGGATAAGAAGATAGCGCAGGGGAGCATAAATGTCGTGCTGCCCAAAAAGCTGGGCGATTGCTTCCTATATAATATAGATGTTGATGAGTTAGAGGGCATTTTCAAAAGAGGTCTTAAATGAACGCGACAATAACCCCGCGCCCGCTTTCGGGCAGCATAAAGATAATTGCCTCAAAATCACAGGCGCATAGACTGCTCATATTGGCGGCGCTCGCTGAAGAAAAATCATTGCTCATATGCGAGGGCATGAATGAGGACATCGCCGCGACGATGGACTGCTTAAACGCGATGGGCGCGAGAGTGGTGAAAAACGGCGATGAAATAAGCATTTTTCCCATTGAAAAGATGGGCGGAAAATGCAAAATGTGCGTGCGGGAGAGCGGCTCGACATTGAGATTTTTACTGCCTGTGATATGCGCATTGGGCATGAATGCGCAAATCGAGATGTGCGGCAGACTGCCCGAGCGGCCGATATCCGAACTTTCGGACGAGCTTCAAAGGCACGGGGTAAATATCGTTAAAGAGGGAAATATTTTGCACGTGAGCGGAAAGCTGGAGTCATATGACTTTAAAATCGCGGGGAACATCTCCTCGCAGTATATATCCGGTCTGCTTTTCGCGATGTGCGCGCTTAAAAAGCCCTGCTCGCTTGCGATAACGGGCGAGATACAGTCGCGCTCATACATAGAAATGACGCTGAGGGCGATGGAGCGCTTCGGCATAAGCACGGCGCGCACGGAATCGGGCTTTTCGCTGACGGGAGACGAGCGGATGAGCGCATATTGCGGGCCGGTCGAGGGGGATTGGTCAAACGCGGCGTTCTGGCTGTGCGCGGGGGCGATGAGCGAAAAGGGCATAACGCTCACCGGACTGGACGAGCACTCCGCACAGGGCGATAGAGCCGTAATTGAGATATTGAGGCGCTTTGGCGCGGACGTATCGACGAACGAACGCGGCGTGAGAGTGAGGAAAAAAGAACTGACGGGAACGCAGATAGACGCGGCGGATATCCCCGATCTTATACCCGTTTTGAGCGTATTGGCCTGCGCCGCGAAGGGAGACACGCGCATATTTAACGCGCAGCGGCTGAGGATAAAGGAGTCGGACAGGCTGGCGGCGATATACGAGCTGATAGGCGCGGCGGGAGCGGACTTTACGCCGACTCCAGACGGACTGATAATACACGGCGGCGCGCCCCTGCACGGGGCGAAGGTGAGCGCGCATAACGACCACAGGATGGCGATGAGCGCGGCCGTTTTAGGGACGTTCGCGGGAAAAATCGAGGTCGAAGGAGCGCAGTGCGTGAAGAAGTCATATCCCGATTTTTGGGATAAGTTCGCGATGCTGGGCGGAAATGTTAAAAGGAGCGGCGTATGAGCAATTTTTTGGGAAATAAACTTAAAATAGCGGTTTTCGGGCAGTCTCATTCATCCGCGATAGGCGTGACGATAGACGGTCTGCCCGCGGGGCTGAAAATCGACTTTGACGAGCTTAGAAGCTTCATGAGCCGCCGCGCACCGGGCAGAAATGACGTCTCCACCAAGCGAAAGGAAGCGGACGAGCCGGAGTTCATATGCGGCATAGTCGACGGCAAGACCTGCGGCGCGCCCGTCACGGCGATAATAAGAAACACGAACACGCGCTCGAGCGATTATTCCGAGTTAAGGGACAAGCCCCGGCCGGCGCACGCGGATTATACCGCATATGTGAAATACGGCGGATATAACGACATCGCGGGGGGCGGGCAGTTTTCAGGCAGGCTCACCGCGCCGATATGCATCGCGGGGGGAATAGCCCTTCAGCTTTTAAAAGAGAAGAATATTCACGTATATGCGCATATCGCGTCCATCGGTGAAACGGATGATACGCCGTATGAGCTGACGGGGCCGTTTGAGGATGTTTCTCGAAAAGACTTGCCCGTGATAGATGACGGGGCTGCGGAGCGCATGAGGCAGGCGGTCGTCGGCGCGGCAAGAGAGGGCGACTCGCTGGGCGGCGTGATCGAATGCGCGATAACGGGCGTAAAGGCGGGCGTGGGCGAGCCCATGTTCGACGGACTGGAAAACGCCATCGCGCGCGCTATATTCGGCATACCCGCGGTGAGAGGAATAGAATTCGGCAAGGGCTTCGCGGCGGCGAGGATGCGCGGGAGCGAGCATAACGACGAATTCTTCATGCAGGACGGCGATATAAGGACTAAGACGAATAATCACGGCGGCATACTCGGCGGGATTTCATCAGGTATGCCAATAGTGTTCAGGACGGCGATAAAGCCCACTCCCTCCATAGCGAAGGAGCAGGGAACGGTGAGCTTATCCGCAAGGCAGGACGAGCGCTTGAGGATAAAGGGGCGGCATGACCCGTGCATAGTCCCGCGTGCAGTGCCGGTCGTTGAGGCGGTCGCCGCGCTGGTAATAGCCGATGCTGTTTTATAGAGGTTTATAAATTTTTATATTTGTGAGGTGTGATATGGAAATAAAGGATTTGAGGACGAAAATAGACGCGATAGACGATGATGTGATAAGGCTCTTTTCCGAGCGCATGGACGTCGCGGCGCAGATAGCGAAGTATAAAAAGGAGAACGGACTGCCCGTATTGGACGCACAGCGTGAGCGCGAAAAGCTGACGGAGGTGCTCAAAAAGGCGGGGGACATGGGCGAATATGCGACGCTGCTCTATTCGATAATATTCGAGCTTTCGCGGGCATATCAGATAAAGCTGCTGGCGAAGCAGACGGACGTTCAGAAAAAGGTACGCGACGCGATAGATAATACAGAAAGGCTGTTCCCGCAAAATGCGAGCGTGGCATGCCAGGGCGTGGAGGGGGCGTATTCACAGCTCGCGTGTGAAAAGCTCTTCAAGCTGCCCTCGATACTCTACTTCCGCGACTTTGAAAACGTGTTCACGGCGATAGAATCCGGTCTTTGCAGATACGGCGTCATACCGATAGAAAACAGCACTGCGGGCTCTGTTAAAAAGGTATATGACCTCATGATAAAGCACGATTTTTCGATAGTGCGCAGCGTGCGCATAAAGGTCGATCATAATCTCTTGGCGAAAAAGGGAACAAAGCTGGAGGACGTGAAGGAGATATTCTCTCATGAACAGGCTATCGGGCAGTGCGCGGATTTCTTAAAGAATCTGGGCAGCGACGTAAAGATAACCGCCGTGGAGAACACCGCCGCCGCCGCGAAGATGGTCGCGGAGTCGGGTAGAGACGACGTCGCGGCGATAGCGTCCCGCTCGTGCATAGAGTTATACGGCCTTGCCTGCCTCGAATCCTCCATTCAGGACGCGGCGAGCAACTTCACGCGGTTCATATGCATATCAAAGAATTTGGAGATATATCCGGGTGCGGACAGGACGAGCATAATGCTGGTCACGCCGCATAAGCCGGGTGCGCTTTATAAGGTAATGTCCCGCTTCTATGCGCTGGGCATAAACTTGAATAAGCTGGAATCCCGCCCGATACCGGACAGGGATTTCGAGTTCATGTTCTATTTCGACCTCGACACGTCAGTATATTCCGAGCAGTTCATTCAGCTTTTGGGCGAGTTGCAGACTACGTGTGAGGAGTTCAAGTATCTGGGAAGCTACTCTGAGGTGGTGTGATGCGCTGCGGGCTACTGGGCAAGACCCTTGCGCACAGCTATTCGCCGCAGATACACGCACAGCTTGCGGACTACAGCTATGAATTGTTTGAGCGCGGCGAGGATGAAATAGCCGAGCTGCTTAAAAAAGCGGACGGGCTGAACGTAACGATACCCTATAAGCAGACGGTCATGCCCTATCTCGACGAGCTTTCGGACACGGCGAAGGGCATAGGCAGCGTAAATACGATAGTCAAAAGAGCGGACGGCACTCTCTTTGGCGACAATACGGACATATACGGGTTTAAATATCTGTTAAAGCGCGCGGATATCGGCGTTAAAAATAAAAGGGCGATAGTTTTAGGCAGCGGAGGGACTTCAAAAACCGCAGTATATGCGCTAAAGGAGCTGGGCGCGGCGGATGTCGCGGTCATATCGAGAAGCGGCGAGGACAACTATGACAACATCTCGCGCCACGCGGACGCAGACGTGGTCGTGAACACCACTCCCGTGGGCATGTTCCCGAACAACGGTTGCGCGGCGGTCGATCTATCCATATTTACAAAGCTGAGCGGCGTGGCGGATGTGATATACAACCCCTCAAAGACCGCGCTCATACTACAGGCGGAGCGTATGGGCATACCATGCACGGGAGGTCTGCCCATGCTCGTGGCGCAGGCCAAGCGAAGTGCGGAGCTGTTCACGGACAGCAGCATAGACGACGGCGAGATAGAGCGCATAACGCGGGTTCTGGAAAGGCGGATGAAGAACATCGTGCTGATAGGTATGCCCGGCTCGGGAAAGAGCACAGTGGGCGCGGCGCTTTCAAGGCGGCTAAACCGTCCTTTTACGGATGCGGACGCATTTATCGAAGAAAAATCGGGTATGAGCATACCTGAGATATTCGATCGTGAGGGCGAGGAGGGCTTTCGAAAAAGAGAGACAGCCGCACTCTCGGAGATATTAAAGCGCTCGGGGGAGATAGTCGCGACAGGAGGCGGAGCAGTCACCCGCGAGGAGAACTTCGACATAATACGACAGAATTCCGTGGTTTTCTGGATAGAGCGCGACCTTGAAAAGCTCGCTAAAGACGGTCGCCCGCTTTCTTTAAAGACGAGCGCACAGGAGATGTTTGAAAGGCGGCGCGCGCTTTATGGGCGCTTTTGCGACTATGAGATATCGAACGACGGAGCGCTGCAAGACGCTGTAAACGAGGTGATCGGGAGGATGGACACTTGAGGATACTTGTGATAAACGGACCGAATATAAACATGCTGGGCATACGCGAGCCGGGCATATACGGAAGTCAAAGCTATGACGCGCTTTTGAAGCTGATAGCCGACCACGCCGAAAAGACGGGCGCAGAGGTGAAGTGCTTTCAATCGAACCACGAGGGCGCGATAGTGGATGAAATACAGGCGGCATACGGCAATTTTGACGGGATAGTGATAAACCCCGCTGCGTACACGCACACGAGCGTGGCGATCTTAGATGCGTTAAAGGCGGTGGGATTGCCAGCGGTGGAGGTCCACATATCGGACGTGAGCAAGCGCGAGGACTTCAGGCAGGTCTCATACGCGCGGCTCGCCTGTGAAAAGACGATAATCGGCCACGGGCTTGCGGGATATATCGAGGCGATGGATTATCTCATAGGTAAGGGTTGATTTTATAATAAGGTATCGCCTTTAGCGCGGCAAACCGCTAAAGGCGATTTTTTATACGCAAGTTTTTTCCTTTGCCCGCCGATTATAAAACGAGCTTGCCGACGACGTGCGGCGCAGCTTTCAATCGCGAAACGGCGGAGGCCGTTTCGGGATTGAAAGTGGCTCGCCCACCGAAGGCGAGAGGGTCATAAGGAAGTAAAGACATTTTCGGGAAACCCCAGTGTGGCGAGTTGTCACGCCGGGGTTTCTGCGTCTGTGAACACATTCGGCTTCTTTAAGGGAATCCGAATTGTCCCGACATAAGTAAAATAGATTTCGATAGTGACGTGTTTCTTGCCGTTGATTTTTTCTGAGCTGTGCACAACGATCTTTTGAATCAATTTGTTGACCGTAACCGCATCCAGCTCTTGTAAATTGGAACACTTCTCTGCAAGCTGGAGAAAGCGGCCAACATCTGCAACTTGTTCCGTACCTTTGCTGATTTCCTGTTCCAGTGCCGCTGAGAGCTGCTGAATCTCCGTCTGCTTCGTTTCATACTGTGCGTAGAAGTAAAATTTTAGATAACTAAAAGTTGCTAAAAGGATACTCCTATTTTTTATAATTCAAAAGACTACTAATTCTTCCTTATATGATATTGAAAATACAATTAGTAAGATATACTTATCTTGTTGGCGCAGGGAAATTATAGATGCAGACGTTTTTCGACCGAGAAAAAGTGCGAAGAAACGTTAAAAACACGTTTTGGCGCAATAACAATAGCTCGACGTCCATACAAGATTGGGCTTAAGGATGGCAGTTCTACCATTGTATTTCTGCTCGATTAAATTTTAGGAGGTCAGCAGCTTTGCAATCTGCATTGGACCTTTTCTTGTCCTCCGGGTCTTTCATATACCCAAAGGGTGGATGGCTGGCAATGTGCTCATCCCCTTATTTCTAAAAGGCCAACCTACATCAGGTAGATTGACCTTTTAGAATAAGCGACAGTCCGGCTGAAAAACTTTTGATCGTAAAGGACTTGCCAAGAACACTACCTGAGTTATTTGCTATAAATCTTTGTTTTTGCATTTGTATTGCGCAATAACATATTCATAGAATAGCCAATCGCTACAATAGCCCCATCACTGCAAGGTAGTCCAGCAGAAAAGTTATGAGCGGCTCGGAATAATCGAAGAACACGAAATGGCTTTTCAGCAGCAGGTAAAGCCCCACATCCCGGCGGACGAAGGCAACGGCTCCGTAGGCGGCAAAGGAATATCCGGCAATTCTGAGTACCCATGTGCGTACCTGATTGGGTTGCAGGTGCTTCCGTGCCATGGTCAGAAGCATATTCCAGTGCATTCCGAGGTGCAGACTCATCAGCACAAAGCCCCAAAAGGCGCAGAGAATATGCAGCTGTCCGGCCAGCTCATAGCCGCCGTGCTTTGGAAGAAACGCAAAGACATGGCGGGACAGCACGATGCCGCTGACCATGGAGCCGATCATACACAGGAAAATCAGTCCGATGAGCGCCGTCTGCACGATACGCAGAGGTGTATAGCGCCCCTGCGGCACTGACTTAATCCACCGACGGTTCAAAATATGGTGCGCTACGAACAGGGCGAACATTCCCATGCCGATCCACTCGTGAGCCGCCTCACCCACAAGGCCGTAGGCCATCAGAAGCAGCATGGACACCGACATTGCCGTATCCACGGCGATTTTTATTTTGAGAATTGGTTTCATATCCTCATCCTTTGCTGTGGGAAATTACCAAGTTCAGGTTATCCGGGTCGTCAAAGACCACATTGGCGCCGCCGTGGTAATTGTAAATACCCTTTTCGTTGAAGAAGGCGTTGTCCGGCGTTTCAATGCGCAGAACTTTGTCGATGTTATCATCGCTCCAACCGGCGTTTTCAAAGGCTTCGTGGAGATTTTCGTAGGCCGAGCGGGCCTTGGCACTGCCGTAATACTCGTCGCCCTCGGCCATGTAAATGTAGACCGCCACGCCGTTCTCCGCAATGGGCGCATAATCGCCGTCCCACTGAGAAGCGCCGTGGAGATAGGCCGCATACAAGTCAGGCCGCATGGACACCGCACGGGACATGGTCTCGCCGCCTGCGGAATACCCTGCGGCATAGACCCGTCTGGTATCCACGGCAAAATTGTTGATAAAATATTCCGTCAGCTCAATTGCCTGCCGGGCGGATTTTTCGCCCCAGTCTGTAAGCTGCGCAGAAACCACGATCATCTCCGTACTAAGCTTTGTCCATGCGGTAAAGCCGCTCCAATTCAGATTGCTGCCGGAAGAATCTTTTCAGAACCACATCATGTCATAGCCCGGCATGACGACCATCATCGGGAACTTGCGGCTGCCGTCGTAGCTGTGGGGCAAGTAGTAGCTGTAATGGATGTCGCCGTCGGCACCGGAGAAAATTTGCTCCGCAAACAGGCCGGTCTGCACTGGCTCCGATGTGCTTTCCGACTGTTCTTTCGTCGGTTTGGTATTCGATGCGAGTGTCATTTCCGGCTGGGCCGGCGCTGCCGTACCCGCTCCGCACCCCGCAAGAGCCAGTATCAGCGCAAGCACCAGAGCAAGCGAAAGAAAGCGCTTCACTTCTGCTCGTCCACCGGCGGAACAATTTCCGCGTACTTCTTGAGCATTTCCGGGGTGCTGGTGTAGTAGCGCACGTTCTTGTTGAGGGCAGCGACCTGCGCCATTTCTTCGTCTGTCAGGGCGAAGTCGAACAGGTCAAAGTTGGACTTGATATGGTCGGGATTCTTGGAGCCGGGGATGACGATGTTGCCGCTCTGGATATGCCAGCGGAGGATGATCTGGGGCGCTGACTTGCCGTACTTCTCGCCAAGCTGGGCAAACAGCGGCTCCTGGAGCAGTGCCTTGTCACCGTGGCCCAGCGGATACCATGCCTGCGGCACGATGCCGTTCTCCTCCAGGAAGGCTTTCAGTTCCGGTTCCTGATGATAGGGATGCAGCTCGGTCTGTAAGACCGTGGGCTTTACTTCACAGATAGAGAGGATCTCCTCGATCTGTTCCTTCTTGAAGTTGGACAGGCCGATGGCACGCACCTTGCCCTCCTTGTATGCCTTTTCCATCTGACGGTAGCCCGCAATGTAGTTCCCCGCAGGCTGGTGAATCAGCAGCAGGTCGATATAGGGAGTGTCCAGACGGGCAAGGGTTTTGCCCACCGCGTCCGGCTGCTCGTAGAAGCTGGGCCACAGCTTGGTTTCCAAAAAAATCTCTTCCCGCTGCAAGCCGGACTTCTTCATGGCGCGGCCAACGGCCTTTTCATTCACATAGGCGTTTGCCGTGTCGATCAGGCGATAGCCGTTGCGCAGGGCATTTACGCAGGAGGCCTCCGCCTCGTCCGGGGTCAGAAGAAATGTGCCGATACCGGCCATGGGCATTTTCACGCCGTTATTAAGATTTGCATATTCCATAAAACAACATCCTTTCTGAAGATTTATTTGCTTACGATTTTGGTGCCGCCAAACACAGGAGACATCTCCATGCCGTCAAGCGCTTTGTCAATAGCAGCAACTTCTTTGGCGGACAGGGCGACGTCTGCCGCACCAGCATTTTCCGTCAGACGGCTCAGCTTGCGTGTGCCGGGAATCGGCACGATGTATGGCTTTTTGCACAGCATTCTTGCCCATTTCATAGGCTTGCTCCGTAGCGGGGGTATTTTTCGCCTTGCCCGGCTCATAGACACCGCTGCCGATGATAACACCCTTTTCTACTGCACCTTCCACGCAGTCGGCATAACCTCGGAAGCAAGCCAGTGTGGTATCAGCGGACGAATGGGCTTCGTCTGCCATGGTGACGATGTAGTAAAACTCCTTGTTTTTGACCTCCAGCCAGCGGGCTACCGTGCGGTCAATGACCGCTTTCAGCTGGGCGTCGATGGAGTAGAAATAGACTGGGCTGGCCAGCACCGGCACATCGGCATCGATCATCTTTTGCAGGACTTCCACCATGTCGTCTTTGTGAACGCAGGCTCCGCCGTGGTCACGGCAGTAGTAGCAGGCGGAACAGGGGTGGATCTTCTTGCTGGCAACACGGATCTTTTCCACCTCATTGCCCGCCTCCTGTGCGCCCCGTGCGAATTCGTCACACAGAATGTCCGAGTTGCCGCCCTTGCGGGGGCTGCCGGACAAAATCAAAACTTTCTTTCCCATGAATATTCCTCCGGATTTTATTTGTTTGATTCGGCAAAAACCGTTTCCAGCCATGCGGCATAATCCTTGACCCAGCCGCCGTCGGAGCCGAAACCGTGGGGCCAGCCGTTCAGTACGATGCGCCCGGTTGGGATGCCCATGCCGGAGATCACATCATACTGCTGTTGGAACTGGCGGTAGAAGGGATCTTCGGTGCCGTAGACATAGAAAGTCGGCGGCAAATTGCCCTCTTTCAGCCAGTCTGGGTCCATGTTGCCCACGCTGAGGCGGCCATAGAAGGAATAGACCATGCCCGCAGCGGAAGCGTGCGCAGGAACGGCGTCCAGCTCGTCCGGCACATAGATGCTGTCCAACGCCGTGCCGTTCACATCTTCATCGTAGTGCATCAGAAATTCACCGGCCTGAATACCGCCTGCGGAAAAGCCCATGACGGCAATATCATCCGGGTGAATACCGTAGACCTCCGCATTTTTGCGGACAAAGCGAACGGCTCTCGCCACATCCAGCGCACCTTCCTCCTGTGTATAGGGAGAAAGACGATAGTCCACTATGAAGGTCTGGAAGCCCAGATCGCGCAGTGCTGCGGCGGTGGGCAGCGAGTCGGTGTAGTTGCCCCGGAACTGATAAGCACCGCCCGCCATCAGCACCACAGCGCCTTTCGGCTCCACGCCCTCCCGGACGGGGATGGCGGTTACATAGGGGCGAAAGTCATAGTTGTCGAAGTATCCGGTCATATCCTGCATGAACTTCGTCTTAGCGGGGACATTGCCTTCTTCCCACAGGTACAGGACCTGAATGTTCGTGGGGTCTGCCGCCGTATTCAGCACCGTATCATTTCCCGCCGGTTCCGGCAGCTTTTGCAGCATGGCCGTGCGGGAATAATCGGAAATCTTGCCGCTGCCGTAGTTGTAGGCCGCCGGGAAATCGTCGGGTGTCGCCACGGTATCCGCCGAAGATCCGTCACGCAGATCGTCGATCGGCACGGTAGGGGCGGAACTGCTTTCACTCGGTTTTGTTGTAATAGCATCCTCAACGGCTGCAACGCCATTTTCCAGCTCGCCTCCGGGAGCCCTCACAGACTTCCGGCCGCAGGCGGTCAGCGACACGCCCATGAGAAGCGCAAGCATTGCAGCGAAAACTTGATTTCTACGCATTACAGCCCCAGTCCATCGACCCAGGACTGTACATCAGAGCTGGACGCGCCGGAGGAGAACCGCTGACCCTCCTGCCAATTGCCGGTACCGGCCATGTCGACAAGCAAATTGCCGCTCTGACCTATGCCGGAGGAGGAAGAAGTGGCAAAGGGAATGACGGTCTTGCCGGTGAAGTCGTTTGCCTTCACAAAGCCGTCCACGGGCCAGGCCGCAATGCCCCACCAGATGGGATAGCCGATGAATACGGTGTCATAGGAATCCCAATCGGGCACTTCTGTGGTGGTCAGGGGCACATCCCGCAGGGACTCGTCATCGTGCTCCCGGCTGACGCGGCTGTCGGAATTCGTCCAGTTCAGGTCGTCGTCGGTGTAGACTTTGGTGGGAACGATCTCGAAGAGGTCGGCACCGGCGGCCTCGGCAATATCTTCGGCTACCCGCTTGGTGTTGCCGGAGGCGGAGTAGTAGACCACCAGCGTCTTTCCTGTCGTCGGCTGTGTCTGCGTCGGCTCGGTCGATGTGCTTTGGGTAGGCGCGGCGGTCGGCTGTTCGGTCGGCGCGGGGGTTTCTGAATTATTGGCGGAGCCGCAGGCGGCAAGGCCAAGCACAAGCATAATACTAAGTAAAATCGCAGTCAGTTTTTTCATGATAAAATCATCCTTTTAATCTTATTTGCATTCGCAGAGAATGTCGTAAATTTCATCGTGGGTCAGCTTTTTGCAGCAGCCCGCGGTGATATTGGTGGAACCGGCAACGGCGCGGAAGTCCGTGTCGGCGGGGATACCCAGCTCGGTAAAGGTAGTTGGCAGACCGATTTCATGAATAAATGCGGTCAGCGCATCAATGCCGGCAACAGCAGTCTCTTCATCGCTGCCTTTGGGCGCAATACCCCAGACATTCTGCGCCCAGCGGGCGAAGCGGGCCGCGCCGGACTTGTAGATGTGGCGGTACAGAACGGGATGGATGACCGCCAGCCCTGCGCCGTGGTTGCAGTTGGTGTAAGCGCCCAGCTGGTGCTCGATCTGGTGTGCCTGAAAATCCGTGACCTTGCCGATCTTCAGAATGCCGTTTTCCGCCATAGCGGAGGCCCAGGTCAGTTCGCTTCTGGCATCGTAATTCTCCGGGTCAGTCAGCAAAACCCGAATGTTGCGGATGACGCTGCGCATAACGGCCTCACCCATGTCGTCAGACAGATTGTTCTCATCGGGCTTGCCGAAATAGGTCTCCATGGCGTGGCTCAGCGTGTCGAAAGCACCGGAGATGACCTGCTTCATGGGGACAGACAGGGTGTAGCTGGGGTCGAGAAAGGCAAATTCCGCCTGAGCCCCCCACAGCGCGCCCTTGATTTTCTTTTCCTCATGGGTGATGACAGCGCCGTTGTTCATCTCGCTGCCGGTGCCGAACACCGTGACGATGGTGCCCAAGGGGATGAACTCCGAGGGGTAGGTGTGCTTGGTGTACTGCATTTCCCAGATGTCCTCCGGGAGCTTTGCCTGTGCGGAGACGACCTTGCAGCAGTCGGAGACGCTGCCGCCGCCCACGGCCAAAATCAGGTTTACATGGTTTTCCCGTGCCAGCTTTGCGCCCTCCTGCACCTTGGCATAGGTGGGGTTGGACATGATGCCGGGAAACTCCACCACCCGCTTGCCCTTGGCGTTCAGAATGCCCGTCACCTCGTCATACACGCCATTGCACTTGATGGAGCCGCCGCCGTAGGCCAGCATGACGGTGTCGCCGTAGTGATCCAGCAGGCAGCCCAGATACTCCTTCACGCCGCCCTTGCCGAAATACACCTTGGTCTTGTTTTCAAAAATAAAGTTGTTCATAGGTACGCATCCTTTCTGATGTTATTTTTTCATTTGCCTTTCCCAAAAGGCAACGGCATCATCGATCCAGCCCTCGGCGCCGGTTCCTGTTCCAAGGCCAAAACCGTGACCCAAGCCGGAGTACACATGAAACTCCGTATCGATCCCGGCCTGCTGCATGGCCTCCAGCCGCGCCTGCATGACCCGCCAGCCCGCGATGCCGTCACGGTCGCCGACGCAGGCATAGGTGGGCGGGTCGCTTTCGGAATACTCGCTCAGCCCCGTGTACTGCATGATGACCGCACCGGGACGAGGCAGGTCGCCGCCGCCAAAGGCTTCCGGACCGTAGGTGCCCAGCCACGCCGCCATCCGGGCTCCTGCGGAACCGCCCCAGAGGGAGTAGCATTCGGTGTCCACTTCCAGTTCGTCTGCATGGTCGAAGATAAAGCGGATGGCTCTTGACAAGTCCTCGCAGGCGGTCTGTGCGCCGGGACGGTAAATTAGGGCGAAGGCGTTGTAGCCTTTCCCCGAAAGCTCCAGCGCATGGGGGAAACTGTCCTGCATGGCGCCCGCATAGGCAAAGGCTCCGCCCGCATTGCAGATGGCGAACTTCTCGCCGGGCGTTCCCTTGAAGAAGAATAATCCAGTATCCTCCTTAGCAGGGTCGGCCGCCTTTTCCTCATCGGTATAGATGTCATAGAAGATGGTCTGGCCATCCGCCGCCAGAGAGCGCAGGGTGTTTATGATCTCCACCGTTTCATTCGGGTCGATGTGGCTGTAATAGGTAAGCTGAAGATCTTCCAGCGTATCGCCGCTGTAATAGGCATCCTCCACAGGGAACAGCAGCCGTCCGTAAGAGCCGAACACCGGGTCATGCTTCACATCTTCGATTTTGCTTTCCCTTGTAAATGCTGTCGGTTCGGGCGGCAGGCTTTCCGTCGGTTTCTGCGTTTCATGCGTACCGCAGCCGCTCAGCAGAAGCGCCGTACAAAACAGCAGTGCGGAGAAATATCCAAACCTCATATCATCATCTGCCTTTTCCTGAACTTCTGCCTCTATTATAAACAAAGCAAGACTTCAAGAGAAGTCTCGCTTCGTTCATCAGTATATACCTTTGGGTTATAATCAGCCGTACAGTTCTTTGCTGATGGTTTTAGCTGCGTCTAAAAAGCGCTGCACATTCGGTGTTGGCTCCGAGGAATGGAGAATGCCGTAGGGGATACTGTAATCCCACTCCACGGGAATGACCTTCAAAAGAGGATGCACATTCGCCCAACCGGGGATGGCCAGCAGGACATCGTTGGTGTTCTCACAGCGATTGAACACATCCATGCTGTAAAAATCGAAATTCACAATGTGAATTTGAGGATGGTGCTGCCACAGGTCGTCCCGGAGCTGATCCACATAGTGGCTCCAGCCGCGGTGCATGAGCATGAGGTTTTCGCCGTAAAGATCCGTGATCTGCAATTTATCCTTTGCTGCCAGCCGGTGGTGGATAGAAACGGCGCAGCAGAATCTGCCCCTGACCAGCTCCAGTCCCGCGCACCCCCCGCAGCTTCAGCATGGTCTCGTCGAAAATGCCGCCCACTACATCAATGTTCTTGCCCAGATTGCCGAGAATCTCCCGTGCGTTCTCAGGAGTGTTCTCAAAGGGGACGATCTGAAATTTGATGTCCGGGTGCAGGGTCTGGACTCTTGACCAAAGCTCCATCAGAAGCTGCGCCGGGGTCATGGGCGACGAACCGATGCGGATAATGTTCTCGTCCTCCTGCATGGCGTTTTTCGCCCGGGTCACGGAGTCCCGGCAATACCGGATGATATATTTGGCGTCCTGATACATGGAGCGTCCGGCCTTTGTAAGGGTAAGCCCTCGGTGGCTGCGGTCAAAGAGCTTTACACCGAGGGATTCTTCCAGCAGGTTGATCTGCTTGATGACCGCCGTGGGCGTAATGTTGCTTTCTTCTGCGGCTTTGTTAAAGCTGCCTGCGTCGGCTACACGGAGAAAAGTTTCCAGCTGTGGATTATACATCACATCACGCCCCTTTCCTGCTTCTTGCTTTGAGATTTACGAGGATCACTTGGCTTTTTTGCGTCAGAGGGAATTGCCCACGAACGCCCGAATCGTTCTGCCCCCGGAATACGCCCGAGAGAACAGTATTGGTTGACCCGCCGTTCCGAAACGCCCCATTTATAAGAGGCTTCCCGAATGGAAATATAGCCGTTCATTTTGATCCCTCCGAAAGAGTAAAATTATCCAAATACATTATATACGAATATTCGTAGTTTTTCAAGTTGGCAAGCAATGCAAACTTGTACAAGTTCTCGTATTTTGCGGGAGGCACCGATCTGGTACCTTCCGTAAATGCTTGTTGGGGATGATTCCCCCAAACCCCTGAGATCGCCACCTGCGGTGACGGCTGCGCGCTCTGCAAACGCTGTTTTTATATTGGAACGCAAAGAAAAAAACTGTGTAAATGGATTTCCCGTTCACACAGCTTTTCTCTTACCCGTCTATTTGGCTAAGGTCAATTTTCGGAATGTTTCCTTATCACCCTCCTGCAAAGGCGGGCGAGCTTAGTTTTTGCGCGCGAACGTATGAGATGATTCTTTTGGGCGTCAGTGGAACGGCGTATTGACGCGAATTTATAATGTAGCTTTGCGCAGCAAAGCAACCTTTGACTTGAATTTACGTGAGTATTCGCACTTTTAAACTTAAAATCCCCCATCCCCTCTTTAACGCATTATACAAAACATCGAATTATTTACAAAATATAGGAAGAATATGCGCGCGCCGTTTGATACAATTTAATACGGAACAGGTCGGCGCGTTATTTTAATGTGGTAAACACGCCCATATTGTGATATAATTAGACATTAAAGGTAAGAGGGTGTTTTTATGCCGGATATCATCATCATAGGCGGCGGGCCGGCGGGTCTGTCCGCGGCGATATATGCAAAGCGAGCGGGCGCGGACGCGGTGATTTTGGAAAAGACTGCCGTGGGCGGGCAGATAGCGAAAACGCATAATATGGAGAACTATCCGGGGATATTCTCCGTCTCCGGCGTGGATTTTACGATTGCCTTAAAGCAGCAGGCCGAGAAGCTGGGCGCGGATATAACCTCCTGCGGCGTTAAAAGGATAGAGCGTCGGGCGGAGGGATTTGCGCTTTCCTGCGATTCGGGCGAGCTTACCTGCCGTGCGGTCATCGCGGCGATGGGCGCATCTGCGAAAAAGCTGGGTATACCCGGTGAGGATGAGCTTTTAGGCTCGGGCGTGTCCTACTGCGCGACGTGCGACGGCGGTTTCTTTAAGAATATGGACGTCGCGGTGATCGGCGGGGGAGATACCGCGCTTTCCGACGCGATTTATCTCTCGAAAATCGCTAAAAGCGTTAAGCTCATTCACCGCAGGGATAAGCTGCGCGCGCAGGATATGCTTATAAGTCAGGCTGCCGCGCTTGATAATGTGGAATTCATATTAAACGCGCAGGTAAAGCGCCTCGAAGGCTCTTTCGGCTTGGAGGGGCTTATATATGAAAAGGACGGCGCTCGGCATGAGCTTAAAATCGACGGCTGCTTTATAGCCGTGGGCAGTGAGCCGCAGACGAGCGTTCTTCGCGGCCTGTGCGATATAGACGAAAGCGGGTATGTGCTCGCGGACGAGACGTGCGTCACCAAGACGGCGGGGCTGTTCGTCGCGGGGGATATCCGTAAAAAGCCGCTCAAACAGGTGGTCACGGCGGCGGCGGACGGGGCTGTCGCGGCGACGGCGGCGTGTGAATACTTACAGAGGATAAAGAGCACAGGGGGCTACCCCGAAAACTGGTGCTATTAAATATTATCGGAGGGAAAATGGCAAGAATGTTTGGAACGGACGGCGTCAGGGGAATAGCAAACGCCGGCCTTACGGGAGAATTGGCATTTAAACTGGGTCAGGCGAGCGCGGAGGTGCTCACCGGAGAGGTACATCGTGCGAAAATACTCATCGGCATGGATACGAGGATATCCGCCGATATGCTTGAGTTCGCCATGGTCGCGGGGATATGCTCCGCCGGTGCGGACGCCTGCACCTTGGGCGTGATACCCACATCCGCCGTGGCGCATTTGACGCGCTACTATGAGGCGGACGCGGGCGTGGTCATAAGCGCATCGCATAATTCATTTGAATACAACGGAATAAAGATATTCAACAGAGAGGGCTATAAGCTCGCGGATGAAATTGAGGATAAGATAGAAGATATCGTCAAAAACGGCAGCGCGCGCCCCCTTCCCACCGGCCTCGGTTTAGGCAGGCGCGTCAAGCTGAAAAACGGTACGGAGGAGTATATCAAATTCTTAGCGGGCACGACGAACGAGAGTCTTTCCGGCTTGAAGATAGTCTTAGACTGCGCGAACGGTGCGGCGTCCCTCGTTGCACCCGAGGTGTTTAAGCGCCTGGGTGCGGAGGTGATATGCTGCTTTAATGCGCCGGACGGCACGAACATAAACGACAACTGCGGCTCGACTCATCCGGAAAATCTGAGCAGGATAGTGAGCGAAATGGGCGCGGATATGGGCCTTGCGTTTGACGGCGACGCAGATAGGCTAATTGCTGTGGATGAATTCGGAAGGCTGATAAACGGAGACCGGGTCATGGCGATAAACGCTATAGACCTAAAGGAGCGCGGTCTTTTGAAGAAAAACGTGCTCTGCGCGACCGTCATGAGCAACCTCGGATTGGAGCTGGGCTTAAAGGAGCACGGAATAACCGTCGTAAAGACGGACGTGGGCGACAGATACGTCTTAGAGGAGATGCTCAAAAGCGGCTACAGCTTAGGCGGGGAGCAGAGCGGACACGTCATATTCTTAGACCACAACACGACGGGCGACGGCATCCTCACGGGAATACAGCTGGCTTCCGTGTTAAAGCGAACGAATAAGACGCTTTCCGAGCTTGCAAACGTGATAAACATACTTCCGCAGGTGCTCGTAAACGCGAGAGTTGCGGAGGATAAAAAGCGCGCATATGCGGACGACGAGCAGATCTGCGACAGGATCGCACAGCTCGAAGCGCAGATGCACGGCAGAGGCAGGGTGCTCATACGTCCCTCGGGCACGGAGCCTTTGGTCAGAGTCATGATAGAGGGCGAGGACAGGGAATTTATCGAAAAGCAGGCGAGCGAGATGGCGAGGCTCATCGAGCAGCGGCTCAAGTAGGAGGAAATATGTGCGGAATAATCGGATATGTGGGCGATAGGGATATAGTCCCCGTCGTGATAAACGGGCTTAAAAAGCTGGAATACAGGGGATATGACAGCGCGGGCATAGCGTTCGCAAAGGACGACGGCCTGTGCATATATAAGAAAAAGGGCAAGGTCGACGGGCTTTGTGAGCTGTTAAAGGGCGTTTCCTGCACGCACACCGTGGGCATTGGGCATACGCGCTGGGCGACGCACGGCAAGCCGTCTGACTTAAACGCGCATCCGCATACGGATGAAAGCGGCAGGATAGCGGTCGTGCATAACGGCATAATCGAAAACTATATGAAGCTGCGCGGATGGCTGTTATCAAAGGGAATACACTGCAAGACCGAGACGGATACGGAGATAATCGCGCATCTCATAAACTACTTTTATGAGGGCGATTTGCGCCTTGCGGTTCAAAGGGCGTTATCCATGCTCGAGGGCAGCTACGGCCTGGGCGTGGTTTGCGCAAATGAGCCGGATAAGCTCGTGTGCGCGCGCAAGGACAGCCCGCTCATCGTGGGTATAGGTGAAGGGGAGAACTTCATCGCGTCCGATTTTCCCGCGATAATAGAATACACTAAAAAGAGCTACATACTCGAAAACGGCGAGGTCGCGGAGCTCACAAAGGATAAGATAAGGATCTACGACGAGTTCGGCAACCGCGTCTCAAAGCAGCCCTATATTGTCGAGTGGGACGTCTCACAGGCGGAAAAGGCGGGCTATGAGCACTTCATGATAAAGGAGATTTTCGAGCAGCCCCGCGCACTCACGGATACGCTCATGCCCAGGATAAAGGAGGGGCGCATCGACCTGACGGAGGACGGCATCCCCGATGAAATGCTCAAGGACATCTCGAAGATAACCATAGTCGCCTGCGGCACGGCGGCTCATGCGGGCTATGTCGGAAGATTCGCCATAGAAAAACTGGTGAGGATACCCGTAGAGGTGGATATCGCCTCCGAATTCAGATACAGAGATCCCATTTTGGATGAAAATCAGCTCGTGATAGTGATAAGCCAGTCCGGACAGACGGCGGACACCATTCAGGCGATGAGAGAAGCCAAAAAGAGGGGCGCGCGCACCCTTGCCATAACGAACGTCGTGGGCAGCACGATATCGCTGGAGGCGGACGCGGTGCTGCATACCCGCGCGGGAGTGGAGATTGCAGTGGCGTCCACAAAGGCGTATATAACCCAGCTCATGGCGCTTTACATGCTTGCGCTGGAGATGGGAAGATTAAACGGCCATCTCGATATGAGCGAATATGACCGCCTGTTAAACGAGCTCTGTAAGATGAGCGACAAGGCGAAGCAGACGCTTGACGTAAAGGAGCATATGCAGAAACTGGCGTCCGAGCGCTTTATGGAGCATTCCATATTCTTCATCGGCAGGGGCATAGACTACGCGCTCGCGATGGAGGCGTCCTTAAAGCTAAAGGAGATATCATATATACATTCAGAGGCATACGCCGCAGGCGAGTTAAAGCACGGCACGATAGCACTCATCGAAAACGATACTCTCGTGGTCGCGCTCGCTACGCAGAAAAACCTCGTCGAAAAGACCGTCTCAAATATTGAAGAGGTCAGGGCGAGGGGCGCATATGTCGTGTCCGTCTGCGAACAGGCGGAGGATAGGGTATCTGCGGTATCTGATGTGACGATAAACGTTCCGGACTGCGAGGAGCTTTTCGCGCCCATGCTCGCCGTCATACCCATGCAGCTTTTTGCATATTACGTTTCACTCGCAAAGGGCTATGACGTCGATAAGCCGAGAAATCTCGCAAAGACGGTAACGGTAGAATAAGCTGAAAGGGAGTGGACGATATTATGAAGATCATTGTTTTGGCCGGCGGTTTAAGCACTGAAAGAGACGTTTCGCTGACGTCGGGTACTATGATATGCAACGCATTGCGCAGGCTGGGTCATAAGGCGGTTCTCGTCGACCTGTTTTTCGGATTGGAGCTTCCGGACGACATCGAAAAGCTGTTCGACGTTTCGGGAGAGCTTGCGCCCCGCCCCGTATCGGAGGAGGCTCCGGATATCGAGGCGGTAAAGGCATCCAGACCGGACAGCGGCTACGGCGAGATAGGCAAAAACGTGCTGGAGGCGTGTAAGGCGGCGGACATAGTTTTCATGGCGCTGCACGGTGAAATAGGCGAAAACGGCAAACTCCAGGCCATCTTCGACGTAATGGGCATAAGATACACCGGCGCGGGATATTTAGGCAGTGCAATGGCGATGCAAAAGGGCATAGCCAAGCAGATATTCACGTGTAAGGGAGTGCCCACGCCCAAGGGAAAGATGTATTCCCACGCGACTCAAGGGGATATCAGAAAGGATTTTACATTGCCCGTGATAGTAAAGCCCTGCTCGGGCGGCAGCTCCATAGGCATAACCAAGGCGCAGACGGCGGCCGAGCTGGACGCGGCTATCGAAGAGGCGTTTAAATATGAAGATGAGGTGCTTGTAGAGAGCTTCATCACGGGACGCGAGTTTACATGCGGCGTGTTGGACGGTAAGGCGCTGCCCGTGGCGGAGGTCGTCCCCAACGAGGGCTTTTACGATTATAGGCACAAATATCAGGCGGGTATGATCCAGGAGATAATCCCCGCGCCCATTTCCGACGAAAAGACAAAACAGATACAGAACGAGTCCGTGAGGGCGTTTAACGCGCTCGGGCTGGAGGTCTATTCGCGCATGGATTTCATAATGGACGCGAAGGGCGATATATACTGCCTTGAGGCGAACACGCTTCCCGGCATGACGCCCACGAGCCACTTCCCGCAGGAGTGTAAGAATATCGGCATGAGCTATGAGCAGCTCTGTCAAAGGATAATAGACCTTTCGCTCAAAAAATACGAGAAATAATCAATATAGTAAGACATTAAAAAACAGAGGAACGGGAAATGATGCTATTCAGCCTTTGCCGCGCGGCGCAGGCCGTGGACGGTGAGCTTAAAAACGCAGACGGACGGGAGCTTGCGCGATCTGTTACTATAGACAGCCGCAAGGCCGCGCCCGGATATATTTACGTCGCGATAAAGGGAGAGCGCTTTGACGGGCATGACTTCATCCCCCAGAGCTATGAAAACGGTGCGCTGTGCGTCATATCGGATAGAACGATAGATACGGATAAGCCGTATATTATCGTAAAGGATACGCTTTGCGCATTGAGGGACCTTGCGGAGTTTTACCGCGGTCTTTTTGACATTCCGTTTGTCGCGGTCACGGGCAGCGTGGGTAAGACGACCACGAAGGAGCTTATCGCGGGCGTGCTGGGAGTGCATTTCAACGTGCATAAGACGCAGGGCAACTTCAACAATCAGACGGGCGTTCCTCAGACGATTTTCGGCTTAAACGAGCTGCATACCGCGGCGGTGGTGGAAATGGGCACGAACCATTTCGGCGAGATAGCCGCGCTTGCGAAGATAGTGCGTCCCGATATATGCGTTTTCACGAACATCGGCGAGGCGCATATCGAGTATCTGGGCAGCAGACAGGGCATCTTAAAGGCTAAAAGCGAAATGATAGAGTTCATGCGTCCGGACGGCATCATAATAGCGAACGGCGACGACGATATGCTCATCACGCTCAAGAATAAATACGACTGCGTAAGGACGTTCGGCTTTGGCGATAATAACGATTACCGCGCGAAGGATATAATTTCACACGGTCTTTTGGGGACGGAGTTTACCGCGGTATATCCCAAGGGCGAGCTGAAATTGGCGATACACGTACCGGGCAGGCATATGGTATATAACGCGCTGTGTGCGCTCGCAGTGGGCGACGCGCTGGGCATGAACGCTTTGGAGCTTATGCGCGGGATAAACGGCTATGTCTCGACCTCGGGCAGGATGGATATCCGCGAACAGGGCGATTATACCGTTATCGCGGACGCATACAACGCAAGCCCGACGGCCATGCGCAGCGCGATAGACGTTTTAAAGCTGGCGGAGGGCCGCAAGGTCGCCATTTTGGGAGATATGTTCGAGCTGGGCGAAAACGAGGCAGAGCTGCACAGGCAGACGGGCGAATATGCGAAAAATGCGGGAATAGACCTCGTGATATGCGTGGGCGGTCTTTCGAAAGATACGTTCGAGGGCGCGAAGGGCACGGATAGGGAGTATTTTGAGACAGTAGACGGGCTCATTTCGGCATTGCCCCGCCTTTTAAAGAAAGGGGACAGCGTGCTCGTGAAGGCGTCGCACAGTATGCACCTTGACCGCGTGATAGAGGCGATAAAATGAGGTTATCCGCGGGAATAGTCGAGATAGACGTCCACGGGATGACGAAGGCGCAGGCGACGGCGCTCATTGACGCGCGCTTAAAGCAGTCCGGCCCGTCCGTATATCGGCTGAGAATAATACACGGATATCACGGCGGTACGGAATTAAAAGACGAGATACGAAGAAGATACCGCAAGCATCCCAAGGTCATACGCATGGAGCTGGGGTTAAATCAGGGACAGACGGATTTAATACTGCGTGAGCTGTTCTGAAAAATGCAAAAAACACCTTGTTGTTCGAGCAACATTGTGATATTATTAACTTGAATGAATTTTCGGCACTTGTCGAAACACATACTTTGAGGAGGAAACTATAATGGATATGATGAAAAGACTTATCGCCAAGGAGCCCGGCAAGACCGAGTATATCGATCAGCCCAAGTACACCGCCGATAAGGATAACGTGGTCATAAAGACCATGCGCTGCGGTATCTGCGCAACCGATATCTCAATCATGAGAGGCGACGCTTTCTTTATTTTAGACGGCAGGACGAAGTACCCCGTTGAGTTCGGCCACGAGTGGGCGGGCGTTGTTACGGAGGTTGGCCCGGATGCAAAGGGCTTCAAGGTGGGCGATCACGTAATTTCCGATTCCGGCGTATCCTGCGGCGAATGTGAATTCTGCAAGAGAGGCGAATACAACAAGTGCAGAAGTGCAAGATCCTTAGGCACGATAAACGCATGGCCGGGCGGCTTCTGCGAGTATATGAAATTCCCCGCGAGACATCTTCACAAGCTGCCCATGGAGCTTGACTGGGATAACGCAGCGCTCATCGAGCCCGCGGCTATATCCTACGGCGGCGTTTTAAAGGCGGGCGTTGATTCCACAAAGACCGTTCTCGTAATAGGCACGGGCGCTATCGGCATGTGCGCGGCGGCTGTCGCTCATCACATCGGCGCGAAGAAGGTCATGGTCTCGGGCAGAACCGAGTTCAAGCTGGATATCGCAAAGCAGATCGGCGCGGACGCAGTCGTGAACACCACGAAGATGAGCCTTGAGGACTTCATCAAGCAGGAATGCGGCGACGACGGCGTGGACGTCATCATCGAGTGCTCGGGCAACATGAACGTTCTTAACGACGCTATAAGAGTCCTCGCACCTCGCGGCGTACTCGCTTTAGCAGGCTTCTTTGAAAGACCGATCGACGGCTTAAACTTAGACGAGTTCGTCATGAAGGAGGGCACGCTCCAGTCCGTAATGGGCTCTGTCGAAGCTACTCTCGCATGCTTGAAGTTCATCGGCGACGAGGGCCTGGATTTAAGACCCATCATCACCCAGAGAGTCAAGTTCGACGGCGCGAAGGACGCGTTCCAGAACATCTATGACAACGGCACCAAGAAGGTCATCAAGACCATGGTGGAGTTTGACTGATTTTTCTAAAAAAATAAAACCATAGCTGTCTTTTGCCACGGGCGGATAACGAAGTTTTTATGTAGGATACGGTGCAGTCTCTGAAAAGGGGCTGCACCGTGTTCTGCTTTATGCAGAAAATTTGAATTGCTGTGGGTTCTGGCGGATCTCCTCCATTGCCGCCTGCATTTCCTTTTCCGTGGGGAGTGTGAACAGTCCCACAGCAGTGAAATAAATATCGACCTTGACCTTCTTGGTTTCCTTATCCTTGCTGTGAACCTCGATGCGCCGAATTAGCGCATTGACGATCTCCGGTGTGAGCTGCCGGATGTCTGTATAGTCCCGCAGCGCTTTCATCAGCAGCCTCAAATCCACCTTGGTTTGCTCCGCATCCAGTAACTTTTTCTTGCCGTCAGCTACGAGTTCCAGCAGTTCCTTCTGCTCTTTTTCGTAGTTGGCGGTCATTTTTGCGAAACGCTCATCGGTGATTTTGCCGGAGATATTCGCTTCAAACAACCCCTCGATAGCCTTGTCGATGGCTTTGATGCGCCGTTCACTTGCAGAAATGGTCTGCTTCAGCTTTTGCACCTCAGACTGTCGTGCAGCAGTGTTGTTTTTCGCCAGCAGATACAGAAAAATCGGCTCATAACATCGCACAAAGTCTGCAAGGCTGCCCACCGCTTCAGCCACGATCTGCTCCAATACCACATTGCGGATATAGTGAATATTGCAAGTTCCTCGCCCGGAATTGTAGTTGGCGCATCGGTAAAATTCCTGATTGGGTTTCAGGCTCTTGGCGGCACAGAAGTGCAACTTAGCGCCGCAGTCGGGACAAAACAGCAGGCCCGCAAACAGACTTGCCCGTCCGGTTTTTGTGTTTCTGCGCTTGTGACTGCGAAGTTCCTGTACACGGTCAAACAGCGCCTCGGATATAATCGGCTCCTGCATATTGGGAATAACCTGCTGCTCCTCTACGGGGTTATAGATGGTCTTATGCACCTTGTAACTAACAGTGGTAGTGATAAAATTCACGGCACAACCGGTGTACTGCCGGTTAGCGAGAATATTCTCAATGCTGCTGTCAGACCACAAATATGGATTGACAGGACTTGCGTTGCTTGCGGCTCTGCCGATGGAATTGTAGTAAGCTGTGGGCGTGAGAATCTTTTCTCTTTCAAGGTCACGGGCAATCTGTGACGGTCCACGCCCCGCAAGACAGAGACGGAATATCTTTCGTACTACCTCTGCCGCAGGCTCGTCAATGAGCCACTTTTCTCTATCCTCCGGCGACTTTTTGTAGCCGTATGGAACAGTGGAAGATACCCGCTTGCCGTGTTCGGCTTTGCTTTTCCAAACCGCACGGATCTTCTTGCTGGTCTGCTCGGCATACCACTCGTTGAAAATGTTGCAGAACGGCATCATTTCCAACCCCGTTTTGGCAGCCGTGTTCACATTCTCCTGAATAGAAATGAAGGTCACACCGAGGGACGGATAGACGATCTGTGTCAGCCGTCCCATTTCCACCTGCTCACGACCAAAACGACTGAGGTCTTTCACAATAATCGTATCAACCAAGCCATCCTCTACCATTTTCTGCATCTGTTGAAAGCCTTCCCGCTGGAAGGTAGTGCCGGATACGCCATCGTCTACAAAGAATTGCGTGTTTCGATAGCCCTCCCGGCGGGCGAAGTCCGAGAGAATCTGCTTTTGATTCGTAATGGAGTTCGACTCCATATCCTTGTTATCGTCATCCACGGATAAACGGCAGTATAGCGCCGTAATGAGTTCTTCCTTTTGCCCTTTGTTTTTATTTGCTGTTGCCATAGTAAAATGCTCCTTTCCGACAACCGGACATAGCAAAGGCAAGTGTATTTTACTATGTCCGATTGTCTTTTTCGATTGTGTGGTTATATTAGGTTTTGCGAGATCAGCAGATCACGGAACTGCTGTAGCACGCTTTGCTTATCATCGGTACTGAAATGAGTGGCTACTTCATAAACTGTACCGCCGATTTTTATCGTGAAATTGCCGATGCCGTAACGCTGCAATTTGCCATCTTCGATACGCTCTCCGGTGCTGCCCGGTAGGAAAGCGTCAACACATTCAAAATCCTCGGCGCTTTCCATTTGCGGCGGCGTAGGCAGCCAAATCAGATTCGGATTAAAGATCATTCCATCGGTTCTGTTTTCCATATTCTCACCTTACCTTTCATCTCGATTACGCTGACGGATGAGATACTTGCGGTAATGGTCACAGGCTTTGAGGATAAAATCCTCAAGCTGTTTCGCATCGGCGTTCGGTGCGTATTTCCGTAGTTTTTCGGTTGGGATTTTAATGGTTTCTCTCTGATTTGCCTTTTCACGGGCAAGTATTTCGCTAATATTTTCAGCCGTGAGTTGCCCATCCTGATACCTCTTTTTCATTTCAACGGCTTGTGCATAGGACGGTGTGCAATCGTTTATTTCGCATTGCTCCAAGACGGCATATTGTTCTTCGTCGCCGAGGTAAGACAAGGCCTCGCCGACCATAAGCGCAATTTTGCCCTCGTCCATCAGGTCAAGCAATTCGGGAATAAGATAAGTCAGGCGGATATACCTTTGCACTTGCCGTGCGCTTTCATTGGCATTTTCTGCGATTTGCTCATCGGTTCTTAACTTCGTGCCAAGTTGGCACGAAGTTCCCTGATGTTTCAACGCCTCATATTTGAGTTTATACGCAAACGCCTTTTCGGATGGCAGAATATGCTCACGGTGCAGATTGCTGTCCACTACCGCAATGGCGGCAGCATCCCGATCGAGGGCAAAAATTAAGGCAGGGAGTTCTGCAATCCCTGCCTTTTGTGCGGCGTGTAAGCGACGGTGACCGCTTACGACTTCATATTCCTCTGTGTTTTCAATCGGTCGGACGATTAACGGTGAAAGGACATCTTGCGTCTGTATGCTTTCAATCAGCGTGTTCATTTCGTCATCGTCCTTAACCTTGAACGGGTGTCCGTCAAAGGGGTGCAATTTTTCTACCGGAATTGCCACCGGCTTTTTCATCGTATTTTTCATTTTATCTACCTCTTTCTTTGTATCTTGCACGGGCTTTTTTCTCCAGCTCATGCTCTTGTTTTAATAGTTCGTACAGGTGTGGAGATTTCTCTAAAATTTTCTCCGCACGGCGCAGACGCTCCCTTACAGGTTTCATCTGCCTGGATACCGCCTTGCGGCGTTTCTTGTTTTCTGCCTGTTCCTCCGGCAACCTTGGACGGCGTATGCGGTTGCTGATGACGCTGCGCTCACGCTCCAAAGTGGAAAGTTCAGACTTGGATTGCTCAATATTTGATTGGAGGTCGGCTACCGTATGGATGTCGTGCTCCTGCAAAAAATGATAGTCACCAATCAACTCTTTCAAATCCTTTTCCGCCGCCCGCAGATCCGGTGACAGCAGCATTACATCGACAAGCTCCGCTACGATCTGGATTACCGTTATGACAAGATAAAACACTGCATCCACCAG
The DNA here is from genome assembly GCA_934373295.1 of uncultured Christensenellaceae bacterium. Taxonomy (GTDB): domain Bacteria; phylum Bacillota; class Clostridia; order Christensenellales; family Christensenellaceae; genus HGM11616. The sequence continues at coordinate 8,334 of CAKROK010000010.1, read as the reverse complement.
ACCGGTTGCGGTGTCATAACTGTGCTCAATGGAGAAATCCAACTTTCGCAGCTCGTCCTCCAGTGGGAATTTCTTCGGCTTGTACGGCGGTCGGTATTCCAATGTGAACAGCCGATACCGATTTTCAGCATTCTGCCGTAGTTGCGCATTCACACGATCTTTTGAAAAACCGATGCTGCTCAGCCGCACGGCTCGCTCCCAATGATTTGCCTTGACTGAAAATCGCATAGGGTCAAGCGTATACCCGAACGCATAGAGCTGATTTTCAAATTCTCTTGGGTTGGTTGCAACGGACAGGCAGTATTCCACATCTTCCCGCAGATAGTCCCGGTGCGTTTTCTTGCCGGCTTTGTGCGCCCAATATTCTTTTTTCTTGCTCTTGGCGTAGAAATCACTGTTTTCAAGAATAGATAGCCCGTGTTCACGGCAGATCGTATCGGAGATTTTCCGCAGTTCCTTGTGGTCGCCGATTTTGTTTTGGAACTTTGTGCCGTCCCTGAAGGACACGGGATTCACAACAAAGTGGCAATGCACATTGTCGGTGTTCAGGTGGACGGTGACGAGCACTTGATACCGGTCGCCCCACATCTTTCTTGCGGTTTCCTTGCCGATGGCAAACGCCTGCTCCGGCGTGACCTCACCCTCACGAAAACTTTGAATACCGTGGTAACCCACCACCTTGCCACGCAGACCGAATCGCCGCTGTACGGCGATCATCTCGGCATAGGCGTTCTGTGCCGAGCAGTTGATACCGCCGACAAACATCTTGCGGTCGGTTTTGTCATCGTTTTCTGCATAACGCAGGGCAGCATACAAATCCTCATCGAGATATTCCGGGGCGGTGGTTTTGTCGGGATTGTCGGCGTAGTCCAGCGTGGCTTTCAGATTTTTGAACACAGGCCAAAAGCCTGTAACAGCCATAGCGCATCACCCCTTTCCCGGCAACAGAAACTCTGCTGTGATCTGTTTCAGTACCGTGCAAATTTCTTTGTCCAGTTCCAGTGAACTCGCTTTATCCGCAAGCTCACCCAGCTTTTCAAGGCAAACAAAAAGAGCGTCAGACGGAACCGTTCTCGGCTCGTACCCCAACGCTCTTTGCTTCACATATTCAGTTGTACTCAGCCCGCATTTTCGGGCTTTTGTTTGAATTTTTTCTTTCTCCTTTGCCGTCACACGGACGGCAATACGAACATCTTTCCCCATATCATCACATTCCTTCCTTCGGGGGATTGGGGGCTTCGCCCCCAAAGAGTCAGCCGATTTCGGCTGTAATGGGACTTTTGCGGCACACAAAATCCCTGCTTGCTATACCGTAAGACACACCCCGCAGGGCATAAAGAAAAGCGGCTGTCAGATACCGAGATTCCGGCGTATTTCTGCGCTGCACGATACCGAAAATCGCTTTTTGTCCACTTTGGGTGTATCGATCGCTTGGCATCATTTCAATGCCATAATATTTTGCCTGTTCCCGTTTTGCTGCCATAATCGGCGCATTTGGCATCATCCGAACATTTCCAGGTCATCAAGGACACTCTGCTCATTTCTCACCAGTTCCTCCTCGGTAAGCGTAGGCGAAACCGCTTGCACCTGCGGCAGCTGTTCCGAAACAAAGGTTACTTCCCGCAATTCCTCTCGGATTATGCGCCGCACTTCCTCGGCGGTGAGAGAAGTAGTGTCTATTCCGTCAAGCGCCCTGCCGACAGCGGTAACAACGAATTTGTTGATAGAACCGTATTGTTTTTTGTCAAGGGCTTGCAGCCTCTCAACAATCTCCCGCTGGCGTTTATCTGTAAGGTCAAAACGGATATTCAGCCGGTAATACGCTCCATTCATCCCTTTGCCTCAGCTTTCATTTGTGCCTCGGCCAGATATTCATATCCCTTTGCAGCGGCGCAGATGTCCTCAACGAATTTCACCCGGTCGGCGCTGAACTTATAAAAGTTTTTTACAAGGCAACCGCCGCCACCGGTCACATACAAGGTCATCGTATTCTCATCATAGCCGTGCTCACGAAGTCTACGGAAGATGTCCCGCACATACTCGGCGGCAATGCTCTTGATGATTTTCAGATCGGCAGGCGCAATGTTCGCCGTGCCGGTGATCAGCACTTCATCAATAATGGCGTCGTTGATTTCCCGCTGCGTTTTCTGCATAAATGCCTCACGGACAGCAAGGGTACACTGGTATGTCCCGAATTTCTCGGTGAACATTTTGCCCTGCTGCGGCTTGCCGTTGATCATATACAGAGTGTTCATCGTGCCGTTGCCAATGTCGGCAATCAAATTGACGCCTTTCAGGGTGGTAGCGAAGCTGGCAATGGCGGCGTAACCCTGCGGATAGATACGCACATCGTCAATATAAAGGTGGTAGTCTGCCTTTTTATAGGTGAACTCCACCTCGGCGTTCTTCATCAGATACGCCTTGAAATCCGCCTTTTGTCCGCTTGTCCAAGTCAGCGGCAGACCGGCAGCAATCACAATATGCGCCTCGGTGAGATTTGCGACTTTCAGTTCCTTGGCGATTGCCGCAAGGGTCAGCACATAATAGTCCTCATCTTTGATTTTGTCCGGCGCAAACTCCTTGTGCCCATCGCCGATGAGATAATACCTGCCGCCGTAGACCAGCATATCTGCCGTAAACAGAGGCTCGTGGTCGTAGGCGGTGATACCTGTCGGAAAACAGAAATTCGCCGTTTTCATATTTCCATAGCCGTGGTCAATACCGATGATTTTTGTGTTGTGGATCGTTTTCATAATAAGTCCTTTCCTGCGCATAGCGCATTTCAAAATATTTCGGATAACTCTTTTTCGGACAGTTATCCATTGATTCCGTTTTGCCGTAAGATTTCTGTGTACAGCTCCTTTTCAGCCGGTAATACTGCTTTCAGAAAATAGTTGCAGTAGATACCGTACCGAGAAATGAGCTGCACGCATTTCGTTTCTTCGCCGTCGTCCAGCAGCAGACAGTTTCCCTTATAGCAATTACAGCAAGCTTTGCGTACAAGGGCGTTGATTTTTACCCGTTGCTTCGGTGTGATTTTGAGCACCATAATATAAACCTCCTTTCCGTTTTTTCGGGCAGCAAAAAAGCCGCCGAGTGCGACCTCGACGGCTCAATGACTGCCTTCTGTATATTGAATGGGGGAAACGGCTGAAAAAGGTATGATTATAGCAACATAGCGAAAACGCTGCCCGCAACAAAGGAAAAGCCCTTGCATATCAGGCGGTTTTCTAATATAGTTAAATAGAACGAATGTTCTAAATGCGTGGCGCAGCGAAGAATAATTTCGGTTTTCTTTCACTTCGGGATGTGTCAATGATAGGTCCGTTTTATGGGACACTTTGTATGATAGGATATAGCAGGAGGCGGAACATATGGGCGATGGATTAGGCTTTCTTACTGCCGTTTATCGGGACGGTCGAGTGTATATTGGCGGAAAAAGTTACCCGGCAGGCACTTTTGCGGTGCATCTTTTGAATCAGTATTATAAGGATGACACGACGGCGAGGATCGCCGTGTTCCGGCAAAGCAACTGGAATGTGCAGGAGCAGCTTTGCACCGGGTATTTGAACGAAATAGATTTTCTCAAGGCCGGCGAGGAGATTCTAACGATCCTGCAAACCCTGCCGAAGCTCAAGCCCTTTTCCTCCTTGGATATTGCAGCGGAGAAACAGCGAATAGAAACGCTGTTCACGGAAAACAATGCCGCTACTATTTTGGATTATCTGCGATGTAGGGCAGCGGTAGCAAAAATGGATGAGGGTTCGGCCAGCTTGGGTGTACTTCCTCCCGAATATGATAAAGCACTGTTCAAGAATGGTGAAACGATGTGCGCAACTGTTTTAAGGACCCTTCGCTTTTACGATGCTATCCCGGAGGATATGCGCAAGGCGTTTGAGCAGTTTCAGAAATTCGTTTCTCGTGTGGATGAAGCCGACCGCTTTGACGAACGCCACCTGATGCCCATTGCAACGGAGATATTCGGGACGAATTCATTTCCCTTGCACACGGAATATATTGCTCTCCCGAAACGGCGAAATAGTCGCATCCTTGTCACTGCCCGAAGAATGACCTTTGAGAGCTATTACAGCTTTGTTCTGACGGACTTCTTTGAAGGACTGCACTACGGACACTATCCGAGGCAGTGCGAGGTCTGCAAGCAGTATTTCTTGATGCAGAGCGCACGGCGGCAAAAATACTGCACCTATGGCACGGCACCGGAGTTGTACCACGGTGAAAAAATCAGCTGCCGCCGGTACGCTATTATTCAGGGCAAAGCGGAGCGGGCAAAGGATAACCCGCTGAAGGCCGCCTATGACCGCCGATGCTCGGCGATCCGCTCCGAAAAGAGCCGGGGAACGATCTCTGCCGAGTTTGCGCAGGCGGCGCAGGAGATGGCAAAGCGCCGGTTGGAGCAGGCGGAGGAGGACGATGCCTACGCCAAAGCAAATTATTATGTGGATTTGGAGCGTGCCAAGCTGTACGCTGACACGGACAAAAGAATGAAATGACAGGAGGTGCATCCGGTGTCCGAAGAACGGAACGAAGTCTTAGAGCAACAGCGGTATCTTTTGGAGCGCCGGATGTACCGCCTTGATTCAGCGCCGCCGAAGCTACCAGCCCAGGAATACATCGTCCGTTATCTCACCGAAAAAGAGGACAAGTATCTGGCTTGGTATCTGCATGAGCAGGAGCTTGCGCTTAATAAGCTGGTGCAGGCAGCTTGCGAGCGATACGCCATGGCGGAGCATTTTGCGGACATCAAACAGGCGGCGGTGTGCGGTATCCTGACCGCCCTGCAAAAGTACGATCCGGCTGTCGGCGCACCGTTTGCCGCTTTTCAGAAACGGTACATTCAAGATGGCATTGATGATTATATCCGCACAGCGCAAAGCGGTGTCATCACCATGACGACGGACACTTATCCCGTCCTGCGGCGCATTATGGCAATCTACCATCAAAGCGGCGATGATTCCGGTGATAGCAGCGTACAGAAAATTGCAGATGAAACCGGAATGGATGCAAAGACTGTCCGCAGGTACATTGCGATAGGCACGCTGAACGAACGCCGAGTAGATTTTTACCGTCAATACGATGAGAACGGCGAGGAAACGGCGGAGGACATTTCGGTGGACACAACCTCGCAGCCGGACAGGCTGTATTTTCGGGCGGTGCTATATGACGCACTGCACGAGGCTTACGACAACTTGACCTACCGGGAGCAGCGCACGGTTGCCAAGCATTTGGGCTTCTGCGATACCTGCTGGTCGGTCAGGAAAGCAGTGCTGATAAACGGTGAAATCGAGTACAAGCCCATAAAGCCCATGAACTTTGAAGAAATCTCCCACTCCGCCAGCCGCAGGTCCGACAAGGCCTCCGAGCGGACATATAATAACGCTTTAGAGAAAATGCGGAAAGCTCTTTGTGTGAAATAGACCCGACAAAAAGACTGTTGGTATACGGTTTTGCAATGCAGGAAAGCCAAAAGCAAAGCAGAAATCTGTTGCCGAGTGCCTTAACCATATCTTAACCAAACCTATGCTATAATCATTACCGTTATAAGGAGCTTCAGAAATGAAAAAGAACGGCATTTTGAGAAATATCATCATAACGCTACTTGCGTTGGTTGTCGCCTGCGCAATAAGCTTTATATTTCAGCGGCTTGAGGTGCAAGAACACATAACAACGATTTTTGTATTTTCTGTCTTTATTGTTTCTCTTTTTACTGATGGATATTTCTACGGCATCTTTTCATCTGTTGTAGGCACAGTTGCCATTAACTTTGCGTTCACCTATCCGTTTTTGGAGTTTGACTTTATAACCCCCGTCAATGTGATCTCGGCAATTATTATGCTGGCTATTGCTGTCATCACCGGAATGCTGACGACAAAAATCAAAACCTATGAAGAGGCAAAAGCGGAAAGTGAAAGGGAAAAAACACGCGCGAATCTGCTTCGTGCCGTTTCCCACGACTTGCGTACACCGCTGACCTCCATCTATAGCGCAAGCTCTCTTCTTCGGGATGAGAAAGAAACCTTGACAGAGGAACAAAAAGAAACAATGCTGTCGAACATTCAAGAGGATTCCGAATGGCTTATCCGGATGGTAGAAAATCTTCTGTCAGTTACCCGAATCGATAACGAGACGATGAAGATCAACAAGACTACGACGATATTGGACGAATTGATCGATTCCTCTGTTGCTAAATTTTATCAACGCCATCCGGAGCAAAAAGTCGAGGTGACTGTGCCGGAGGATATTGTGATCATCGATGTTGACCCGATTTTGATCGAACAGGTTATCCTCAACCTTTTGGAAAACTCCGTGTATCATGCAAAGGGCATGACAGTACTTTTGCTTAAGGCCTTTACTTTGGCGGATCAGGTTGTGTTTGAGGTTGCAGATAACGGCTGCGGAATAGAAGAAAGCAGGTTAAAAAATCTTTTTTCGGGATGCTATGAGGTGCAGCAGGATATGACACAAGGACCTCGTCGTTATGCAGGGATCGGATTATCTGTTTGCTCAACGATCGTCAGAGCGCATGGCGGAACGATTACGGCAGAAAATCGAAAAAACGGCGGCGCATTATTCCGTTTTACGATTGGGAAGGAAGAAACCAGTCATGACCAATAATAAGTATAAGGTGTTGCTGATAGAGGATAATGAGAACCTCCGGTCGGTTATGGCGACTATGTTGGGCGCAGCCGGATACCAGGTGATTCTTGCTGAAACCTGTAATCTTGCAATTACATTATTTACCTCTCATTTACCGGATGTTTCGATACTTGATCTCGGGCTTCCGGATATGAACGGAATGCGATTTCTTGAATTTGTAAGGAAGAGTTCGCTATCCCCGATAATTGTTTTATCCGCACGAAACAATGACACCGATAAGGTCCTCGCATTGGATGCCGGCGCAAATGATTATGTGACAAAACCTTTCAGCTCGGCTGAACTGCTTGCACGGATCCGCATGGTATTACGAAATTATCAGCATCGTGCCGACAGCGGAAAGCTGCCGATCGGCACATTCCGGACAAAAGATCTGCTGATCAATTACGATGCAAGACAAGTGTTCGTTCACGGGCAAGAGGTCGGTCTCTCCCAAACGGAGTATAACATTGTGGCGTTTCTTTCCGAGCACTGTGGGAAGATGATGACATATTCTGCAATCATCAAGGAAATTTGGGGGTATCCCGACGAGGGCAGCACAAAAAGGCTACAGGTCAATATGGCCAATATACGAAGAAAATTCGGCGTAAAACCGGGAGAATCTTGGTGTATTTCCAATGAACTCGGTGTCGGTTACCGAATGAACGGAGATAACGAGGAATGAAAAAGCTCCTTCAAGCACAATCGCCGGCGCGTCTTATTTCATTAGGATTTGCCGCCGTAATTTTAATCGGATCGGTACTCCTGATCCTTCCGTGCAGTGTGCGGGAGGGCGTTGAATTAAAGTATATCGATTCTCTGTATACTTCGACAAGCGCAGTTTGCGTAACGGGGCTGATAGCTGTTGATGCAGGAGATACCTTTACTCCGATCGGACAATTTTTCCTCGCTCTGCTGATACAGATCGGAGGACTTGGCGTTACATCCATCGGTGCCGGCGTCATTTTGGCTATGGGCAAGAAGCTGGATCTGAAAGGCCGACGCTTGATACGAGAGGCCTCCAATCTCGATTCCAATAAAGGTGTCGTCCGTTTTATAAAAAGCGTATTGCTTACAACATTCATCATTGAATTTATCGGAGCAGTATTAAGCTTTTTCGTTTTCATTCAAGATTATCCTCTCCAAAAGGCAATCGGAATCAGTCTGTTTCACTCCGTGGCGGCCTTCAACAACTCCGGCTTTGACATACTCGGGAATCTTCAAAATCTAATTCCTTATCAGAACAACATTATGCTGAATCTGGTTACCTGCGGCTTGATTTTTTTTGGAGGAATAGGCTTCCTTGTCATCCGGGAGATGTGGCAGTACAGGCTGAATTTCAGAAAGTACTCCATGCATGCTAAAGTCGTGTTATCGGTAAGCGGTGTGCTGATAATTGTTGGAACCCTTCTTCTAAAACTGACCGAGAATGTGACATGGCTCGGTGCTTTCTTTCACAGTGTCTCAGCAAGAACAGCAGGCTTTTCAACCTACCCGTTGGGAACCTTTTCAAATGCAGGACTTTTGGTATTGACCGCCTTAATGTTTATCGGCGCTTCTCCCGGTTCTACCGGGGGCGGTATTAAGACCAGTACTCTTTTTGTTTTAATACAAGGCATTAAATCGGCGGCAACCAACAGATCCGAGAAAGCCTTTCATAATGCCATCCCAAAGGACGCCTTT
>CAKROK010000009.1 GCA_934373295.1 uncultured Christensenellaceae bacterium | reverse complement strand
CCATCTCCTTTGGTAACTCCATCGGCTGGGCGCGTTATGCGGTCGATAACTTCGTAAAGATCTTTAAGGGTGAGGATTACAACATGTTCGAGCTCATGCCCGTAATTCCCGTTAATAACGACAATCTCCTTGAGTACTGCGTATACAGCGGAACGGATCTTTCCACGCTCAAGCTTGAAAAATAAGTATTCGAAACATTAGAATTGACAGTTAAGATTTCGCCGCGATTTTTCTCGCGGCGGAATTGATTAAATGAGGTATAAAACGTGGATCAGAACATTGTATTGGAATTTAAAGATATTCGTAAGGAATATCCCGGCGTTGTCGCGTTGGACGGCGTAAATTTGGCGCTGAGACGCGGTGAGGTCCATGCACTTGCTGGTGAAAACGGCGCCGGAAAATCGACGCTTATAAAGACATGTACGGGAGCTATCCGTCCGACAAGCGGCACGATAGTGGTAAACGGGAAGGAATTCACTTCATTTAACCCTACAACCTCGAGAGAAAACGGAATAGGCGTTATCTATCAGGAATTCAACCTCGTCAATCAGCTTCCTGTATATGAGAACGTCTTTATGGGTGAATTTATTCAAAAGGGCGGGGTTTTAAACAAGAGCGCGATGATAAAAAGATCGCAGGAGCTCTTTGACATGCTGAATATTGACATCGACCCCAAGACGCTTGTGGGCGATTTGACGGTTGGCTATCAGCAGATGGTCGAGATAGCCAAGGCAGTCTCCAAGGAGACACAGATATTGATAATGGACGAGCCTTCGGCGCCTCTTACAAATCAGGAGGTCGAGGCGATGTTTAAGATGATAGAGAGGCTGAAGCAAAGGGGAATTACTATTCTCTACATATCGCATAGGCTGGATGAGATATTCACGATATGCGACAGAGTGACCATTTTAAGAGACGGTAAGTTCATAACCACTCTCGATATAAAGGATACATGCCGTGAGGAGCTTGTGAGATACATGGTCGGCAGACCGCTCACGGAGACCTATCCCGAAAGAGTGGTTGACCCGGATGCGGACGTTATGCTCGAGTCTCAGTTCCTTTGCGGAAACGGCGTAAAGGACATTTCCTTTAAGCTGAGAAAGGGCGAGATATTGGGCTTTGGCGGCCTTATCGGAGCAGGAAGGACGGAGCTTGCGCAGCTCATTTTCGGCGCGGCGAAGATAACCTCCGGAAAGCTCCTAAAGGAGGGGAAGGAGATATCCCCCAGAAACCCCGAGCACGCCATCAACATGGGCATAGCGCTTGTCCCAGAAGATAGAAAGCAGCAGGGCGTTGAGCTGCATATGTCTATTAGGGAAAACATTACTATGGCGATATTGAAGCGCATATCAAAGCTAGGATATATCAGCCGCGGCAAGGAAAAGAAGATAACCACGGAGCTTGAAAAAGACCTTAGGATAAAGACCCCTTCGTTGGAGCAGCTGGTGGGCAATCTCTCCGGCGGCAATCAGCAGAAGGTCGTACTCGCGAAATGGCTCGCGAGCGAACCGGATATAATAATATTCGACGAGCCTACGAGAGGCATTGACGTAGGCGCGAAGCAGGAGATATACATGCTCATGAACGACTTGACAAAGCAGGGCAAGGCGGTCATAATGATATCCTCGGATATGGAGGAGCTTTTGGGCATGTCTGACAGGATAATCGTCCTTTCGGAGGGCAGGCAGTCGGGCGAGCTCAAGCGCAGTGATTTTACACAGGAAGCTGTTATGACCTATGCTTCCAAGAATGCATAGACAGGAGTATAAAAATGGAAAAGACAAAATCATCAAAAGCAATTAATTTTGTTAAAAATCACGCCATATACGGCGTACTGGTAATCGTAGCGCTCTTTTTCACGGTGATGAGCGACAAGTTCTTCACGATAGACAACTGGCTCACCATCGTAAGACAGGTTTCGATGATGGGCATCTGCGCTATAGGCATGACGTTCGTTCTGCTCACGGGAGGCATCGACCTTTCCATAGGCAGCGGTATAACGTTTGTAAACATCTTCTGCGCATATCTCATGGTTGAAGCGGGTCTTCCGCCCTTCCTTGCGATATTGATAAACCTCGCGATAATGTTCCTCGTGGGCGCGTTCCAGGGCTTCCTCGTTACAAAGATAGGCATTCCCCCGATCATCGCGACTATGGCGTTCATGAACATCTTTAAGGGTATCGCATACGTCATAAGCGGCGGTCTGCCCATAAACGGCTTTGAGGACTCCTTCAAAATGATCGGCCAGGGCTACATCTTCGGAGTTTTCCCCATACCGATACTCATAATGATAATCATCTTCGTGATAGGCGCGTTCATTCTCTATAAGTTCTATCTCGGCAGATATTTCTATGCTATCGGCGGCAACAAGGAAGCGGCTAAGCTCTCCGGCATAAAGGTAGACAGAGTCACCATACTCGTCTATGCGTTAAACGGCCTTTTCGCCGCGATCGCCGGTATCATATATCTTTCGAGGCTTAACTCCGGCTCTCCCGCGACGGGCTCCGGCTTTGAGTTCGACGTAATTACGGCGTGCGTATTAGGCGGCGTCAGCGTAAACGGCGGCTACGGAAAGATCTCCGGCGTGCTTGCGGGCGTCATAATAATGGGTATGCTGGATAACGGCCTCATAATGATCGGCCTTTCCGAGTATTGGAAGTGGATCGTTAAGGGCGCGATACTCTGCCTTGCAGTTGGTATCGACTGTATGTCCAAGAAGAAAAAGAAAGCCTGATATTTTAGACAGTCTGTGAAAAAGAACATTAGTTTTTTCAAAACAAGACTATATCTACATTTTTAGCTTGACATCCTTTACTATTTAGGTTTTTGGGGGCTGCGGTCTATGCGGCTCCCATTTTCATATTAGTGTAGATAAAAATATTGCATGAATATATTAAAGTAGGATAAATATTGACAGTACCGCGGTTTAAACGTATAATTAACGGGTAGAAGTGTTTATTTTTTTCGTAAAGGAGCTATGCTTTGAAAATTTTCAATTCGATGACCAAGACAAAAGAGGAATTCGTACCCATTCACGAGGGTGAGGCGAAGATATACGCCTGCGGTCCTACGGTCTATAACTATTTCCATATCGGCAACGCGCGTCCCTTTATAGTTTTCGATACATTGAGAAGATATCTCGAATACAGGGGTTATAAGGTCACGTTTGTTCAGAACTTCACGGATATCGACGACAAGATGATAAAAGAGGCGAATCGCCAGGGCATCACCGTTAAGGAGCTGGGCGAGCACTTTATCGACGAGTATTTTAAAGACGCAAAGGGCCTGAACATAAAGCCCGCGACTGTTCACCCCAAGGCGACAGAGCATATAAAAGAGATAATCGACATGATATCCACGCTCATCGAGAACGGCCACGCATATGTCGCTAAAAACGGCGATGTATATTATGATGTAGAAAGCTTTAAGGATTATGGCAAGCTGAGCGGACAGAATTTGGAAGATCTCTCCATGGGCGCGGGCTTTGAGGCGAGAAAGGAAAAGCGCCTGGACGCGACGGAGGTCAAGCATAATCCCATGGACTTCGCCCTCTGGAAGGCTAAAAAGGAGGGTGAGCCCTATTGGGAAAGCCCGTTCTCCGAAGGCCGCCCGGGCTGGCATATCGAATGCTCCGCGATGAGCAGGAAGTACCTTGGAGATACGTTTGACATACACGGCGGCGGAATGGACCTCAAATTCCCCCATCATGAAAACGAGATTGCACAGTCCGAGGGAGCCACGGGAAAGACGTTTGCCCACTACTGGATGCATAACGGCTACATCAACATAAACGGCACGAAGATGTCAAAGAGTTTGGGAAACTTCTTCACGGTAAGGGATATCTCAAAGGAGTTTGACCTCATCGTGGTCAGGCTGTTCATGCTCTCCGCGCATTACAGGAACCCCGTCAACTTCTCAAAGGAGCTGCTTGAACAGGCTAAGACCGCATATGAGCGCATAACGAATTGCCGTGAGAACTTAAAGTTCGTCGCGGATAAGGGCGCAAAGGGCGATCAGAAATTCGACGCACAGCAGTATATCGACAAATTTAACGATGCCATGGACGACGATTTGAACACCGCCGATGCCGTGGGCGTCATATTCGAGCTGGTCAAGGAGGCGAACACGCTCTTCTCCGAGGGCGGGGACGCTGCCGAGGCGCAAAAGGCGTTAAAGACGCTCGATACATTGATGGACGTGCTGGGCATTTTAAAGGATGAAGAGGACGAGATACCCGACAACGTTAAGAAGCTGGCGCGTCAGCGCGACGAGGCGAGAAAACAGAAGAACTGGGCGCACGCGGATGAGTTGAGAGACTTGATAACCACGATGGGCTATGTTTTAAAGGATACGCCGCAGGGTGTAAAGATCACAAAGGCATAAGGAGAAAAGATGGAATTTTTTGACATATTAAATCTTGTTATAGGCGTTTTATGCGTCTATTGGGCGATTATCGGCAAGGGCTATCCCTATAAGAACAACTATCCAAAAAAGGTCAAAAAGTATGCAAACAAGCTCATGCGCATACTTATGGCTGTGGACGGTCCGATAAGCTTGGGCATGTTTGCAATAACGTATTGGGCAAAGAAAAACAACCAATTTATCCCACCGTGGGATATCGTCTATTGGATTTTGCTCGGCGTGTTCCTCGCGGTGATCGTGATTTATGTAGTTCTGCTCTATTCCAAATACGGCAAGATTATAATGCAGAACCAGAAAACAGACCAGAAACCGAGATATTATAAGTAATAAAGATGGAAAAATTCAAGATAATTATTGACGCAATGGGCGGCGATAACGCGCCCGAGGCGATAATCGACGGCGCGTTTGACGCCATGTCCGCAAGGGATGACTTTGACGTGATCTTTGTGGGCAAGGAGGATATCCTAAAGGAGCTGACCGCCGGTAAGGGCTATGCTGACAGATTTGAAATAGTCCACGCGAGCGAGACTATAGAGATGGCGGAATCCCCCGTACAGGCGATACGCACGAAGAAAAATTCCTCAATGGTCGTCGGACTAAACCTCTTAAAGGACAAAAAGGGAGACGGATTTTTCACCGCTGGAAGCACGGGCGCTTGTATAGCGGGCGGTACGCTCATCGCAAAGCGCATAAAGGGCGTGGAGCGCGCCGCGCTTGCTCCCATAATCCCCACGGCGAAGGGGCCTGTGCTGCTGATAGACTGCGGCGCAAATGTCGATTGCCGTGCGGAGCAGTTGAGACAGTTCGGTCAGATGGGCTCGGTATATATGGAGCTCATGACGGGGACGCCATCGCCGCGCGTCGGTCTTATAAACAACGGCGCGGAGGAGGAAAAGGGCTGCGCGCTCACAAAAGAGGCTTACGGGCTGTTAAAGCAGACGGAGGGCATAAACTTTGTGGGCAACATCGAGGGCCGTGACATAATGCTGGGCGCGGCGGATGTAGTAGTATGCGACGGCTTTGTCGGAAATATCGTCATGAAGTTCTTAGAGGGCATGGGCAAGGCCATGATAATGATGCTCAAGGAGGAGCTCATGAGCAGCACGCGCACAAAGCTGGGCGCTGCGCTCGCAAAGCCCGCCTTTAAGAACTTTTCAAAGAAGATGGATTACCGCGAATACGGCGGCTCTCTGCTTTTGGGCGTAAACGGCGTGGTCGTTAAGGGTCACGGAAGCAGCGACGCAAAGGCGGTCAAAAACGCTGTTTTCCAGTGCGTGGATTTCTGCGAAAGCGGCGTTGTCGAAAAGATAACCGAGAAGATCGCGCTTATAAAGGAGTCGCAAAAGACGGATGCAGCTGACAATACTGGGAAATAACGGACCATTCGCGTGTGCGGGCGGCGCGTGCTCGTCCTATCTGATAAGTCAGGGCGGAAAAAACGTCGTCATAGACATGGGGCCGGGGTCGCTTTCCAATCTTCAAAAGCATGTCGGATTGGGCGAGATAGACGCGATAGTGCTCTCTCACCTCCACTATGACCACGTTAGCGATATTTTTTCACTAAAATATGCGCTTGGGCTAATGCGCGCGCGAGTCGGCTTTGATAAGAAGATAGATGTGTATTTGCCCGATAATCCGCGAAATGTGTTCGATGATATCGCAAATGACGAGAGCTTTTGCATACACGTCTTATCGGACGGCTACAGCTGCGATATCTGCGGGATGCAGGCGGATTTTATGCGCATGACGCACCCGGTCGAGAGCTATGCGCTTTCGCTTTGTGCGGAGGGCAAACGCTTTGTATATTCGGGCGATACGACGAAAAACGACAGAATTGCGCCCTTTGCGGCGGGGGCTGATGTATACCTCGCCGATGCGGGGCTTTTGGAAGAACATTCCGGCGGGCCGCATATGACCGTGCGCGAGGCTTGTGAGTCGGGCGCGCTTGCGAAAAGGACGCTGCTCACGCACATTTCCCCGATGTACGGCGCGGACGACTTGCTTAAGGAAGTAAAAGGAGAGGCTGCATTTGTGCAAATCTCAGAACGATACGATATCTGAACGAATGCCCGTTTTAGGCTTTAGACCGCTGTTTTTTACAGCGGTATTTATGCTTGCGGGCATTTTGCTTGCGCAATATTTAAGCGTAAAACCCGTCTGGGCGCTTGTATGCTGTGCGGTTTTTGCGGCGCTCTTTTTTGTTTTTAGAAAATGCAGATATTCCTCTATAGCGGTGTTTTTCGCGATAATGTTCGCCGCAATGGCGTATTTTTCGGTTTATACCGCCCCGCCCATATCCAATTTTGACGAGCTGGGCGAGGTCTCCATCGAGGGCAGAGTCTGCGACATAAGCCGTGGCGAGAGCACGGACACCTACC
Source organism: uncultured Christensenellaceae bacterium (assembly GCA_934373295.1). GTDB lineage: Bacteria > Bacillota > Clostridia > Christensenellales > Christensenellaceae > HGM11616. The sequence continues at coordinate 38,052 of CAKROK010000009.1, read as the reverse complement.
TTTTAAAGGACGTGAGCGTGAACGGAACGCGCATTAATAAGCGGATATTCCTCACCACGCGCACGACGGGCTATGAGCTTGACGACGTAATCGCGGCGAAGGGCGAGCTGAAGCTGCCTGCATCGGCGGGATATCGCGGCGCGTTTGACTATCGCCTATACTGCCTTTCAAAAGATGTCGCGTACACCTGCTTGAGCTATGATACGGGATATTCTCACCATGCATACGACGTTTTGTCGTTTATAAATTCACTTAGATATTCCATGGCGGATAAGATAGATGTTTTGTTCGACAGCGAAGCGCCCATCGTAAAGGCGATAGTGCTGGGGATGGACGGCGATATCGAGGAACAGCTCTATGACGATTACCGCAATACGGGCATATCGCACGTGCTGGTCGTGTCGGGATTGCATGTGGGCATTATATTTTTGGCGCTTGACCTGCTTTTAAGGCTGATTAGAGCGGGGAGGATCCCGCGGTTTTTGATAAGCACGGCGGGCGTGGCGATTTTCTGCGCGCTTGCGGGCTTTTCCGTATCCGTCATAAGGGCGGGGTTGATGTGCATACTCTCCTCGACGGGCAGATTTTTGGGCAAGAGGACAGACGCACTTACGACGCTCAGCCTGCCCTTTGTGATATGCGTGCTGTTTAACCCCGCGTGCGTATTTTCCGCATCCATGCAATTGAGCTTTGGCGCGGTGTTCGGCATAATGACGCTTTCCACTGCGTTAAAGCCCATGCTTGTGTTTATGCGCAGTGAGTTTATAAAGGACTCTTTGTGCGCATCTTTAGGCGCGACATTGGGAACTGCGCCCATCATTTACTCCATGAACGGCTCGTTTTACCTCCCGTCCGTGGTGATAAACTTAGCGGTCGTTCCCTTTTGCTCATTGCTCATCCCGCTTACGTTCGCCGTGACGCTCATATACTGCATTTTCGGCGGTTTTACGGGATATATCGCCATTCCCGTGCGATTGATGATACGCGCTTTAAACGGCGTTTCGCGCATATCGGCGTTAAGCGATTTCGGCTTTATACGGGGCGGGGCGATAGTCGGCTGTGCGATACTCTGTGTGTTCATAATTCTGTTTATCGCGTCAAAATACATAGTGACCTCAAAGAGATATAAGACGATAGCCTGCGGCTTATTCGCGCTGTGCATCGCCGCGAGCTTTCTTTTGCCGTCAGGGCTTGCGAACAACAGCATAACGCTGCTCGATGCGCGAAATTCGGACGCCGCCGTGGTCAAAACGGGGGAGGACGTCTTTTTGATCGACACGGGCAAAGACGAGGACACTGCGATTGATTTTCTTACAAAAAGCTCGCTCAAGCCGCGCGGGATATTGATAACGGCGGCGGATGAGCGAAAGATAGGCGGCCTGAATGCAATAGTCGAGAGATTTCCCGATGTAAAAATATACATGACCGAGGCGGTCTATGAAAAGCTGAATATTCAGGGAAAAGAGCCGCAAATAATAAGCGGTGAGCTTATTTTAGGGGATTTTAATTTCACTTTACAGGATAGTGAAAAGGGGACGCGCGTCATAGCGAGGTGCGCTGATTTTTCCTGCGCATTTTTGGAGGACGGAGCAGCCGAGCTGCCCGAGACAGATGTATTAAAGCTGTATTTGCGCGGAAAACGGCAGAAATACACTGGACAGGAGGTCGCGAAGAGCGGCGCGGGCTATGCGCTCATATCCGCAAATTCGCCCACGAATGAGGACACCGCCGCGCTTCTTGACGGCCTAACAGTGATAAACACCTTTTACAGCGGAAACATCACGATAGATTTTGACAGACGGGAGGTATTCAGCGTATATGAAGGCTGAGGAATTTTTAAAGAACACGGATAAATATGCAAATGAACGTATTTTTTTGATATATGGAGATCAGGATTATTTAAAGGATATGTGCGTTAAAAAGCTCATGGAGCTTTTTGGCGCGGATGATATGTCCGCCGCGCGCTTCGAGGGGCCGCCCATGTCCGCCGATCTGATCGGTGCGCTTCAAAACATCTCGTTTTTTTCGCCGTATAGCACGGTCATAGCGGACAGCCTGCCCGAGGGGAACGAGGCGGAGCGCGTGATGAGCTTTTTACAGGAGCTGCCCGACTATTCCCGACTGATTTTCTCGCTCAAAAACGCGCCTGATAAGCGCAAGTCGTTTGTGAAAAAGCTGCTCAAAATATGCGTGGAAATTGAAGCTAAAGAGGGCGCAGACCTGCCCGCGTGGATAGTCGCGGAGGGCAAAAGGCAGGGTATAAAGATATCAAAGGACGGCGCGGAGCACATGATACATATCGCGGGGGAGGACATGTACACCCTGAAAAGCGAGATAAACAAGCTGTCGTTTTTGGGCAAAAAGGAGATAACGCTTGAGGACATCGAGGAGAACGTCTCAAAAGGGACGGATTATAACATCTTCCTTTTAAATACGCTCATGCTCGAGGGGCAATATGACCGCGGGTTCGCGCTCGCAAATCAGATAATCCGCGAGGAAAAGAGCGCCATACCATTGGTCGCGCTGCTTTCCGGCAGGTTTTATCAGATGTACCTCGCGCGCTGCTGTCTGGATGCAAAGATGAGCGCGTTTAACGCCGCGGAGGAGCTTCAAAAGAGCGCGGGGATAAACAAATATGCGGCGAAATACGTGATAAACGACGCGAAGAGACTGTCTGCGCAAAGGCTGAAGGAGGGCGTGCGCCTGCTCGCGAAATACGACGCGGCGCTTAAAACGGGTGGCGCGGACGAGGGGATAGAGTACATCCTCACAAAGCTGTACGTGTAGCTAACGGCAAAATATGTCGGGAACGATGTATATATGCTTTTATGACGGGATATAATTAATGCGAAATCTTTTTAAGGAGGAGCGTTAATGATGCAATTCGATATGAAAAACAGCCATCAGAGCCTTGAACAGGAAGCGCAGCTCGCGCTGGATGCGATAAAGAATGCGGAAAACATGTTTAACTATTCGGACGACCCCGAGCTTGTCGAATGTGCGATTTTCCAAATGGAATCCGCACGAAGGAGATACAACTACATGCTGAAGAGGATAAAGCAGCAGCATCTTGAGGGATAAACATCAGCCTGCCAAAAAGACCCGCCCTTTCGCCCTTTTTCATCGACTCGGCTTGTGCGACGTACTAAAAGTACGCCTCCGCGCTTCGCTCAAAAAATGACGAAAAATCGAGTTCTTCTTGTGTGGCTTTTGCGTTTGGTTCGTTAACAAAAAAGGATTCTATAGGGAACTTAGCCAAAGCCAGACAAGAAAAGTTTGACAGTCTGCTTTTCAAAAACAATTCATAGGCTGAAAATGGACTTTATCGACAACCTGAAACAATTCTCATAAAAGCCCGATCGCGAAAATATTAATAGATATAAACGCGAAAGGGCTTTTATAATATGAAGATAGATGTAAATTGGGCGTTCGTATTCGCCTTTGCGGCGATGCTCTGCCTCATATATTTCTGCGTGGACGTCATAATAAAGCGCCCGCGCAGCGTCGCGGCGTATCTTTTAAACTCCGTTTTAGGCGTTATAATGCTGTTTGCATTGAGCGAAATAATGTTGTATTTTCAGGTGAACGTGAGCACAGGCATACCCGCGATAGTCGCGAGCGCGGTGCTGGGCGTGCCCGGAGTGCTGATAATGCTTTTGACGGCCCTCATTTTTTAGAGTATACTTGAAAACTTCACAATTTTTTGATATCATTAGCTAAAAGCAAAAAGCTAATGATTTTTTATTGGAGCAAAAGTTGGAAAGATACGTTTCACATTCGGCCGAAAGCACTATGCGCATAGCCGCGGAGCTTGCGGAAAAGCTACCCGACGGCAGCACGGTCGCCCTTTCGGGGGAGCTTGGCGCGGGAAAGACCGTCTTTGTAAAGGGCTTCGCCGCCGCGCTGGGCATTGACGAGCATATAACCAGCCCGACATTCAACATAGTTAAGGAATACGAGGGCAAAAAGAAGCTATATCACTTTGACGTATACCGCATAGGCGATGTCGACGAGCTTTTTCAGATAGGCTTTGACGAGTATATCGATTCCGATGCCATCTGCATAATCGAGTGGGCGGACATCATCAAAGAGGCGCTCCCGAGGGACGCTATAAGGGTGAAAATAGAAGGCTCGGGAGATATGGACAGGGTCATAACGATCGAGGGGGAAAATTTTTGAAGATTTTGGCTATAGATACGACGGGGGGCGCGTGTTCAGTCGCCGTGCTTAAAGATGAAAGAGTTATATGTGAGCAGTTTATTCACGATAAGCTCACGCATTCGGTGCATCTCATGCGACTGGTCGACAACTGTATGAAGTTAACCGGTCTTGAAATACGCGATTTTGACGTTTTCGCCGTGACGAGCGGCCCGGGCAGTTTTACTGGAATAAGGATAGGAATGTGCGCCGTGAAGGGCTTTTGTCAGGTGACGGGCAAGCCGGCGGCCGCCGTGGACACGCTGGAGGCATTAAGCGCGTGCGTTCCGCAAAGCGGACTTGTAGTACCCATAATGGACGCGCGGCGCGAGCAGGTCTACACCGCCGTGTTTAAGGACGGGCGCAGGATGACAGAGGACATGGCGATACCCGTAGAGGAGCTTTTACAAAAGCTATCAGGTGAGGACACGCTGTTTATAGGGGACGGCGTGGATGCATATGCGGATATCATTGCGCAAAAATACGCAAACGCGCGGTTTGCGCCGGAAAATATCCGATATCAGCGCGCATCGGCAGTCGCGCATATCGCGGCAAAGCAGGCCGAACGGGGAGAATTGGTGAGCTGTGAAAAGCTCATCCCCAACTATTTGAGGATGACGCAGGCGGAGCGCGTGCGTGAGGAAAATAAAAATGCTTGACCTTAGACTTGCAAACCAAAACGACCTCGAGGCGATTGGCGAGCTCGAGCGAAAATGCTTTATATCGCCCTTTCCGCCCACGGTCTTATATGAGGATATATGCGTCTCGAAGCATCCGTACATGGTGGCGGAGATTGACAGCAGGGTGATTGGCTACGGCGGGATGTACGTCATAATAGACGAGGCGTACATATTAAACATCTGCATACATCCCGACTTTCGCGGGAACGGATACGGCAAGGAGCTGATGCGTGCGATGGTCTCAAAGGCAAGCGAGTTGGGTGCGCTCAGCATGACATTAGAGGTGCGCGTATCCAACGCCGTCGCGCTGGAGCTTTACAAGGACATGGGATTTTCCATCGAGGCCGTGCGCCCGAAATACTATGAGGACACGGGCGAGGACGCCTATATAATGTGGAAACAGGGACTAAAGGAGTAAAAAATTGCTGTTTTATACCGTATTTTTGTTTATTTCACTGAGTCTTATAAACATCGCTCACTGCAATATGCTTGCGCAATGCGGCTTTTATCGCGGTGATTTTCTTAAAATGCTTTCCGAGAGGGGCGGGAGGGCGCTTTACCTTCCGCTCGTCTCGGTGTTTTGTTTTTTGGCGGCGTTTGTATTATGGGAGATCGCCCTTTGGGCGGCGATAATACTGCTCATAGCGGGCGCGGCGCTGTCCGCGGCATATATGCTCAGGACGGGAAGAAGCGAGTATTCGCGGCTGTCGCTGTTTGTGGTAAGCGAGTGCATATCCCTTGCGGCGTGCGTGCTCGGGCATCTTTCGGGCGGGGCGGTGCTGTGTATGCTGCCCGTGTTGAGCGTGTTTATCGCGCTCATTTCAAACGCGTTTTGGCTCAAAATGACGTTTAAAAAGAGGTTCGCGGAATATGCAAAAAGAAGTGAAGCGCTTAGTGGGTCATCTCGTCTGCTCGTGCTGACCGCGCATACGGTCAAGGTGGACGTCCCCGCAGTTTTGCGCAGATTATGCGAAAATGAGGACGATTTAAAAATATTCGGCGACGTCCGCGCGGAGCTATTATACAGAAATATGCCGGAAAAATGCCCTAAAATGGTGTTTTGCGCGGACATATCCTTCCTTGCGGAGACTATGTCCCTTTTAAAGCTGATATCGCCCGAGTACGTAATAATAACGGGTCAAAAGGGACAGGCGGATAAGAGATTGTCGGATATGCTCGAAAAATGCCGCGCGGTATATTGCGATAACGATGCGCTTTTACACGCGAAAAATGTGATAGTCCCAGAGGAGACTATGCGGGAGGATGAACTGTCAAAGGAAGAGGGCAGCGTGCTTGCGTGCTGCATAGCCGCTCTTATGAGCATGGGAATAGATGGTAAAACGCTTGTAAAAAGAAAAAATGTATTGTTGGGAACGGTTGAAAAATAGTGCCTTTCGAGCTATAATTTTTGTGGAGGCGTGTGCATTATGGAAATAAAACCTATGGGTATCGCGAGAAATAAGGTATGGATAATATATATTCTTGACGTGCTTAAATTCCCCCTTCAGGAGAATCAGCTCGCGGAGCTTTGTGACAGGTTTTCATTGATGGACTGCTTTGACTTTTCGCTCGCGATAAACGAGCTGCAAAAGACGGATCTTGTAAAATGCGAGGATAGCCCGTTAGGCAGGCTCTATTCGATGTCCATGCTCGGGGAGAGCACGCTTGAATGCTTCGCAAAGGAGCTTTCATACACAAAGAGGCAGGAGGTCGCCGCGCAGCTCAAACGCGATTCGGACGACATATTTTTGAAGTCCGTGATAGGCTGTGAGACGACGAAATTAGACGACGGAAGATACCGCGTGCGTATGCGGATGATAGAAAAAGGAATGGAGACTTTTGACGTGGCGTTAGTCGCAAACGACGGCGCCGAGGCGCTCAAGTTTACCGAACAATGGAAGAAAAATGCGATGGCTGTCTATGAGGCAGTGTTCTTGTCGCTGGGGAGGAAAAATGACTGAAGCCATTTTCGTAGGACTGGATATCGGAGGGACAAAGACGGCGGTCGGGCTGTTTGACGAGAGCGGGGAGTGCGTGATTTCTTGCGCAAACCCCACGCCCTCGGGCGCGGATGCAGAGCAGCTTTTCCCGTTTTTCTGCGCGACCATTCTGCGTGCGTTCAGAAAGGCGCGAATATCGCTCGACAAATTAAAGGGCATAGGCGTGGGCGTGCCCGGCGCGGTGAACAGCCGCACGGGGGACATACTCTTTGTGCCCAATCTTCATGCGTTAAAATACGTCGATTTGAAAAGCAGCCTTGAGGAATACTTCGGCACGCGCGTGGTGATCGATAACGACGCGAACTGCGGCGCGCTCGCGGAATACAAATACGGCGCGGGCAGAGGTGCGGTGAACATGGCGTATGTGACCGCGTCGACCGGCGTGGGCGGCGGGCTGATATTGAACGGAAAGCTCTATCGCGGCTCAAACGGGTACGCGGGAGAGGTCGGCCACGTCATACTGGACGCAAAGAGCGATTTTATCTGCGGAAGCGGCGACCGCGGTTGTGCGGAGGCGCTCGCGTCCGGCGCAAATTTCGATAAATGGGTTTGCGAGCAGCGCGAAAACGGTATAAACACGATAATGCAAAGCCCTGTCGACGGAAAAGAGGTCGCGCGCGCGTTCTCGCAGGGAGACGAGCTTGCAGAACGTCTTATAAAGAGATCCGCGGGATATATCGGCATGTTGATGTACAACATAAATGCGATATTGGATATGGACAGATTTGTTTTGGGCGGAGGGCTTTTGCACCTCTGTTCGGGATATATTGAAGATGTGCGCTCGGCGTTTAATGCGCTTTCAAAGGTGCATGTGGATATCGCCGCGGCAGAGCTTAAAGACGACTTTGGCATAATAGGCGCGGCGCTGCTTTTAAAGGAATGACGGAGGTTTGATATGGATTATATTAAAAACTATCAAAAATGGCTGGATGCGTTAAAGGGAACTCAATATGAAAATGAGCTTTTAGCTTTAAAAGACAATGAAAAGCTCATGGAGGACAGCTTTTATAAATACTTGGAATTCGGCACGGCGGGCATGAGGGGAATACTCGCCCCCGGCACGAACAGGATGAATATATTCACCGTGCGCCGCTGCACGCAGGGACTCGCGGACTACATTAAGAGCAGGGAAAATGAACATAAGGGTGTGGTGATAGCCTATGATTCGAGGAACATGAGTGATGTTTTCGCCAAGCAGACCGCGCTCGTGCTTGCGGGAAACGGCATAAAGACCTATCTTTACGACTGCTTGCACTCCGTGCCCCAGCTTTCCTTCGCGCTTTTGCAGCTTCGCTGTGCGAACGGCGTGGTCATAACGGCGAGCCACAATCCGCCGGAATACAACGGCTACAAGGTATACGGCGCGGACGGCGGACAGGCGGCGACCGAGGACGCGGCGGAGATATCCGCATTTATCGACAAGATTGAAGACTACTTCGCGATTCGCCCCATGGACGAGGAAAAGGCGATAAAGGCGGGGCTTCTCATATATATCGGAGAGGAGATGGACCAGAGGTATTATTCCATGGTCAAGCAGCTTTCCCTTTCACCCGAGGCGGTCAGCCGTCAGGCGGATAAGCTGAACATCGTATATACGCCCCTCTACGGCACGGGCTATAAGCCGGTCACGTCTCTTTTAAAGCTGATAGGCATAAAGAACCTGCACGTAGTGGAGAGCCAGAGTATGCCCAACGGCGATTTTACCGGTCTTAAAGCGCCAAACCCCGAAGAAATGGGCGCGTATACCGAGGCGATAAAGCTCGCGCGGGAGGTGGGCGCGAATATGATACTCGCGACCGACCCGGACTGCGACAGACTGGGCCTTTGCGTCAAGGACGAAAAGGGCGAGTTCACCACACTTACGGGCAATCAGATCGGTTGTATTTTGATGGACTACATTTTGAACCGCAGGCAGGAGGGCTTCACTGGAGAGGAATTCGTCTGCAAGTCGATAGTTTCCACGCAGCTTGCGGACGCCATCGCGGCGGCATACGGGGTGGAGATGAGGCACGTGCTCACGGGCTTCAAATTCATCGCGGAGCAGATAAAGTTCGCGGATAAGTGCGGTCACGGGCGGTTCATGTTCGGCTTTGAGGAGAGCTACGGCTATTTGGCGGGTACGTTCGTGCGCGATAAGGACGCGGCGATGAGCGCGATGCTCATGGCGGAGTGCGCCTGCTGGTATGCCGAAAAAGGCATGACGATTTACGACGCGCTCATGTCGCTTTACGATAAATACGGCTATTATGTCGAAAAAGTCATATCCATAACGCTTGCGGGAATGGAGGGCATAGCAAAGATTTCCGGCGCTGTCTCAGAGCTCAGGGAGAACGTTCCGCGCAAAATAGGCGAGTATGACGTGGTCGCGGTCACAGATTTAATGAAAGGCAAGCGGCACGACATGCGCACGCGCGAGGATGAAAAGGTCGACCTGCCCCAGGCGAATGTGCTCATATTCGAGCTGGACGGCGCAAAGCTCATACTGCGTCCCTCCGGAACGGAACCTAAACTCAAGGCATATTGCTTCACAAAGGGCGCGAATAAAAAGGACGCTGATGAAAAGCTTTATAAGCTCGTCGATACGGCGATGAACACCATGCAGGAATTGACGAAATAAATCGGATGATAAAAGCCCGCGGGGATAAGCTCCTCACGGGCGTTTTTTTTGTAAATTTATATATCGAGCAGCTTTTGGGCGTTTTCATGCGATATGAGCCGCCGTTCTTCCTGCGTTATCGGAAGCTCGTTTAAAATGCGCACGAATTTTTTGGGCTCGCCCCAAGGAGAATCCGTCGCGAAGAGCATTTTGCGCGCGCCGTGTGTGCGTATCAGCTTTACGACATCCTGCACGGGCATCTTATCGAGACAATACGCCGTGTCGAAAAATACGTCCTTGCCCGCGAGGTATTTCATAACATCATCATACATATCCGCGCCGCCCATATGCGCAAAGACTATCTGCGGACGGGGGATATTCAGCTCATCTCCATAGACGGCCTTGAGCATGTTTAAGGAGCGCTCGGGCGTGCAGTGGACGGTGTCAGGGTAGCCGACGTCCACGCCCGCGTGCAGCGTGACGATAAGCCCCAGCTCGACCGCCTGTGAGATTATGCGGATGTATTTTTCGTCGTCCACAAACGTGTTCTGATAGTCGGGGTGCAGCTTTATGCCCTTTAATCCCATGGATTTTATCTGCTTCAGCTTATCATACGTATTTTCGCAGTCTGGGTGGATGCCGCCAAAGGAGATTATGCCGCCCTTGTTGTTATGCGACGCGGCGAAGGCGTTTATGGAGTCAAACTGCCTGGGCGTGGTCACCACGGGGAGGAGCACGCTCATATCCACTCCGCCCTCGTTCATCGCTCTTTTGAGGTCGGCGACCGTGCCGTTATGGCAGGGGGTGGTGTGCGAAAGGCGGGCGAGCTTATCTATAGCGCGCACGGCTATCGCGTCCGGAAACGCATGTGTATGAAAATCTATTATCATGACTAACCTCTCATTATTATTCAAACTATAATAACGCAAAAGCGTGCGTATTGCAACCGGCGGCGGGGAACGTGGGGCATTTTTTTCTTTACCTGACAGGCGATGAGTGCTATACTATTATAAAATAACTATAAAAGATATGCCCGCATGAGGCGTTTCATATTATCCATTATTTTAGAAAGGTAAACAAGATGAATTACTTTTGCAAGGACATCGAGACGATGCCGAGAAAGGAAATAGAGAGCCTTCAGCTCGAACGGCTTAAAAGGACGGTCGCCTATTGCTATAACAACTGCGAATTTTATCACAAAAAGCTGACCGACGCGAAGATATATGACGGCGAAAAGATCAAGCAGCTGTCCGACATACAGTATATTCCGTTTACGACGAAGGAGGATTTCAGAGAGAACTATCCCTTTGGATTATCGAGTGTGCCTATGGACGACGTCGTGAGGATACACGCATCCTCCGGCACAACGGGCAAGCCCACTGTCGGAGTATATACAAAGGAGGATCTCGATATTTGGAGCGACTGCGTTGCGAGAGTCGCCGTCGCGGGCGGCGTGACGAGCTCGGATATCATCCAGGTCTCGTTCGGCTACGGCCTGTTTACGGGTGCGCTCGGGCTGCATTACGGCCTTGAAAAAATAGGTGCGACGGTCATCCCCGCGTCCTCGGGAAACACTATGAAGCAGCTCATGATGATGAGGGACTTCGGCGTTACGGGGCTGGTGGCGACGCCCTCCTATGCGCTTTATTTAAGCGAGGCAATGAGGGAGGATAAGGCGCACACCAAGGCGGATTATAAGCTAAAGTTGGGCATACTGGGCAGTGAGCCGTGTACGCCCGAGATGAGAAGCGCCATCGAGCAGACGATGGGGATATACGTCTCCGACAACTACGGCATGACCGAGCTGGGCGGCCCGGGCGTTTCGGGGGACTGCACCGAGCGCGCGGGTATGCACTTTGCGGAGGATCACTTCCTGCCTGAGATAATAAACACCGAGACGGGCGAGCGCCTGGGCGCGGGCGAATCGGGTGAGCTGGTCGTGACCACGCTCACGAGGCGGGGAATGCCCGTGCTGCGCTACCGCACGAAGGACATAACCAAGCTGGATTACGAGCCGTGCAAGTGCGGAAGGACGCATGTGCGCATGGCAAAGACCATGGGCAGGACGGACGACATGCTCATAATAAAGGGCGTGAACGTGTTCCCGACACAGATAGAGAGCGTGCTCATGGGAATAGAGAACATCGGCCCGCACTATCAGCTCATAGTACGCAGGGAGAACTTCAAGGACAATTTGGAGATAAAGGTCGAGTTAAACAACGCGGAGCTGCTCGAGAGCTACGGCAAGTTAGAGGAGCTTCAGAACGAGATAAAGGAAAAGATGCACAGCGTATTGGGGCTTCAGGCGAAGATATCGCTCGCGATGCCCAAGTCGCTTGAGAGATTTCAGGGTAAGGCGAAGAGGATAGTCGACCTGCGCGACAAGCCTGAAGGAAAGTGAGGAGCAAAGTGAAAAAACTGATGATAGGAAACGCCGCCGCGGCGAGGGGTCTTTATGAGGCGGGATGCTCGTTTGTATCGAGCTATCCTGGCACGCCCAGCACGGAGATAACAGAGGAGGCGGCCAAGTTTGATGAAATATACTGCGAGTGGGCGCCCAATGAGAAGGTTGCCGTTGAAGCGGCGTTCGGTGCGGCTATGCGGGGCGTTAGGAGCGCCTGCGCGATGAAGCACGTCGGCTTAAACGTCGCGGCTGACCCGCTTTTCACATTATCATATACGGGAATAAACGGCGGAATGGTCATATTCGTCGCGGATGACCCGGGTATGCATTCATCACAAAATGAGCAGGATTCCCGCCACTATGCCATAGCGGCAAAGCTGCCCATGCTCGAGCCGGCGGATTCCGAGGAGGCGAGGGATTTCGTAAAGCTCGCATATGAGATAAGCGAAAAATTTGACACCGCCGTTATGGTAAGGATGTGTACGAGGATATCCCACTCACAGAGTATAGTCGATACGGGTGAAAGGACGGATGTTCCCGCAAAGGAATACAAAAAATGTCCCGAAAAGTTCATAATGATGCCCAGATATGCTAAAAAGCGCCATCCCATCGTGGAGGAGCGGACGGCGGCGCTTGCGAAATACGCGCAGACCTCACCCCTCAACAGGGCGGAGTATGCGGACAGCAAAATAGGCGTGATAACCTCAGGCACGGCGTATCAGTACGTCAAAGAGGTTCTTGGCGATACGGTAAATGTGTTAAAGCTGGGCATGGTCAACCCTCTGCCCGATGCTCTCATAAGGGAGTTTGCGGCGAAGGTCGAAAAGCTCTATGTCATAGAGGAGCTGGACGGCGTCATAGAGACATTCGTCAAGGCGCTGGGTATAGAATGCATGGGCAAGGAGCTGTTCTCGCCCATCGGCGAGCTTTCACAGGCGGCAGTTGCGCGCGCGTTCGGCATGGATGAAAAGCAGTCCGACGCGGCGAACACGCCCATACCCGTGCGTCCCCCGGTGATGTGTCCTGGATGTCCGCACAGGGGCATATACTACGTCCTCGCGAAGAACAAGATAACAGTGTTAGGCGACATCGGCTGCTATACGCTGGGCGCGCAGCCCCCGCTCAACGCCATGGACATGACCCTTTGCATGGGCGCGTCCATATCCGGTCTGCACGGCTTCAACAAGGCGGGCGGCGACGATGCGGTGAAAAAGAGCGTCGCGGTGATTGGCGATTCCACATTCATGCACTCTGGCATGACCGGCCTTGCGGATATCGCATATAACATGAGCAATTCAACGGTGATAATACTCGATAATTCGATAACGGGCATGACGGGACATCAGCAGAACCCGACCACCGGATATAACATAAAGGGCGACCCTGCGGGCAAGATAGACTTAGAGTCCCTTTGCAGAGCGCTGGGCATAAACCGCGTAACGGTTGTCGACCCGTATGACTTGAAGCAGTGCGAGGAGGTCATAAAGCGCGAGCTTGCGGCAGACGAACCTTCCGTTATAATCTCAAGGAGACCGTGCGTTCTGCTCAAATATGTTAAGCCCAAGGCGCCCGTTATCGCTGATGCAGAGAAGTGCGTGGGCTGTAAGAGCTGCATGAAGTTGGGTTGCCCCGCAATCAGCTTCAGGGAGAAGAAGGCGGTCATAGATACCACGCAGTGCGTGGGCTGCGGCGTTTGTGAGGAGCTTTGCAAATTCGGCGCACTTTCGGCAAAGGAGGGTGAATGATGAGCGTAAAGAGCATTATGATAGTTGGTGTAGGCGGTCAGGGTTCGCTTTTGGCGAGTAAGCTTTTGGGGCGCCTGCTCATAGACGAGGGCTATGACGTAAAGGTCTCCGAGGTTCACGGAATGAGCCAGAGGGGTGGTTCCGTCGTGACGTATGTCCGCTACGGCGACAAGGTCTATTCGCCCATAATCGAAAAGGGCGAGGCGGATCAGATAGTCTCGTTTGAAAAGCTAGAGGCGGCGAGATGGCTGCCCTGCCTTAAAAAGGGCGGGAGAGTCATCGTAAACTCACAGCAGATAGACCCCATGCCCGTCATCACGGGCGCGGCGAAATACCCCGCGCAGGTGCTGGATGAGCTGCGGGAAAAGGGAGTAGACGTCGAGGAGATAGACGCGCTCAAGATAGCTAAGGAAGCGGGCAGCGTAAAGGCGGTGAACATCGTGCTCATGTCCCGTCTCGCGAAGCACCTCGATATTCCGGAGGAAAAATGGCTCGAGGCCATTAAAAACACCGTGAAACCCGCCTTTTGCGAGATGAATATAAAGGCGTTCAGGGCAGGATATGAGATATAAGCTTTTTATACTGTCCATTAACCAAATTTTCGGTATGAAAAGCTATCCAACACAACAGACTGTTTAAAAGGCTTGATTTTTCGTCATTTTTCGAGCGAGGCGAATGAGGCGTACTTAGGTACGTCGATTGAGCTGAGTCGATGAAAAAGGGCGGAAGGGCATGACTTTTAGACAGTCTGGCAACACCACATTATTAAACGGAATTAAACGGAGGAACAAATGAGCAACTACTATCAAAAGGAAATTGAAACTGCTTCACCGGAGCAAATAAAAAAGTGGCAGGATGATCGCCTTGTGGATGCTGTAAAAAGGGTATATGAGAACGTCGAATACTACCGCAGCATGATGGACGAAAAGGGCGTCAAGCCGGAGGATATCAAGGGGCGCGACGACCTTCACAAGCTGCCCTTTTTGACAAAGGATGATTTAAGAGAGGCATATCCCTACGGACTGCTCGCGTGTCCGCTTTCAGACTGCGTGAGGATACAGTCCACGAGCGGCACAACGGGCAGGAGAGTCGTGGCGTTTTACACTCAGCACGATATCGACCTCTGGGAGGATTGCTGCGCGCGCGCGATAGTAGCTGCGGGCGGTACACGTGACGATGTGGTCCACGTGAGCTACGGCTACGGCCTTTTCACGGGCGGCCCCGGCTTAAACGGCGGCTCGCATAAGGTCGGCTCGCTGACGCTGCCCATGTCCTCGGGAAACACGGACAGACAGATTCAGTTCATGGTCGATTTAGGCTCTACGATACTTTGCTGTACGCCCTCATACGCCGCATATCTCGCGGAGACGATAGAGGAAAAGGGCTTAAAGGATAAAATAAAGCTCAAGGCGGGCATCTTCGGCGCGGAGGCATGGACGCAGGAGATGAGAGAGGATATCGAAAACAGTCTGGGCATAAAGGCATATGACATTTACGGCTTGACCGAGATATCCGGCCCGGGCGTCGCGTTTGAGTGTGAAGAGCAGACGGGTATGCATATAAATGAAGACCACTTCATCGCCGAGGTCATTGACCCCGTCACGGGTGAAGTCCTTCCCGACGGACAAAAGGGCGAGCTCGTGTTCACGAGCATCACCAAGGAGGCGTTCCCGCTCATGCGTTACCGCACGCGCGATATCTGCATACTCTCCCATGAAAAGTGCTCATGCGGCAGGACGTTCGTAAAAATGACCAAGCCCATGGGCAGGAGCGACGATATGCTCATAGTCAAGGGCGTGAACGTATTCCCGTCGCAGATCGAGATGGTTCTGTTAAATAAGGGTCTCACCTCGAACTATCAGATAATAGTCGACAGGCAGAAGAACAGCGACAACATCGAGGTCAAGGTCGAGATGACGCCCGAGCTATTCTCCGATACAATCGACCGCATTGCGGATAAGGAGCAGGAGATAACCGCCGCGCTCAAGTCCGTATTGGGAATATACGCAAAGGTAAGCATAGTCGAGCCCAAGTCCATCATAAGGAGCGAGGGCAAGGCTGTAAGGGTAATAGACAAGAGAAATCTCTATAAGGGCTAAGGAGGAAAATATAATGACCATCAAACAGATATCGCTTTTTGCGGAGAACAAAAAGGGAACGGTGCTCTATGCGGCAAAGGCTCTCGCCGAGGCGCATATCGACATCAGGGCGCTGTGCGTCGCCGATACTCGCGATTTCGGCATTTTGAGGATGATAGTGAGCGATACGGACAATGCGTTTGAAGTATTAAAGGAGCAGGGCTGCGTAGTCTCCGTGACGGATGTTATAGGCATCGCGATTCCCGATGTTCCAGGAGGGCTTTCCAATGTGCTGGACATACTCGCCGAAAACGACATCAACATAGAGTACATGTATGCCTTTATCACGGTTTCCGGCATGAATGCGTATGTCGTGATCAGGGTCAACGACAACGACAAGGCGTGCGCGGTGCTGGATGAGCATAACATCCCCATGGTGACGGAAGAGGACATCAAGGCCCTTTAATATGAAAAAGGGGCATAGGCTATTACGGGCTATTGCGATAACAGCGGCGACGGTATTGCTGCTGCTGTGTCCTTTCATGCGCCTTTTTGAGAGCATGGCGGTCATGGGCGTGTATTCCGCGATAAACGCCAGGGACAGCCTTATCGCGAAGGAGAATATCGACATATCCATACCCGGCGGCTTTTCCACGAGCGAGAGGGAGTGGTATCCGTTCGTGATGACGTTTAACGCGGACGCGGGATTTTCGAGATTCGTCTCCCGCCCGGGGACGCAGCTCACTATAATGTATAACTTTGCGCAGTTCGATCCTTTAAAGGGATGCAGCGAGCTTTATGATGAGGCTTCGCCCTTATACAGCAGCTTTTACGGCGCATATGCCGTAAAGACGGCGGACGGCGTGCCCTTTGGCTTTAAAAAAGTTGGCGGGGAGTATGTTTTGGACGAGTCCAGCACGGCGCTCGTGCCTGAGTTTGACTATCACAATCTCGTATTGAGGGATTTCGGGTTAAATGCAGATAACGCCGTTTTTGATTGGAAAATAACGTATAACGAAAACTGCGAATATCTCGGCATGGACGGCTGGACGCGCATAGATGCGGACTTGACCGTAAACGGCTGTGCGCATAGATATGACGGCTTTGTGCAGTCCTATCTGCAATACGGCGCACCTGCGTATGATTGCAGACAACCGCTCGCTCCCGTAAATATGAAAGGGAGGGTATATGCGAAGTATTTTGCCGAAAAGGACGTGAGCATTTTTATGTACGTACTCACGAAAGACGCCCATGAGCTGGAGAGGACGGATGAACAGATACTCTCAAAGAGCGCGATATCGTTCGAGTAATTTAATAATGACAGACTGATTTAAGGAGCTTTATTCCATGTTTTGGAACAGAGCTCTTTTTTTATCCATTTTCCACGTTTTTTTGACAAAAGCTCCCATGTTAAAAATTTAAAAACAACCCAAAAAGCTATTGAAAACAATAAAAATAATGGTATAATGGATATAAGTGGTGCAGAAATTCATGAAAATGGTGAAGAATGGTGAAAGTGAGGACTCAGGGACATGCCTATAGGCTCGTATCAACATAATATCGACGCAAAAGGCAGAGTCTTTATGCCCGCGAAATTCCGCGAAGAGCTGGGCGAGAAGTTCGTCATGTGCCGCGGAACGGTGAAGTGCATTTTCGTCTTTTCCCGCGAGGGATGGGACGCATTTACCGCAAACATCGCGAACATCCCCACCACCGACATGAAGCTGCAAACATTTATAAGAAGATTGTACGCCTCCGCGAGCGAGACAGAGACGGACAAGCAGGGGAGGATACTCCTCCCGCAGAAGCTGCGTCAATATGCCGGTCTTGAAAAGGAGGCCGTCGTAAACGGCGTACAGAACCGCGTGGAGATTTGGGATCCCGATGAGTGGGAGAACTACCTCGACGGAACGGACGAGGACTTTGACGAGATATTTGCCAAACTGGCGGAGCTGGGAATATGAGCCATATACCTGTACTTTACGAGCAATGCCTTGCGGCGCTCGAATTGGATAGAGAAAACTGCATATTTGTGGACGGCACACTGGGCGGCGGCGGCCACAGCGAGGGCATATTACAGCGCAGCCCGAGCGCGCGGCTTATCGCGATAGATAAGGACGAAGCGGCGATAGAGCGCTGCAAAATCCGCCTTGCGCCCTATATTGACAGGGTCGCGTTCGTGCATGACGATTTTAAAAACATCGCGCAGGTGCTTAAAAACCTCGGGATTTCGGGCGTGGACGGAGCTTTGCTCGACCTCGGCGTATCCAGCTTTCAGTTGGATGAGGCGGAACGTGGCTTTTCATATAATAAGGAAGCGCGGCTGGATATGCGCATGGATGCCTCCGCGCCGTTAAGCGCATATGAGGTGGTAAACGACTATGACGAAGCCGACCTGCGCAGGATATTATACGAATACGGCGAAGAAAAGTTTTCTTCAAAGATAGCGGCGGCGATAGTCAAAAACCGTCCGATAGAAAACACCTTGGAGCTTGCGGAGATCGTCAAAAACGCGATACCCGCCGCGGCGAGACGCACAGGCGGACACCCCGCGAAGAGGACGTTTCAGGCGATAAGGATAGAGGTCAACGCGGAGCTTGACGGGCTGGGGGCGGCCATGGACAGCTTTATAAACGCGCTCAACCCGGGCGGAAGATTGGCAGTGATAACCTTCCACAGTCTGGAGGATAGAGCGGTGAAGCGGGCGTTCAAAACCGCGCAGAATCCCTGCACATGCCCGCCGGATTTCCCGCAATGCGTATGCGGAAAGGTCCCTCTCGGCAAATGCGTAAATTCAAAGCCAATAATCCCCTCGGCAGAGGAGATGCTCATAAACAACAGGGCGCACAGCGCAAAGCTGAGGATATTTGAAAGAACACGATATTAACGAATAACATAGAAAAATAGAGGAAAGAAAATGGCACAGCAGACGGCAAGAAAGTTAAACAACAACGCAATACCCGATATCGTATACACCGAGTGGGATACTCCCATAGTCGGCGCGCCGCAAAAGCGCGAGCGCGTAAACGTGGTGGAAAAGGTCTCCCCTGCGACGAAGGCCGCGCGCAGGACTGCCGCCTTTACGATATCCCTAATCACCGTCGCCTTTTGCCTTTTCGCGGGGATAATCTGGCGCTATGCCGCGATATCCGAAATGGGTAAGTCGAACAGAGAGCTTCAGACGCAGATAGACGAATACGCGAGCAAGCTGGACAGCATGGAGATAAGCATCCTCGAAAAGTCCGATTTAAGGGACGTTCAGAACAAGGCCGCGCTTTTGGGCATGGGCTTTGCGGAAAATTCTCAAATAAGATATATTGAGTTGTCAACGGAGAATACACATAGTAGCGAGACAAAATCCGACGAAAAGGAGCCCGGCTTTTTTGAAAAGCTGCTCAAGGGGGATTTCGAATAATACGCCAGAGGTGTTTTTGAGTGAATAGGGAAAAACGAAATAAACCGATAGATAGAAACAAGAGACTGACGGCCCTTTTTTTGGTCGTGGTCTTTTGTTTTAGTGTTGTGCTTATAGCCCTCGTCAATCTGATGGTCGTGAGAAGCGCGAAGTTTGAAGACGAGGCATCCAACCAGTGGACGAAAGAGATAACGATCTCCGCGACGCGGGGAAAGATCTTAGACGCTAACGGCGAGGTTTTGGCGCAGAGCGCGACGGTAAAGAGCCTGCTGCTCATGCCCAAGGACATCGAAAAGGACGGCGAGAGGGAGTTGGCCGCGCTGCTTTCCCCCATAATCGGCGTGGATGAAGATACGATATACGAAAAGGCGTGCGATAAGAGCAAGACCGAGATTTGGATAAAGAGATTTCTCACAAATGAACAGGTCGAGCAGATAAGCGCGCTTAATTTAGACGGCGTGGAATTTTTTACCGATGTAAAGAGATACTATCCCTATGGCAGCTTTATGTCGCAAGTGCTGGGGTACACGAACGCGGATGGCGACGGTCAGGAGGGACTTGAAAAGCAGTATGACGAGTATCTTTCCGGCTATGACGGCACGGCGCTTGCGCTGATTGACGCGCAGGGGCGCACTATCGAGGGAACGCAGCAGGAGTACATCGCACCGGAGGAGGGCTTAAACGTCGTTTTGACGATAGACGCCGCCATACAGGGCTTTGCGGAGACCGCCGCAAAGGAGGCATATGAGGCGAACGACGCAAAAAAGGTGGTCTGCATAGTGATGGACCCGGAAAACTCGGACGTGCTGGGAATGTGCAACTATCCGGAGGCGGATTTAAACGACCTGCCGAGGGACGACACATCCACACTCATGGCGTTATCTAGGAACACCGCCGCCGTGGACAGCTATGAACCGGGCTCGACTTTTAAAATAATAACGACGGCCTCCGCTTTAGACAGCGGGACGGCGACGCTGGAAAGCGAGTATAACTGCAACGGCTATGCGCTCGTGAACGGCGAAAAGATAAAGTGCTGGAGATCGGGCAGGCCGCACGGGCATCAGAACCTCACGCAGGCAGTTCAAAACTCATGCAATCCCTGCTTTGTGAGCATGGCGCTAAAAATGGGTAAGGACACGTTCTATGACTACATAAAGTCCTTTGGATTCGGCAAAAAGACGGGCATAGATTATTCCTCCGAGGCGGCGGGCATCGTCACGGATAAAAAGTACGTCACGGATAACGACCTTGCGAGAATAGGCTTCGGGCAGAGCGTCGCGGTGACACCGCTTCAGCTCATAAACGCCGTGAGCGCGGTCATAAACGGCGGAACGCTGAACACGCCCTCGCTCGTATCTCGCTTAGAGGACGCGGACGGAAAGACAGTCGAGGATTTTTCAGATAAAAAGGGCGAGCAGGTCATATCGGAGGACACCTCTCAAAAGATGCGCGCGATATTGCAAAGCGTGGTCGATGAAGGCTCCGGGTCAAACGCGAGGATAGACGGCTATGCCGTGGGCGGCAAGACGGGCACTGCGCAGGTCTATGAGGACGGAAAAATCGTCTCGGGAAAAAATATTTCTTCATTTATAGGATTTGCACCTGCCGATAATCCGAAATATGTGGTATTATTTATAGTATATGAGCCTAATGTCGCAGTGACCTACGGTTCGGTCGTCGCTGCGCCCTATGCCAAGGACGTTTTGGAAAAGTGCTTAAAGTACGGCGGCGTCCCTGCGCAGGAGACGGATAACGCCGAAAAGACGGTGAGAGTCCCCGATATCACGGGAAAGAGCTTTGAAGAGGCCGAGGAAATTCTCGAAAAATCCGGCTTGATACTGGATTTTGACGGAAGCGGCACTATAATCGCACAATCGCCCACGCAGGGCGCAAGGGTGCTTTCGGGAAGCACGATCGCCGCAAAGGCTGCGGGAAAGTCTGGGAAGATCGCCGTTCCCGATGTTACGGGAAAGTCCGTTTCGGACGCAAAGGCATTGCTCGAGCAGAGCGGTTTTTCCGCAGAGCTTTCCGGACAGACGGACGGCACCGTCACCTCACAGCAGCCCGAGGCGGGCAAAAAGCTCAAAAAGGGAGAGACGGTCAAGCTGACTATAGGCTGAAAAATTCATCAATAACTCAAAGGAAAGTCGGTGGAATTGTATGAAATTGAATGAACTCTTAAAGGACGTCAAATGCACGGTACACGGTCAAGCCGATATCGACATCACGGGCATTTATAACGACTCGCGCAATGTGACCCCGGGCGGGCTGTTCTTCTGCATTCAGGGATATAAGACGGACGGGCATAAATACGCGCCTACGGCCGTCGTGAACGGCGCAGTGTGCCTCGTGGTCACGCATCTTTTGGAGCTTGACTGTACGCAGGTATTGGTGGAGGACGACCGCCTCGCGATGGCGGAGATCTCCGCGAACTTTTACGGCAGACCGTCCGAAAAGGTCTGTCTGATAGGCGTAACGGGCACAAACGGAAAGACCTCGACTACATATATGATAAAAAACGTGCTGGAGAAGCTGGGACGCAAGGTCGGGCTCATCGGCACGATAGAGAACATGATAGGCAGCGAGCATATCCACACGGAGCGCACGACGCCCGAATCCATCGACCTTCAGGCGCTTTTGGCGCAGATGGTGGAGAAGGGCTGCGATGACGTCATAATGGAAGTCTCGTCGCATTCGCTCGTGTTAAAGAGAGTGGCGGGGCTGCATTTTGCCGGAGCGATCTTCACAAACCTCACGCAGGATCACCTCGACTTCCACAAGACGATGGAGGCATATGCGGACGCAAAGGCGATGCTGTTTACCATGAGCGATATCTCCGTAATAAATGCGGACGACAGCTACGCGGGCGTGATGGAAAAGGCCGCTAAGGGCAAGGTCTATACGTTTGGCATAGACAGCGACGCGGATTTCAAGGCGCAGAACATCGAGCTTACGCCGCACGGCTGCAAATACGACGCAATATCAAAATACGGCGATCTCAAGATAGATTCCGCGATTCCGGGCAGATTCACCGTATATAACACGCTGGGCGCGGCGGCGATGTGCAAAATGCTGGGCATCGACGACGAGGACATCCACGCAGGCATAAACGGCCTGCAATGCGTCGCGGGACGCTTCCAGAGATTGGATACGCGCGGCGGCGATTACAGCATAATATTAGACTATTGCCACACACCTGACAGCCTTGAAAGCACTTTAAAGACCGTAAAGGGCTTCGCAAAGGGGCGCGTCGTGAGCATATTCGGCTGCGGCGGAAACAGAGATAAGCTGAAAAGGCCGATAATGGGCGAGATATCGGGAAGAATTGCGGATTTCTCCATAGTCACCTCGGATAACCCGCGCTATGAGGACCCGGAGGAGATAATCGACATGATAATCCCCGGACTGGAAAAATCAGGCGGGCAGTATATAAGGATTGAAAACAGGCGGGATGCCATAAAATACGCCCTTGAGCACGCCCAAAAGGACGACGTCATAGTCCTTTGCGGCAAGGGGCATGAGGATTATCAGGAGATCTGCGGCGTGAAGCACCCGTTCGATGAAAAGGTCGTGGTGAGCGAGCTGCTGGATGAGTTGGGAAGATAACGCATATAAAAGAGTACGCCATAACGGAGTGCTCTTTTGGGCGTTTTAGACATTTTAAATGATATTATAAGAGGGAACGTATGACAAATTTAAGAATTATAGTATCCGCCGTGTTTATCGCATTTGCGGCGGCGGTCATCTCGGGCAGATTCATAATACCTGCGCTTAAAAAGCACAAGGCAGGTCAGCACGTAAGACGGCCCGCAGGCTCACCTCAAAAAAGAGGGAACGCCCACCATGGGCGGCGTCATGATAATGATAGGCGTTATCGCGGCGATGCTCGTGTTTTTGGGCAAGGAGACGTTTTACGCATGGTTTGCGCTCATAGGCGCGCTCGCATATGGGCTGATAGGTCTTATCGACGACATGATAATCGTATTAAAGCACAGGAGCGAGGGACTCACGCCCAAGCAGAAGCTGATATTGCAGTTCGTTTTCGGCGCGTTGATATCCGTCTATGCGTATCTCGACACGGCTATCGGCAGCAACATCTATATCCCCATTGCGGATATAAATGTGGATTTCGGCTGGTTCTACATCCCGTTTAACATATTCTTCCTGATGGCGCTTACGAACAGCGTCAACCTCACGGACGGCCTCGACGGTCTCGCGGGCGGCGTGAGCGTGATAAACTCCGCGACGTTCGCCGTGATATTCTTAGGGCTGATTTCCACATTTACGTGGTCGCGTGACTTGATGATATTCGCCGCGGCGCTGACGGGCGGCATATTGGGCTTTTTGCGCTATAACGCATATCCCGCAAAGGTGTTCATGGGCGATACGGGCGCGTTCTTTTTGGGCGGCGCGCTGTCCATGCTCGCAATTATCAGCCGACTTCAGATAATTATACCCGTGATGGGGCTGATGTACGTGCTTTCGTCTCTTTCCTGCATAATACAGGTCGCGCACTATAAGCGCACCAAAAAGCGCGTGTTCAAGATGGCGCCTCTGCATCATCACTTCGAGCTCTGCGGCATTCATGAGACGAAGATCGTCGCGATGTATATGATAATCACGGCGATGCTCTGTCTGCTCGTGCTGCTCGGACTTTCATATTGAGAGGTAAAAGGCTATGGATTTTAAGGATAAAAGAGTAATGGTCGTGGGCATGGCCGCAAGCGGCATTTCCGCGGCAAAGCTGTTAAAAAAACTGGGCGCGACGGTCATTTTATATGACGCGAAGCCGCAAAAGAGCTTTGACCTAAAGGGCGTTGAGGAGGGCTGCATACTGCGCTTTGAGGCGGATCCCTGCGAGGTCGTGCGCGAGGCGGATATTTTAGTGATGAGCCCGGGAGTCCCCGTGAAGCTCCCGTTTGTCGACCTCGCAAAGGAGCTTAAAAAGCCAGTCATTGCGGAGATCGAGCTGGGTTACCTGACGGCTCAGGCGGATTTCGTGTGCATAAGCGGCACGAACGGAAAGACCACCACGACCGCGCTAACAGGCGAGATATTTAAAAACGCGGGCAAAAATACGTTCGTTTTGGGAAACATCGGCACGCCCATATGCGAACATTCCCTTGAGACAAAGGCGGGGGATGTGATAGTCGCGGAGACGGCAGCGCTCCAGCTTGAGACGATAGACACCTTCCATCCGCGTGCGGCGGCGCTTTTAAACGTCACAGAGGATCACCTGAACCGCTTCGGCACGATGGAATACTACACGGCCTGCAAGATGCGCATGTTTGAAAACATGACGGAAAAGGACTATGCTATACTCAACAAGGACGATAAGCTCGCGAGTGAACAGGCGTGTAATATTAAAAATGCAAAGCTGCTCTGGTTTTCTCATAATGAAGAGGTCGAGGGTGCTTTTGTCAAGGACGGCCGCATAGTATTTAAAAACGGAGACTTTTTCGCGGATGTGTGCGCGGCGGACGACGTATACATCCCCGGTGAGCATAATCTCGAAAACGCGCTCGCCGCGACTGCATTGTCGATGTGCATGGGCGTGAGCGCGGATGTAGTCGCGCATACGCTAAAGACGTTCAAGGGCGTTGAGCACAGGATAGAGTTCGTGGGGACGGTCCACGGCGTGATGTTCATAAACGACAGCAAGGGCACGAACCCGGACGCGACCATGAAGGCGATCGCCGCGATGAAGGCGCCCACGGTACTCATACTCGGCGGATACGACAAGGGTAGTGAGTTTGACGAGCTTTTCGCGTCCTTTACTAAAAACATCAAGAGCGTCGTCATATTGGGTGCGACTAAGATGAAGATAAAGGCGGCTGCGGATAAGGCGGGATTTACGTCCTATGCGCTTGTTGATACATTCGAGCAGGCCGTCAAAAAGGCGTATGAGCTTGCCGGTGAGGGAGAAAACGTATTGCTTTCGCCCGCGTGCGCGAGCTGGGATATGTTTAAGTGCTTTGAACAGCGCGGAGAGGTCTTTAAGCAGATAGCAAAGAGCCTGGAGTAATCTTTAAATGGGAAACATAACGTCGCTTGAGGAAAGAAGGCGCCGCAGGGACGGCGAAAACAGGGCGCACTCTGTGCGCGAAACGCGCGTGGTCTATAAAAAGACGATAGACTACCTGCTTTTGGTGCCTGTGATATTGCTCATTGCCTTGGGCCTCGTTATGGTTTTCAGCTCGAGTTATTATGCATCCGAATACAGAAATGCCTCCAGCGGCAGCTCGGAGTATTTCTTCATAAAACAGTTCATATTCGTCGCGGCGGGCTTTGTGTTCATGCTCGGTCTTGCGCATTTTGACTATCACCGCTTTTACTGCATAAAGAAAAACACGTTCAACGCGCCCATTCCCATGTATAAGCGCACGTATTTCTGGATATTGGTGCTGGGATTTGTGCTGTCCGTGCTCGTGTTCGTGCCCGGAATAGGCTCGTCCACGAACGATTCATCGAGGTGGATAAGGGTATTCGGCATAACGCTCATGCCCGCGGAACCCATGAAGGCGGCGATGATAATATACATGGGCTGTGACATCGGCGCAAACCCGCGAAAGGTGATGCGCTTTAGCAGGAACTTTCTGCCCTATGTCGGCGTGTGGGCGGCGATATGCGTAATAACGTATTTTCAGAGGAATTTCTCCGCGATAATCTGCTATACTCTGCTGTTTTTGTCCATGATATTCGTGGGCGGGTTTGATATAAAGCAGCTTCTTGTCGTAATCGGCATAATCGGCGCGGGGCTGATATTGATCATGTTCTTCGCGAGCTACAGAGTGGATAGAATAAGCTCGTGGATAAACGTATTAAAGGAGACGCTCGGTCTGCCCTATGATGAGGTGGACAGGGATAAAAAGTGGCAGGTCCAGCAGTCGCTTTACGCGATAGGTACGGGCGGGCTTTTCGGAAAGGGGCTGGGAAACTCCATTCAGAAATACCTCTGGCTGTCGCTGGGTGAGACGGACTTCATATTCGCGATAATCGCGGAGGAATTGGGGCTTTTCGGGTGCATCTGCGTGATAGGCCTATATGCGTATATCATTTGGCGTGGCGTTAAGATCGCACAAAATGCGCCTGATTTGACGGGAAAGCTGCTGGCGACGGGCGTCACGGCGATATTCGCTATACAGGTCGTGCTCAACATAGGCGTCGCGACGAGCGTACTGCCCAACACGGGCGTGGTTCTGCCCTTTGTGAGCTACGGCGGAACGAGCGTCGTGATATTCATGTGCATGATGGGCATTTTGTTAAACGTATCAAAGCAGGGCGTGGCGACCCCGCCGTTAAAGCTCATAAGAAATGACAATAAGGAGCGGCGCAACGTGCAGACGCAGGAGGATGCCCCCAAGCGCGCAAAGCGCGAAAACCCCGCGCAAAAAAGCCGCGAGTGGAAGATCTAATTTTTAAATAACAGTCACGTCACATACACATTGAACGATTATCATTTATATGATAATTTACGGAGGACAAGCCTATGTATCATTTACTGGTCGTTGACGATGAGCCTAAAATTCGCTCAATGATAAGAAAATACGCTGAATTTGAAAACTACAAGGTCACGGAGGCGTGCGACGGCATGGAGGCTGTCGAGCTTTGCCGCGCAGTGGATTTTGACCTCATAATAATGGATGTGATGATGCCCGAGCTGGACGGCTTTTCCGCGGCGAGGGAGATCTTAAAGACAAAGGACGTTCCCATAATAATGCTCTCTGCGAGAGGGGAGGAATACGACCGCATCCACGGCTTTGAGGTGGGCGTGGATGACTATGTCGTTAAGCCCTTTTCACCGCGCGAGCTCATGATGAGGGTAAACGCCGTCATAAACAGGTCGAAAAAGACATCAAATAACGAGGTGAAGGACTTCGGCGGGCTTAAAATAGACTATTCCGCGCATGTCGTGACGGTAGACGGGCAGAAGGCGGAGCTTTCCCCCAAGGAGTATGACCTGCTCGTATACCTCACCAAAAACGCCAATATTGCGCTCACGCGCGACAAGATATTGAACAATGTCTGGGGCTATGACTTTTACGGCGACGACAGGACGCTTGATACGCATATCAAGCTGCTGCGCTCCCGTCTCGGAAAATACCGCGACCATATAGTGACTCTGCGAGGGGTGGGCTATCGCTTTGAGGAATAAGTCAACCAGCATCAAATTAAAGGTCTTTGGCTATTTTGCGGCGTTCACGGCGGTAATGCTCGTGCTGCTGTGGCTGCTTCAGACCGTTTTTTTACAGCAAATATATCAGCACATAAAGATATCGTCCGTAAAGGACTGCGCGCATTCGGTCGTGGAGAACATGGACGAAAGCTATGTCGAGGGGCTTGCGGAGCGCTATGACGTGTGCATCCGCATTTTCGACGGGACTATAATGGACGTAACGGACGCGTGCGTCTCGCCGACGTGCATCGTCCACCGCCTGACCTATCCGCTCATACTGCAAATTTATCAGAATACCGAGGAGGCGGGCGGCGAAAAGCTGCTTAATATAACCCCCGTTTATCAGGAGGGCATACTCGATGAATTCGGCAAAATCCAGTTAAAACGGCGGGACGCGGGAATAGAGACGATAATTTTTTCCGTGATAACGGACGGTAAGCTGCTTTTGATAGAATCCACGATATCGCCCGTGGGCGCGACGGTCGATACGCTCAAGATGGAGCTTTATTTCGTATCCGGGATATTGCTCGTGCTTGCGTTTGTGCTGGCGCTCATATTGTCGCGGCGCACGGCCAAGCCCATTGAAAAGCTCAACGATTCCGCGAAGCTGCTTGCGCAGGGCGATTACGACATCGACTTTACCACAAAGGGATATAGAGAGGTCGAGGAGCTGGGCGAGACGTTGAACTATGCCGAGGTAGAGCTTTCAAAGGTGGAGAACCTGCGCCGAGAGCTTTTGGCGAATATTTCACACGATCTGCGCACGCCGCTCACCATGATAACGGGATATGCCGAGGTAGTGAGGGACATCCCGGGCGAACAGACGCCGGAAAATATGCAGGTCATAATAGACGAATCGACGCGGCTGACATCGCTCGTGAACGACCTGCTCGACGTATCCAAGCTGCAAGCGGGCGCGCAGAAGCTGGAGAGAGAGGTCTTTGACTTGACGTCCGCCGTCTCACAGACGCTCACGAGATATCAAAAGCTCATCGAACAGCAAAACTACGTGATAACGTTTAAATCGCAGGGCAGTGCGCTCGTATATGCCGACCGCGCGAAGATAGACCAGGTCATATACAACCTCGTGAATAACGCTGTGAATTACACGGGCGAGGATAAGCGCGTGGAGATAAGCGAGCGCATAGTTGGCGACAACGTGCGCATCGAGATAAGGGATACGGGCGAGGGCATCGAGCCTGAAAAGCTGAAGTACATCTGGGATAGGTATTATAAGCTGGATAAATCCCACAAGCGCGCGCAGATAGGCACGGGACTGGGCTTATCCATAGTGCGCAGGGTGATAGAGCTGCACGGCGGAAAGTACGGCGTACAAAGCACGGTGGGCGAAGGCTCTGTGTTCTGGTTTGAACTGAAGCTATACGATGAAAACGGCGAAAATGCCGATATGGAGGAGAACGGATGAAAAAGATAATAGGAGAATTTAAGGAATTTGCCGTTAAGGGCAACGTGATAGACATGGCGGTGGGCCTCGTGATAGGCTCGTCCTTTACGGCGATAGTCACCGCGCTGACGCAAAACATCTTTCTGCCCATCGTATCGATAATAACGGGCGGGATAAACTACGACGCGTGGAACATCACGGTAGGCACGGGTGAAAACGCCCCCGTAATAGGCTTTGGTACGCTTATCAGCGCGATAGTCACATTTTTCGTGGTCGCGATAGTCATGTTCTTTTTGGTCAAGGCGATAAACCGCGTGAGAAAGCCCAAGGAAGAACCCGCTCCCAAGAGAAAATGCCCGTACTGCTGCTCGGAGATACCTGACGAGGCGACGCGCTGCCCGCATTGCACGTCGATTTTGGATGTTGACGAGATAAAAGAGTGATCGTTTGACCGCCCGACTTTTATAAAGCATGGGCGGTTTTTGTTTGCATGAATGAGCAATATTTGCTATAATTGGCTTAATTGGATTTTTGTCTTTTTATTTGATTTTTTCGGAGGCCTATGAAGAATTATACCAAAAAACTGATCGCCGACACGTTCACGAAGATGCTCATATCCATGCCGATAGGCAAGATTACGGTGACCAAGCTGGTCGAGGAGTGCGGCGTCAACAGGCAGACGTTTTACTATTACTTCAATGATATATACGATCTCATGGAGTATAATCTCATGGATAAGATCGAGGAATTTCTTGCGAAAGAGGGAAGCGGGGCGAATTGGCAGGGCAGCGTAGGCCGCCTTGTCGACTTTTTCACGCAGAACAGAAAGCTCGTGCTGCATGGCTATGACGCGCAGAACAGGACGCAGTATGAGCTGTTTTTACAGAGAAATCTGTTTAAGACGTTCTTTAAATTTGCGGAGAATTATTCGAAATACGACCGTCTGCCCGAGGGTAAGGCGGAGTTCGTGAGCAGGATGTTTTCGATAATGACGACGGGGCTGCTCATCGAGTGGATAGAAAAGGGCTTGCCCGATAGGCGCGAAATCGTGATAGACGACTTTTTTACCATGCTTAACGGCGAATTTGAGCACTGTTTAAGCAAGTTTTTGCCGAAGTGATCACCTGTTTTCGCTTTGCAGCCTGCTGAAAGCGCAGCCGCAGTAGTTCTGCCTGTAGAGGTGATATTGCTCTGAAAGCTGGGTCGAGCGCTTAAAGCCCTCCTTCTTTTTGAAATCTGAGGGGAGGAAGGGCACGCCGAATTGCTTGGCGTATTCTTCCCCGATATCGTTTATAAGCGCCGCGTTTTTATGCGGGCTGATGGTGAGCGTCGTGCAGAAGTAGTCCATATCCATCTCGCGCGCGAGCTCGGCAGTTTTCGAAAGGCGCAGCTTGAAGCACTCGGTGCATCTCGCGCCGCGCTCGGGCTCGTTTTCCAGTCCTTTTGCCGCGCTGTAGAATTCCTCGTGCGCGTAATCTGCGCAGATAAGCGAGACGTTGCCCTCTAAGGGCATCTCGCTGATAAGCCTTTTCAGCTCGTCTGCTCGCTTGTCATATTCCGCTTTTGTGGATATATTGGGATTGTAGAAAAACAGGGTTATATCAAAAAAAACGGTGAGATACTCAAGGACATAGCTCGAGCAGGGCGCGCAGCAGGCGTGCAGCAGTAGCCTTGGCCGCCTTTCGCCCGTTTTTGCTATTATTTCGTCAAGCTCGCGCTGATAATTTTTCTTCAATTCGTTCTCCAAAATTATTGTATTTATCTTCTGAATTATTCTATAACATTTTTTCATCAAATGCAACGGGAATTGTACTTGATGGTGTTTTTGCGCAATGTTATAATATATCTATGAGTGGAAATAATGATTTGTTTTACGAACAACTGATAGAAAAACTACAGCAAAACGCGGAAAAGGACTTCGCGGATTTTCAGCGCAAAATTACGCCGAATGCGGGAGAGGTTTTGGGCGTGCGCATGGGAACATTGCGCGATATCGCGAAAAAGCTCGATTACTATGCACTTAAAGCGTGTTTTGACAAGAATTGCTTTGAACAGAGGCTACTTTTGGGCTTGAGCCTCGCATACACAAAAAAGCTCACGCCGCAGGAGTTTTTCGCGGAGGTCGACTACGTATCTCACGTCTTTGAGACATGGGCTGAGGTGGATTGCTTTTGCTCTACGGTAAAAAAATACGACAGTTTGTTCGAATATGCCGTCTCTTTGACGGGCGATAATGCGGAGTTCGTCGCGAGGACGGGCATAATCTTGATAAAGCGCCACTTTTTGGACGACGAGCATATCGACCGCGCGCTTGACGTGATAAGCGGCATTAAAACGCAATACTATTACGTTCGCATGGGCGCGGCGTGGACGCTTTGCGACGCGTTCATAAAGCATCCAGATGAGACGCGAAAGGTGCTCTTTAATAGATTGCCCGACGACGAAACGGTGCTCATGGCGATAGGAAAGTGCATAGATTCATTCCGTGTACCCAAGGAATATAAGGACGAGCTGCGTGAGTTGAGAAAGCGCATAAGAACGAAATTATAGCCTTTAGGCTTAAAATAAAAGGAGAAAAAGATGTTATTTCAAATCAAGCCTGTCATCAGGACTATGGACAGTGTAAGGGAATTGTTTGACCATTATGCGATAGGTGAAAAGGATCTCATCGTGACGAACGAGTATATTTTGGCGCCCCATCTCGACGGAAAAGAGCTGAAATGTCACGTGCTGTATCAGGAGCAGTACGGCAAGGGCGAGCCCTCTGATGAGATGATTGACGGTATGCTTGGAGCTATCAGGAATAAGGACATCGACAGGATATTCGCGATAGGCGGCGGCACGGTCATAGACGTGAGCAAGCTGTTCGTATTCGGCGGCGAGCACACCTGCGAGGAGCTTTATGACCACGGAAAGGACCTCCCCAAGCAAAGACAGCTCATAATCATCCCCACGACCTGCGGCACGGGCAGCGAGATGACCGGACTCACGATAGCTGAGATAAAGAAAAAGCACACAAAGCTCGGTCTTGCGCTTCCTCAGCTCTATGCCGACGAAACGGTGCTCGTAGACGAGTTTTTGCAGACTATCCCATATAACGTATTCGCGACCAGCTCGATAGACGCGCTCATCCACGCGATAGAGAGCTTTGTCTCCAACAAGCGCAGCTTATACAGCGACATGTTCGCGGAAAAGGCTATTCGCATGATAATCGCTGGATACAAGCACATAACCGAAAACGGCAGGGATTCCGTAAAGGACTGCGTACACGACATACTCATCGCGTCCGACCTGGCGGGCGTCGCGTTCTCAAACGCCGGCTGCGGCGCGGTCCACGCGACGAGCTATCCCGTGGGCGCGAACTTCCATGTTCCGCACGGTCTTGCGAACTACATCATGTTTACCGCGTGCTTCAAGGCATATGCTAAAAACGGCGCGGACATGACGGACGTCGAGGCGGTTTTAAGAGAGGTTTTGGGCGTGGATGGTGATCCGTGGGCGGCGCTCACGCTGCTTCTCGACAAGATTTTGGAGAGAAAGCCGCTTAAAGAGGTAGGCATGACGGAGGCGAACATTCGCGAATTCGCAAAGACCGTCCTAGCGACGCAGGGCAGGCTTTTAGGCAATATGCCCGTTGAGCTTTCGGAGGACGACCTCGCGGAGATATACACGGAGTGCTTTTAATTGAATTATTGAAATGAAAAAGACCGGTGCGCATTATAACGTGCCGGTCGATTTGTTTACTGATTTTATTTTACCCTGAGTTTTTGCCCAGGATATATGTTGTAATTTTTCATGCCGTTAAGCGATTGTATTTTTGCCACGGTAGTTCTATATTTTTTCGCGATGTTATACAGGCAGTCGCCGCTCTTTACGGTATAGTACACCTTCGTCGTGGTCGCCTTGGGCGGGGTGTATTTGCTCTTTGTAGTGCGTATCAAAAGGCGCGTGCCTGCTTTTAAGGTGCTGGATTTAAGCGAGTTATTGCTTTTTATCTTAGATGCGGAAACGCCGTAAAACTTCGCGATGTTGGCGAGCTTTTCGTTTTTCTGCACGACGTGATACGTGCATACCTTGCCGTCGTCTGTGCCCTGGAAATACTTGACCTGAATGACCTGACCTATGCGGATTTTTGATGAAGAGAGGTTATTCAGCTTTTTGATAGTAGTGGCGGAGGTTTTCTTTGCCTTCGCTATCCTGCTCAAGGTATCGCCCTTTTTGACGATATAAAATACGCTGTCCTTACCGTCTCCGCCGGATTTTTTCCATTTGAGATATGATGTCTTATCCCTGAAGAAGAAGTAGTTTCCGCCGATCTTCTTATAGTATACGTGAGAGCCCCACATATACAGCCCGTTCTTTTTCTTGCCGGGGGAGTTGTTAAACATTTCTACGCCCTTGGGCACGGTGCGCTTGCCTTTTATTATTGCGCGGGCAAGCTCGAGGGATTCTTTACTCGGCTTGATTTTCTCAAGTTTTTTAAAGTTCGTCATGCCGAACTGACCCTTATGCAGGAGCACCTCGGAGATGGTGTCATCTCCCCAGACGGGGTTTTCAAGACGGTTCATGATGACCGTGCCCACGGCGTTCCGTGCGGCGACGTTCGTCTTACCGGCCTCACGCTCCATTATCTGCGCCATATGGCGTTCGTCCGCTGTATACTTTGTGGCGGCGGATGCGCCGAGAGGTGCGGCGAGAACTGTCAGTAATGTCATCACCGCGATGATAAATAGTAGCTTTTTTTTCATAATAATCCTTTCAATATGATAATGCATTTGTCCCCTTTAGACAAGACGTGTTTGCTTACAATTTGTTTACATCTTAACTATACCAGAAAAGGTGACAAAAGATAAGGGGTTTGGTATAATATTTATAAAATGTTCAAAAATTTTAGGAGGATATGGGCGTGAAACGATCATTTTTGACACTATTTGTGGTGATTACTATCATTTTTTGTCTTACTATAGGTATTACAGTGGGGCTTGCGGACGCAGGAAACTTCTCTGCGGATTCGGATTGGGGCTCGAGCGATTGGGGCTCTAGTGACTATTCGAGCGATTGGAGCAGCTCGTCGTGGGATTACAGCTCATCCGATGACGGCGACGGCGGCGTATGGCCCATTTATGTAACTCTTCCGACAATGGTTATAATCATAATTGTCGCCATTGTTTTTGGAAGAAAGAAAAAAACGCGGAATAATACCAATCCGAATGTGGTAAACAGCTCGCAGCCAAGCAGGCAGACTTCGCTTTCGCTTGAAGCATTAAAGAAGAAGGATCCCGCGTTCTCGGAGGCGGAACTGTTAGACAGAGTAGGCAACATTTATGTTCAGATGCAAAATGCTTGGCAGGCTAAGAAGTGGGAGCCGATGCGCGCCGTCATGACGGATAGCTTGTATAATCAGTTTGCGCGCCAGTTAAACGACCTCGCGAGCAGGCATTATACGAACTACATGGAGCGCATATGCGTTATGGAATCAAGAATAACGGGATATACTCAGGATGAATCAAACGACGTTTTAAAGGTTCGGCTGACCGCGCGGCTCGTGGATTACACGCTTGACGAGAGTGGTAAACTGGTGAACGGAGACAGAAAAGCCGAGAAGTATATCACATATGAATGGACGCTCGTGAGGGATAAGAACGCCGTCACCAAGAAGCAGGACGGCATGACGACAGTAACCTGCCCGCACTGCGGCGCGCCCGTGGATATCGCCAAGTCTGCGAAGTGTGAATACTGCGGCTCTGTAATTACCGTAAATGCATCCGACTGGGTAATTTCTTCCATAAGAGGCATAGGCCAGAGGACTGTGAGATAAAAATATACAGAGGTCTATTATCAGATGTTTTTAAAGTATCTTTATGTGTTTGTGATTTCGATGGTGCCCGTTATTGAGCTAAGGGGCGCCATCCCCGTTGGCATAGGCATGGGTCTGCCCATGATACCCACGTATATCGTGGCGGTTTTGGGCAATATGGTGCCAGTGGCGTTCATCTATTTCTTTGCGCAGAAGTTCTTGAAGTGGGGAGCGGGCTGCAAGGTGAAGTTCTTCGCGAAGTTTTGCTCATGGTGTCTCGTCAAGGGCGAGCACGCCGGACAAAAGCTGTTAAGCAAGGGTAAAAACGGGACGTTTGTCGCGCTGACGCTGTTCATAGGCGTGCCTCTTCCGGGAACGGGCGCGTGGACGGGCACGCTCGCGGCGAGCATACTCAACATGGGCTTTAAAAAGAGCGTCATAGCGGCTATGCTGGGCGTTCTGCTCGCGGGCGTGATTATCGGCCTTTGCAGCGCGGGCATATTCGGCGCAGCGGGTAAGATCTTTGCGGTGTAGAGGAATGAACCCGTGGCTTGTCATCATCGGCGGCTTGCTCATCGCCGATACGCTGCTCATATTATTGATATCAAACGTGAATATCGGCGTACTCATACCCGCGGTTTTGGGTACGCCGGTGTTTTTGTACGGTCTTTTTTACGATAAGATAAACGCATTTTCCGCAGGCGGATGGGCGGCGGTCGTGAAATGGGTGATGATCGCGCTCTATGCGGTATATATCCTCGCTACATCAATAACCATCGTCATTATAAACGTAAACGGGCATAAGCACGTCCAAAAGGGCGCGGACGCGGTGATAGTGTTGGGCGCGGCGGTGCATGGGGATAAGATATCGCTCACGCTGCAAAATCGGCTGGATCTGGCGCTTGAATACGTGGAGGGCGACGACCACGCCGTGATAGTTGTATCCGGAGCAAAAGGACGGCAGGAGCTTGTGAGCGAGGGTGAGGCATCGCGCGAGTATCTTTTGAGCAGGGGCTTTGACGACGAGCGGATAATCGTCGAGGATAGGGCGAGAAACACCTATGAGAACTTCATGTACTCAAAAAAGCTGCTGGACAAGCGGTTGGGCGCGGGCTACAGCGCGATTTACGTGACGAACACGTTTCACGTATACAGAGCGGGGCTTGCCGCGGGACAGGCAGGGCTGCAAATCGACGGGATAGGCTGCGGCGCGAAGTTTTACATTCAGCCGAACAACTATCTGCGCGAGTCCATAGCCGTTATGAAATACTGGCTGATAGGGGCGAAATAGATGGAATATGAATTGATACGCTCGGAGCGCAAGACGGTGGAGATAAAGGTCGGCTTAGACGGCAAGGTCACCGTGCGCGCGCCGATAAGGGCGTCAAAAAAGTATATAGACGAATTCGTCCTGTCAAAGACGCAGTGGATAGAAGCCGCGCAGGAGAAGATGCGAAAGAGGCTGGATGAGAGAAAAAAGGCCGATCTTTCAAAGGTGCGCTTTTTGGGTAAGGAGTATCAAAGCGTATCGCGCGAGGACGCGAAGAAGGTCAAGTTTGACGGCAAAAGATTTATCTTTCCGCAGAACAGAACGGAGGACGAGAGGAAAAAGCTGCTCACGGCGTGGTATAAAAAAGAATCGAGAAGGATTTTTGAACAGCGGCTTGAGCATTTATCCAAAGCCACGGGGACGAGCTACACAAAGCTGCGCATATCCGGCGCACGAACACGCTGGGGGAGCTGTACATCCGAGGGCGTCATAAGCCTTTCATGGAAGCTCATAATGGCCGAGGGACGCGCGATAGACTATGTCATATTGCACGAGCTGGCGCACACCATCGAGATGAACCATTCGGACGACTTTTGGAGCATCGTCGAGGGCTGGATGCCCGCATATAAGGACATCAAAAAATATCTTCAGGATTTTTCATTCGCAATATCTGCGGAGGGATGGAATTCTTAAATAAAACCATGAATACACTTTTAACAGTATCGAAGGATGTGTTAGGAGTGTTTTTTTATGGATAAATTCGAGTTTAAAACGAGCGAACACAATCAGGGAGTACGGCGAATACCGCAAAATCAAAATGAGGAAAAAAAGGACGACACGAACGAGATTGCTGTGAGGAAGATCGCGCGAAATGCGGTGATATGCTTTGCGCTGCTGGTCTGCCTCATGGCGGTAAAGACGTTTGGCGGACAGACGGAGACACTTCCCGATAAGCAGGTATCCTCGAGCGAGCTGGCGGGGGATGAGGAATTAGGCAAATTGAAATTCGTGAGCGAGAGCGTGGATTATTCGGCCCCCATAGACGGAGGGGAGGTGGTCAGTGCTTTCTCCCAGACAGGTACGGCCACCGATATCAGCGCACAGCCTAAGGCAAAGGTAAAGGCGGTGCTCACGGGTACGGCGGTCGAGACGGGGGACGATTACCTTAAAATGGAAAACGCGAACGGCACGGTGACAGAGTATAGGGGGCTGAGCCCGAGCGTACACGCGGGGGAGAAGGTGAACTGCGCGCAGGTCGTGGGATATTTGAGCGCGGAGAAGCTCACGCTCACGACGGTCGGACAGACGGGGTATATCGACACGATGGATAAGGATAGCCTTGCGACGGCGAGCATGAGCTGCGAGGACGATGCTTAGGCTGCTCGGGGGAAAGCTGCGCGTAAGCCTGCTCATGCTGCCCGCGGCGGTCGTCATGCTGCTCACGAACTCGCTCACCGTGATTTTGGGCTTTGCGGCGGCCGCCGTGATACACGAATGCGCTCATGCGGCAATGGCTTGCGCGTTAAATGTGCGCCTGACGCGCGTGGAGATACTCCCATACGGCTGCTCGGCGATAATAGAGGGGTTGGGCGAGTTAAAGCCCATGACGGAGTGCATGATCGCGCTCGCAGGACCGCTTTCAAATCTATTATGCTATGCGCTGGCAAAGGACGTGCACGGTTCACTCGCGGGGGCGTTTACAAACGGCTGCGTGAGCCTTGCGGTGATAAACCTGCTGCCCTGCGCAAAGACGGACGGGGGCAGGATACTGCGTGCGGCGCTTTCGGGAAGGGTCAGAGAGACGACCATCGGGACGGTTTTGACGGTGCTTTCGAGCATTATATTCGCGGCGCTGACCGCGGCGTTTATAGTATTATGCACGCGCGGCGAGGTCAACCTATCTCTGATGATAATCGCCTTGTTCGTGCTCATATCGACAGTAAATGAAAACAGGAGGAACCGCCTGCTGCGCACGGATAGGCTCGCATTGAGGAGCAGCGTTTTGAAAAGAGGGGACGCTGCAGTGGTTTGCCACGCCGTGACGCCCGAATGTACGGCGAGGAAGGCGCTTTCGCTGATGGAGCTAAATCGCTACAATGTGTTCTGCATAATCGACAAGGACATGAGTATAAGGGCGAATATCGACGAGGGGGAGGTCATAAACAGGGCGATAAAGGAGGGAACGGGGGCGAAAATATCCGCGCGGCATACGTTTACACAGCCCGCGCAAAGATGATATAATGTATAAAAAACGAAGGAAAATAATAGAAATGAAAAGGTATATAATGG
>CAKROK010000008.1 GCA_934373295.1 uncultured Christensenellaceae bacterium | reverse complement strand
GCGATATAGAAATAAAATTCAAAAAATTACTCTCTTTTTCGAATTTTATGCGTTGACAACTCATATTTAATGTGGTAAGATTGTTTTTGTTAAAGAAGAAGCTGCCTGCTTCTCACCTATCGAATTCCGTTTTGATTGGTTAGGCATTTTGAGTTTTACTGCGGGCAGCGTTGCCCGCAATTTTTTATTGCGAAACTATCGCCTATCAAGGCATTATGAAGGAGGGGTCTTTTATAGCTACTGAAATGCTCATCAACGAGCAGATAACACATCCGGAAGTAAGAGTCATCGACGAGAACGGCGAACAGCTCGGTATCATGCCCATCGCTCAGGCGTTGAGGATGGCTGAGGAAGCGCGCCTTGATCTCGTAAACATCTCCCCAAAGGCAAATCCGCCCGTGTGCAAGATCGCCGATTACGGCAAGCTGCGCTATGAGCAGGAGAAGCGCAAGAAGGAAGCGAAGAAAAACCAGAAGGTCATTTCCATAAAGGAGATGAGGCTCTCCGCCACTATCGACGTCCATGATATGGAGGTCAAGGCAAAGAACGTCTCGAAGTTCTTAGCCGGCGGCGATAAGGTAAAAGTGTCTATCAGATTCAGAGGAAGACAGCTCAGTCATACAGAGCAGGGCCTGAACGTAATGGAGACTTTCTTAGGTATGCTGGACAACGCAAAGGTTGAAAAGCCCGCCAAGATGGAAGGAAGAAATATGTTCATGATCCTCGCACCCAAGAACTAACTAAAGGAGGGCAAACTAATGCCAAAGCAGAAGACTAAAAGAGCAAGCGCTAAGAGATTCAGAGTAACTAAGTCCGGCTTAATCAAGAGGGGCAAGGCGTATAAGAGCCACATCCTCAACAAGAAGTCTACCAAGAGAAAGAGAAACCTGAGGAAGGGTACGTACGTAAGCGCCGCTGAGCAGCGCAACGTCAGAGAACTCATTCCCTACAAGTAAGTCTCAAACCGGAAAAACAGTTATTTTAGGAGGATAAAATCGTGGCAAGAATTAAGAGAGCTGTAACAAGCCATAAAAAGCGCAGAAGAATATTTAAGCAGGCTAAGGGTTATTTCGGAGCAAAGTCCAAGCAGTATAAGACCGCTAAAGCGGCTGTAATGAAGTCTATGAACTATGCCTACACGGGCAGAAAGTTAAAGAAGAGAGACTTCAGAAAGCTCTGGATCACCAGGATCAACGCCGCCGCAAGGATCAACGGCATCTCCTACTCCAGATTCATGGACGGCTTAAAGAAGTCCGGCATCGAGATCAACAGAAAGATCCTCGCCGACATGGCCGTGAACGATCCCGCCGCTTTCGCAAAGCTCGCCGAGACGGCAAAGAACGCTTAAAGAATTTTATGGGCAGCATTGCGTTGCCCATTTTTTATTATGATCTACGAGATATCAAGCACGCAGAATGCGTACATAAAAACCTTAAAAACTCTCAAAAATAAAAAGGGACGCACGGAAAACGCCCTGTTCATCGCCGAGGGAGATAAGTGCGCCGAGGAGGCCGTCATTAACGGCTGCGCCAAGGCGATACTTACGCGCGACCCGCACCACCCCATCGCCTCTCTCGCGCAAAAAACGGGAACGGACGTCTATATCGTGACGGACGCGATACTATCCGCCGTTTGCGATTCAAAAACGCCCCAGGCGGTATGCGCAGTGTGCGATCATGGCGCACTTCCAAAGTGGGACGGCTCGGGCGAGCTTTTCGCCGCGCTTGAGAACGTCTCTGACCCGCAGAACATAGGCACTATCATACGAACTGCGGACGCTGCGGGAGCAGGCGCCGTGATATTATCGCCCGAATGTGCGGATTTCACCTCGCCAAAGGCCGTCCGCGCCGCAATGGGCAGCGTCTTTCACATTCCCGTCGTCATAGCGGACGATTTTTACGGGCAGCTGCGCTCGCTTAAAGACAGCGGCGTGGCGCTCATCGCGGGCCACCTAAAAGGCGGACACATTCTCCCCGAGAGCGGACGCACGTGTATAATGATAGGCAACGAGGCGAGAGGGCTGACGGAAAACGCATCCACCCTCGCGGACGTGCTTTATAAGATAAACATTTACGGCCGTGCGGAAAGCCTGAATGCCGCGGTCGCCGCGGGAATACTGTTATATAAAATTGCGGATAGATAAGGAGAATATTATGATAAAACACATCGTATGCTTTAAGCTAAAGGACAACTCACCCGCTGAGTGTGAAAAAGCGAGGGACATCCTGCTGTCCATGAAGGGGAACGTCCCCATGATAAAGGATATCGAGGTCGGCATCGACTTTCTGCATTCCGAACGCTCATACGACCTGATCTTACAGGTCACCCTCGAAGAGAGTGAGCTGGAAAACTATCAAAACGACCCGTATCACTGCGGCGTGGTCAAAAAGCACATGCACGCCGTGCGTGCATCGAGCGTCGCCGTGGATTATAGGATATAAAAAAGGGACGAGAAATCGTCCTTTTTATTATTATATTCCGCCCAGTAAAGCCAATCTGATGCACGCTATGAGCGACGCAAGCGCGCATACGGCGAGTACTATTCCGATAACGAGATAGACCTTTTTCTTCTCCCTGCTGTAAATGAACCAGCATAGTCCGTCCGCCAAAAGAAATGAAATAAACACAAAAATCATTACTCAAGACCTCCAAAATCCCTCTGTCTGAAATATTCATACGCCGCGACGGCCACCGAGTTCGAAAGGTTGAGACAGCGCAGAGTGTGCCGCATGGGTATGCGCACCGTCCTGTCCAAATTCGCAAAAATCAGCGGCTCGGGCAGACCTTTAGTCTCCTTGCCGAATATCAAAAAGGCGTCGTCGGGGTAGCTCACCTCCGCATAGCTCCTTTTCGCCTTTGTGGAGAAGAAGAAAAACTCCCCTCCCCTGTTCTTTTCCAAAAAATCGTCTAAATTCTCATATTCATAAATGTCGAGCTTATCCCAATAATCCAGCCCCGCGCGCTTTAGGTGCTTTTCATCTATCGAAAAGCCCAAGGGATGGACGAGATGGAGCGCCGCGCCCGTCACTGCGCAGGTCCTTGAAATATTCCCCGTATTTGCCGGTATCTCCGGCTCTACAAGAACGATATTGAGCATAATTCAGTCCTCCGTAACTCTCATCGCCGTGCTGGCGACGGGATTCCTCTTCCCTGCGATAGCCTTTTTGGGGCAAAACTCCTGACAGCAAAAGCACTTCACGCACTTTTTTGAGGAAATTTTCGCAATTTTTCGGCTTATTTTTATAGCATCTGCGGGGCATATTCCCGCGCAAATGCCGCAGCCTATGCATTTTTTCCTATCTACCACCGGCTTTAGCGCGAGCCACTTCGCAAGCGTGTCCTCCATGAACGGCGGAACTCTGTGCTTCAACACGTTGTTTCCCGCAAAGTCCGAACGCTTGAAGTCATGCACGATCAGCGGCTCCGGGTCATCTCCCAAAAGGGACGGATTTTCATCACAAAGTCCCCTTTTTTTCGCCTCATGCAGTATGGGGACTTCGTCAGGGCATATTCCCACCAGCCGCGTCGCCGCAATGTCCGCGGCGTACATATCCTTTGACGCGACTATCGCGCCCACGTGCCTCGGCTCGCCGCTGCCCGGGCCGTTGCCCTCCATGGCGTCCACCGCGTCGATTATGCTCAAGGTGGGCTTGAGATACTGCGCGATGTCGATTATCGCGTTCGCAAAGTCGTATATATCGGGATAGTTGAAGTGCAGCTCCGCCTTTTCCAGACCGGGCACGCACCCGAACATATTCTTCACCGCACCCGTGTATGTCGCGTGCGCGTGCGTCTTTAGCTTGGCTATGTTTATGATCGCGTCGCACTCCAGCGCGGGCGTGATAATGTCTATCTCATTCAGCTTTGTTCCGCCGATAACTGTCCTTTTATACGTAAAATCGTCGTTTAATGAGGCTCCCGATATCTCCGCAGCTTCGGTCATTTTGGTCGCAGAGTATATGGAGTTCACGAAATTGTGGTTATATGCCCCGCCCGGGCTGTCGCATATTACAGCAGTTGCGCCCATGCTTTCCACCATTGATGCGACTGCGGCGACTATGGAATAATGCGTTACGCAGCACTGCTCCGGCGCGCTTTTTCTCATGAGATTGGCCTTTATAAGCACTTTCATTCCCTGTCTGATAAAGCCCTGCGCTCCCCCGAGCAAGCAAAAAACGCGTTCTATCGCCGCGCTGACTTCACCTTCGCTATATGAATCGCATTTTACTATGCAGGCAGTTTCTTCCATAAAGCCTCCCATTTTTTCAACGTTAAAAGTATACCACCGTTAAAATATTTTTGCAACGGGATATATTTTTAGCTCGAAAAAATGCGATAAATCAG
Organism: uncultured Christensenellaceae bacterium; assembly: GCA_934373295.1. Taxonomy (GTDB): domain Bacteria; phylum Bacillota; class Clostridia; order Christensenellales; family Christensenellaceae; genus HGM11616. The sequence continues at coordinate 41,337 of CAKROK010000008.1, read as the reverse complement.
CCCTGTTCCTTATTTTTCGCGATGTCATTCGTGTTTATGCTCTTACGATATACGAAAAAACGCTGATAGAGAAACTCAGTTACAAAGTTTATTATCATAGTGCCCGCTAAGATGATATACTCGTTTACACCCACCGTCTCAAGCGCATCCCCCCACCACGTCGAAAGGGGCGTGAATACCGCGTAATATGCGAGCACGAGCAGCATCGCCCGCGGGACGTTCGCGGCGGATTTGAACGTAAACCGCCTGTTTACGGTGAAGTTAAAAAGCACGGACAGCAGCAATGCTATCAGATACGCCGCCCAATAGGACATGTGCGCGATCTCGTTTAACAGCGTGAACGACGCCACCTGAATTATGCCCGCAGATGCGGAAAACAGCGTAAACTTGACCATCTGCCAAATATTTTCCCTGCGCGAAAGCCTTTTCAAATCATGTACTCCTTATAAATCACAAAAAAGCCGCTATAGTCAAGCGGCTTTAACTTTTACAAAATCAGTTGAGAATACCCAGCTTGACGCCCCTCTCGCTAAGGAACGCCTTAACCTGCTCCATAGTGCCTAGGCTGGGCTGAGCGCCCGAGCTCATCGCAGTGACTGCGCCTGCTGCGTTTGCGAACTGCATAGCCGTCTGCTCATCCGCGCCCGCGGCGATCATGTATGCAAACGCGGCGTTGAAGGAATCTCCCGCGGCGGTCGCGTCCACGGCGTCTATCTTATACGCAGGAACGTATACCTCCTTATCGGCGTTGCCGAAGTATGAGCCGTGCGAGCCGAGCGTGAATACGACGTTTTTCGCGCCCTTTTTAAGCATCTCCTCCATCGCCTTATGCGTCGTTTCCTTGTCGTCAAAATCGGGCATTATGCCGGTGTATCTCTCGCACTCCGTCTCGTTGGGCGTGGCGTAATCCGCGCATTCAAAGAAATATGCGGGGCATTCGAGCGCAGGCGCGCTGTTGAATACTATCTTACAACCCGTCTTTTTCGCGTAGTCGAGTACGTATTCGATCGCATCGAAATTCGTCTCAAGCTGGAACATGAGCACGTCGCATTCGTCTATGACCTTTAGTGCGTCCTCTATTTCTTCCTTTTTTATGGTGATATTCGCGTTTTGTGCTATCATTATCGCGTTATCGCCGTTATCATCGACCATTATGCAGCATGAGCCGGTGTTTTCGTTTTCATCGACTATGAGATAGTCCGTCTTTACGCCGTAGCCCTCGAGCGTCTGCTTGAGTATTTTACCCGGTTGGTCGCCGCCGACCTTACCTATCATATAGACCTCCGCGCCCAGCTTCGCCGCCTGCACGGCCTGATTCGCGCCCTTACCGCCGGTAAAAAAGCCGTTGCGATAGCCGCATATTGTCTCACCCTTTTTAGGAAGCCTCGGGCCCCAGCATACGCTGTCATAAATCAGACTTCCGAAAACCGCAATCTTCACCTTTTTCATTTTAATACACCTCGTCGCAACGCGCTTGTAAGCGATTCCAAAAAACTGTTACAGCACGCATAATTTTATTTACATTTAAATGTTACTATGGTAAACTTGAATTGTCAAGTTACAATACACCATACAATAACAGATGAAAAAAGGACATTTTTTATGAAAAACATGAGACTCAACAAGAATAAGGTATCATATATCCTCAAAAACGACGTCGCGGAGGTTCAGACGACCGTGCTCTGCGCGCATATGACCGCAGATTTTAACTTAAACGGCAAGAAGGTCTCCCCCTTCTACTACGCGCCGTGGTATAACGAGCCAAACAACGACTATTCAAACTGCGATTTCGTGCTGCGCGGCTGCTTCTTCGCGTTCCCGTTCGGCCTCAACAAGCCCTTTAACGGCATAGACTATCCCTGCCACGGCTTTTCTGTGGATAACGCATACACCCTTTCGGGCGAATCTCACGAAAACGGCGTCCACACGATGAGCTTTCACACGGATATCGAGGAAGATCACGCGACGGTCGACCGCACCATCATGTTAAGGGACGGCGAGACGAACATCTATCAGAAAAACACCGTGACGGGCGCTGTCGGAAAGTACCCCGTCGGCTATCACCCCACGCTGGACATCCCCACCGAGCGGGACAGCGCGATTGTCGACAACTCCGCTCCGCTCGAGACGTGGACGTCCCCCGTGCATATCGACGACTACAACAAGGGCGGCTACTGCTCGCTTCTTCCCAACTATAAAATCGAGGATATGACCAAGGTCCCGATAGTATACGGCGGTACGGTCGACCTCACAAAACAGCCGTTTATACGCGGTTTTGACGACATCTACATGCACGTTTGCGACCCCGAAAGGGAGTTCACGTGGACTACCGTCACCATCCCCTCGCGCGGATACATGTACTATCAGTTTAAAAACCCGCGCAACCTCGCAAACACCATGTTCTGGACGTCCTATCGCGGAAGGCACTATGCGCCCTGGTTCGGAAACGTGGACGGCTGCCTGGAGATCGGCGAGCTGAACGCATACTTCTACTACGGCATAACCGCTTCAAACGAGCCAAATCCCCTGTCCGACAAAGGCTATGTTACCGCGACCGAGTTCGACGGCTCTCCCATGAGCTTTGACCTCATCGAGGGCGTCTGCGCCATCCCCGAGGGCTTCACGGGCGTAAAGGACATCGTGAGAAACGGCAAAGACAAGCTCAAGGTGATAGGCAAAAACGGCGAGGAATTCGATATTTCCTGCGATATTGATTTTGTGTTGTAAGATGGGAGGGATAAAAATCCCTCCTTTTTTCAAAATATATTCACAAAATACTTGACAGACCTTTATCACAGTGATAAAATAACTATTGTTGTGAATACGCCAACGTAGCGCAGCTGGTAGCGCAGCTGATTCGTAATTAGCAGGTCACGAGTTCGAGTCTCGTCGTTGGCTCCAAGACGGGGTGTAGCGCAGTTTGGTAGCGCGCTTCGTTCGGGACGAAGAGGTCGCAGGTTCAAATCCTGTCACCCCGACCATCACCCCATAAACCGCATTTCAGGTGCGGTTTTGTTTTGCAATTTTTCTTTATGATATAGTGTACTCCGTCTCAAAAAATAGTCAAACTGCCGAAAAGGCTTGATTTTTCGTCATTTTTCGAGCGAGGCGAATGAGGCGTACTTAAGTACGTCGATTGAGGTGAGTCGATGAAAAAGGGCGGAAGGGCGAGTCTTTTCGACAGTTTAAAAATAGACCCTGTCAGTAAAAAAACCAACACGGGTCTATGAATACATCCTAATTATCCTCTGCGCGAATGCCTTTTTGGTTATGCAGTTGTCCATCGCGCTCTTTTCAATGTATCGGTGCGCGTCCGCCTCCGTCATTTTAAGCTCCTCTATGAGCAGCAGCTTCGCGCGGTTCACGACCCTTATCTCCTCCATTTTCTCTTCAAGGGTCACGTTCTTGTTTTCAAAATCCCTCAGCCGCTCGCGCGCGCTTATCATCCAATCCAGCGCCTGCTCCACCATCCTGCCCGAAGCGGGCTTTGGGAGCATGAACACGCCGTGGCGGCATAGCCTCGCGCGAAGCTGGTCATAGATCTCCGCCCGAACGAGCAGCAGGACTATCGTCGTGCGCATTTCGCAACAATCCACGGCAAAGCGCGCGCCGGAGTCGTCCTTTAAGGGAGCATTTATGATTATCATGTCAAAGCTCCTTTCGGATACAAGCCTCTTGGCCTCGCTCACGCTGAGCGCAAACGTCACGGGCGAATACTGCGTCTGTGGCAGAAAACGAATGACCGCTGAATTGAACTTTTCGGCATCGGATACAACGAGGACGCTGTATGTCCGCTCTTCAAGGCCCATTTGCTTCACTCCTTTTCATTCTATCTTCCGCAATATATATTCATGATCGATTCGGGGATATGCTCCGCTATAAACGCGCTGTTTTTCGCAAGCTCACATGCCGCGCCATGATTTTCAGGAAGTGTCTCAAAGCCGCTCAACACGCTTTTATCCGCATCAAAGAGGTTTATATCCGCCGCGCTCATAAGCTCAAAATCATTTTTTATTCCGTCCAATGCGGCGTAAATCACGAGCGCAAATGCGAGATACGGGTTCGTCGCGGGGTCCGGCGAGCGAAGCTCCGCCCTGCGGTATTCTCCCACTGCCGCGGGTATCCTCACGAGCTGGCTCCTGTTCTCATTCGACCACGAGACGTACCTCGGCGCCTTGTCCTTTCCCAGCCGCTCATACGATTCATCCGTCGGGTTTAAAAACGCCGTCATCTCCCCAATATGCTTCATCACGCCCGCAATGGCGTTGTTTAACACGCATTCCCCGTTTTCATGCTTTACAGAGAAATTGATGTGAAATCCGTTTCCCGGCTTGCCCTCAAGCGGCTTGGGCGAGAAGTCCGCATACAGCCCGCTCCTCCACGCGACGGTCTTGACCACCGTCTGAAACAGCAAAGAATTGTCCGCGGCGGATAGCGGCTCGGAATAGCGAAAATCAATCTCGTTTTGACCGGGGCCGCCCTCGTGATGCGAGCTTTCCGGGGTTATGCCCATGCTTTCCAGCGTAAGGCATATCTCTCTCCTCACGTTTTCTCCCCTGTCCTCCGGCGCGATGTCCATATATCCCGCGTTGTCATACGGCTGCTTGGTCGGGTTTCCCTGTTCATCCAGCTTAAACAGATAAAACTCCTGCTCCGCGCCTATATAGAAGCTCGCTCCCATGTCCTTTGCGTCGTCTATCGCCCGCTTTAAAAGCGCGCGCGTGTCCGCCTCAAAGGGCGTTCCGTCCGGGTACGTCACCGCGCTCATCATCCTCACGACCTTGCCATGCTCCGGCCGCCAAGGCAGCAGTGTTAGCGTCGCGGGGTCGGGATGAAGCAGCAGGTCGGAGTGCTCCTCCCCGCCAAAGCCCTCTATCGACGAGGCATCTATAACAACGCCGTATTCAAAGGCGCGTTTTAATTCAGATGGCATTATGGAAATGTTCTTCTGCTTGCCGAAAACGTCGCAAAACGCAATTCGGATGAACTTCACGTCCTCCTCCAGCACGTATTGCATGACCTCCTGCTTTGAATACTTCATCCGTCCGTCCCCCTTTTGATTAGTTCGCTACGTACATCTGTTTATATGGATTCTTGCTGTCCGGCGTGACTATAGTAAAATCGCTGTTCAAGACCTCCGCCTCATCCAAGCCGAATATCTCACAGAATTCCGCAATTTCTCCCCTAATGGGCGCGATATCCTCGCTCGTCGCGGGCCGGGGGCATACCTTATCCGAAAAAGCGATATCCTCGCATTTTCCCCTTAAAAGCATCCTGCCGCCGTGCATTCCCGTACACGGAAAGTTGCCCACTATCTTCTTTTCGCCCGCGTCTAGACCGAGCACGACTATCGTACCACCCGCCTGATATTCGCCCAAAAAGCTGCCGCATACGCCGCCTATTATCATCACGGGCGATTTTTCCTTATATTCCTTCATGTGGATGCCCGCTCTGTAGCCCGCATTGCCCTTGACGAAGATGCGCCCGCCTCTCATGGCATAGCCCGCCGCGTCGCCGATGTTCCCGTGGATTATTATCTTACCCTCGTTCATCGTGTCGCCCACGGCGTCCTGCGCATTGCCGTTTACGGTGATGCTCGCCCCGTCGAGATATGCGCCCAGCGCGTTTCCCGGAGTTCCGTCGATGATGATGTTCTTTTTGGTCATCCCCGCCGCGATAAAGCGATGTCCGCAGCAATTCGTGATCTCGCAGTCCTCCTGCGTCGCTCGCAGTACGTCGTTTATCTCCTTATGGCTCATGCCCTTAGCATTTATCTTTCTCATATTATAGCACACCTCCAAACATTTGCCTACGCCTGTCCGCCGTGAATGCCGCAAACGTCGCGTCCTTCATGAGCAGCTCGAAATCCAACGTTTCAAGCGGCGTTTGGTTCCTTATTAAAGAGGTATATATCCCCCCTCTTTTTATATCGCCTAACAGGATATATCCCGTGAGCAGTCCGTCCTTCACGAAGAACTTTTTGAGTCCGTCCTCAGTCTTTTCGATAAATACCTTTCCTCCGTCCTTTTCGGCAAAATACGAGCCCGCCGTCATAACGTGCAGCCCGAAAAGACCTATCGAGTTCATGGGTATCGCGTTTAAAAAGCTCTCGTCTGCGCCCGCCATGTTTTTACCGGCGGTATGTCCCTGTATATTCGCATTGGGCAATATCGCCAAAATGCGCCTGTCCCCGAAGGATATGTCATAGCTCTCCGCGCAGTCGCCCGCGGCGTAAATATCATGCGCCGTGGTGCGCATATGGTCGTCGATGATTATGCCTCTTGCTACCTGCGCGCCCGCGTCCTTTGCTAAAGCGACATTAGGCCTCACGCCCACCGCCGCAACGAGTACGTCGAAATCCACGACCTTGCCGCTTTTCATGAACGCCCTATTGCCGTCAAATTTTTCCACGCTGTCAGAAAGCATGAATTCAATGCCGTTTTGCTCGATATGCTCCTGCATTATCGCGCCCGTTTCTTCGTCTAAAATGCTGGATAAAATCCTGTCCGCGAGGTCGCATACCGTTATACTTTTAACTCTATCCTTTATGCCCTCCGCGCATTTTAATCCTATAAGACCCGCGCCGATTATGAGCACGCGCGAGCTTTCGTCGATGTCCTTTTCCAGCGCGAGCGCGTCGTCTATCGTCATGAAGGTGTGCTTTTTAGGCACGCTCTCCCAGCCCTCAAAGCGCGGGACAAACGGAGATGAGCCCGTCGCAACGCAAAGCTTATCATATTTTATCGTGCGTCCGTCGTCCAGTGTTATTAGCTTTTTATCCGCGTCAATGCCCTGCGCCGTTTTGCCGTAAAGCACCTCAACGGCGTTTTTCTCATAGAAATCGTCGGAGCGATATCCCATGTTTTCCGGCTTGCTCTTTTTTTCAAGATAATAGGATATGAGCGGGCGGCAGTATGCAGGGTGCTTTTCGCCCGAAATTACGGTTATTTTACCTTCAGTGTCTATGGAGCGTATGCCCTCTATTGCGCCCACCGCGGCGATCGAGTTTCCGATTATGACGTAATTTTTCATCGCGTTCACCTCTCCTCATAGACTATCGCCCTGTTGGGGCAGCCCTTTACGCAGGCCGGCTCTCCGCAGGCGTTCTCCAGACACAGCTCGCATTTTTGCGCAGTGCCCTTTTCGCTCACCGTCAGCGCACCATAGGGGCAGACCAATATGCAGCTGTAGCAGCCCACGCAGCGCTCCTTATCTATCACTATCCTACCATCGACTATGTGCAGCGCGGAGGATATGCACGCCTTTACGCACATCGGATCCTCACAATGACGGCAGGACACCGCGAAATGTATGCCGTCGCCGCCGTCCACGTTTATCCTCGGGAATATCTTCTTTCCTTTAAGCGCCTTTACCATGTCGCTTTCGCCCGAGTTCGCGAATGCGCAGTTATATTCACAGAGGTGACATCCAAGGCACCACTCTTCGTTAACAAATACTCTCTTCATAGCAATACCTCTCATTCACCCGCGTGGGCTATGCCCAATATGTCAAGCTCTTTTTGCGTCAATCCCACGCCCCTTAACATGAGCCTGTTTCCTCTGAGCGCTTCTATCGAGTTTATGCCCATACCGCCCATGAGCTCCTTTATCTCGTGGTTCCATGCGGTCATGAGATTTATAAGGCGCTCACTTCCCATCTCGGGGTTTAAGCGCTTTACGAGGTCGGGCCGCTGTGTCGCTATACCCCAGTTGCACTTTCCCGTCTGGCAGGTGCGGCAGAGGTGACATCCCATCGCAAGCAGCGCCGCCGTCGCTATATAGCACGCATCCGCGCCCAGCGCGATAGCCTTTACCACATCGGATGAACAGCGTATGCTTCCGCCGACAACTATCGAGACGTTGTTTCTTATGCCCTCCTCGCGCAGCCGCGTATCCACCGCCGCCAGCGCAAGCTCAATGGGTATACCGACGTTGTCCCTTATCCTCGTGGGCGCCGCGCCCGTGCCTCCCCTGAAGCCGTCTATCGCGATTATATCCGCACCGCTTCTCGCTATGCCGCTCGCTATCGCCGCGATATTATGCACCGCCGCAACCTTGACTATGACGGGCTTTGTGTATCCCGTGGCCTCCTTCAGCGAATATACGAGCTGGCGTAAATCCTCAATAGAATAAATATCGTGATGCGGCGCAGGGGATATCGCGTCCGAGCCTTCGGGTATCATCCTCGTGCGGGAGACATCCCCCACGATCTTCGCGCCCGGAAGGTGTCCGCCGATGCCCGGCTTCGCGCCCTGCCCTATCTTTATCTCTATCGCCGCGCCCGCCTCAAGGTAATCCTTATGCACGCCGAAGCGTCCGGATGCGACCTGTACAATCGTGTTTTCGCCATAGCAATAGAAATCCTCATGCAGGCCCCCCTCGCCCGTGTTATAGAGTATTCCCAGCTTTTGCGCCGCCGTCGCAAGGGATTTATGCGCATTATAGCTTATTGAGCCGTAGCTCATCGCGGAGAACATAATAGGCATGGCCAGCTCAAGCTGCGGCTCGAGCTTACATTTGATATCCCCGTTTTCGTCCTTTTCGATTTGAGCGGGCTTCTTGCCTAAAAACACCTTTGTCTCCATGGGCTCTCTCAACGGGTCGATGGAGGGGTTGGTGACCTGCGATGCATTTATAAGCAGCTTGTCCCAGTAGACGGGCATGGGCTTGGGGTTGCCCATTGAGGATAACAGCACGCCGCCGCTGTTCGCCTGCTTATATATCTCCTTTATGGTGTCCTGCTGCCAGTTCGCGTTTTCGCGCAGCGTGCAGTCGCTCTTTACGATCTTGAGCGCGTGCGTGGGGCAGAGGCATACGCACCTTTGGCAGTTTACGCAGCTCGTCTCATCGGACATCATCACGCCCGTGTCCGCGTCATAGCTGTGTACGAGGTTCGAGCACTGTCTTTCGCATACGCGGCAGGCTATGCATCTGTTTTGATTTCTTATTACTTCAAATTCAGGATAGATATAACTCACGCTCATCAATATGCACCGTCCTTTACCCTTACTATGACCGGCTCGCCGCCCGCGGGGGCATAGATGTTTTCCGCATCCGGTTCCATCACCCTTATCGCGGCCTCCTCGCTCGCTATAAAGACCTTGTCGTCCTTTTCACCAACGACCATCGAGCGCAGCTTCAATCTGTCGTTTAACGCCATCATTCCGCCGTCAAAGCCCAAAACTATGGAGAACGGGCCGGTTATGAGCAGGCTGGGGAATACCGTCCTTAAAAACTTGAGCTTTTCGCGCTCTTTATCGTCCTTTTTACCCTCGATAGTGCTCCAGAAGGGCGCGGCAATCACCTCCGCAGCCTCTTGCAACGTCAAGCCCTGTCTTCTCAAAAGATAATCCATTATATATGCTATGACCTCGGTATCCGTCTGCAACGTACATTTATAACCGAACATCTCAATAAAACGCCTGTTTGCGTCATAGGAGGATATCTCGCCGTTATGTACTATGGAATAATCGAGCAGCGTGAAGGGATGTGCGCCGCCCCACCAGCCGGGGGTGTTCGTGGGATATCTGCCGTGCGCCGTCCATGAATAGCCCTCGTATTCATCCAATTTATAGAACACGCCGACGTCCTCGGGGAAGCCCACCGCCTTAAAAGCGCCCATGTTCTTTCCGCTGGAAAAGACGTATGCGCCGTGCATCTCGCTGTTTATCTTCATCACCGTGCGCGCGACGAATTCCTTTTCATCGAGCTGAAGGTTTTTGAGCACGGAGGGCAGCGGAGCCACGAAGTATCTCCATATGATGGGCTCGTCCGTTATCTCGGGTATCTTTCGCGTAGGAAGTATCTCTGACTTGACTATCTCAAAGCGCTCCTTTAAAAAGACCTCGCAGTCCTTTCTGGTCGCTCTGTCGTCAAAAAACATGTGCAGGGCGTAAAAATCCCTGTATTCGGGATATATCCCATACCCTGCGAAACCGCCGCCCAATCCGTTTGAACGATCGTGCATGGGCTTCATTGAATCGATTATCTTCTCGCCGGTCATTCTTCTCCCCTCTTTGGAGATCACCGCGGCGATCGCGCACCCCGAGGGGATGCGGACTTGACCTTCTACCTTCATTTCGGCGTATCCTTTCTATAAATATTAATGTAAATATATAAAGAGCGTCCATCATGGCGGAATTATCCCGTCTGAAATGAACGCCCTTGCTCACTTGCAGTTATTATATATGATAAGCTGCACTATGTCAACAGTTTAATCCAAAATATAGTCAAATTCTGCAAGATTTTTTTGAAGAAATTGCAAATTAGGTGTTGACAAGTGCATATAGGGGGTGTAAAATAACACCATCAAGGCAAGGACGTCTTTGATGCTTAAAACGAGCATCTTTGACGCCCTTATTTTTTTAGAACAAAGGAGCGCAACCGCTCTTAAAAATTTAAATCAAAAGGAGCTATGAATTATGAGCACGGTATCTGATTATTTCGGAAGTATGGTATTTGACGACAGAGTCATGAAGGCGACTCTCTCCGCAGAGGTTTACAACTCGCTTAAAAAGACCATCGACGAGGGCGCAAACCTCGATATCAGCGTAGCCAACGCCGTGGCGACCGCCATGAAGGACTGGGCCGTTGCAAACGGAGCGACGCATTACACCCATTGGTTCCAGCCTTTGACGGGCATAACCGCAGAAAAGCACGACAGCTTCATCGCTCCTTCTCCGGACGGCGGCGTGATAATGGAGTTCTCCGGCAAGGAGCTCATAAAGGGCGAGCCGGACGCATCCTCCTTCCCCTCCGGCGGACTTCGCGCGACGTTTGAGGCACGCGGCTACACCGCATGGGATCCGACCTCCTATGCATTTATAAAGGGAAGAACACTTTGCATACCCACGGCGTTCTGCTCATACGGCGGGCAGGCGCTCGATAAGAAAACTCCCCTTCTGCGCTCGATGGAGGCGCTCAACAAGCAGGCGCTGCGCATATTGAGACTTTTCGGCAACGACACCGTAAAGTGCGTCAGGACGTCCGTCGGCCCCGAGCAGGAATACTTCCTCATCACCAGAGAGATGTATGAAAAGAGAAAGGACCTCATCTTCACCGGAAGAACGCTCTTCGGCGCAAAGCCGCCCAAGGGTCAAGAGATGGACGACCACTACTTCGGCGTTATAAAGCCCAAGGTCGCGGAATTCATGGAGGATCTCAACAAGGAGCTCTGGAAGTTAGGCATTTTGGCAAAGACCGAGCATAACGAGGTCGCCCCCGCTCAGCACGAGCTCGCGCCCATATACACCACGACAAACATCGCGACCGACCACAACCAGCTTACCATGGAGATAATGCAGAAGGTCGCGGCAAAGCACGGCCTTGTCTGCCTGCTGCATGAAAAGCCCTTCGCGGGCGTGAACGGCTCGGGCAAGCATAACAACTGGTCTATTTCAACGGATACCGGCATGAACCTGCTCTCACCCGGCGATACACCCTATGAAAACGCACAGTTCCTGCTCTTTCTCTGCGCGGTCATAAAGGCCGTCGACGATTATCAGGATCTCTTGAGAATATCCGTCGCCACCGCAGGCAACGATCATCGTCTGGGCGCGAACGAGGCTCCTCCGGCGGTCGTATCCATCTTCGTGGGCGACGAGCTGGGCGCTATCTTAGACGCCATCGAGACGGACGCTCCCTACAGCGGCGCGGAAAAGACGCAGATGAAGTTAGGCGTAAGCGTACTGCCCAAGTTCACGAGAGACACCACCGACCGCAACAGGACATCGCCCTTTGCGTTCACAGGCAACAAGTTTGAGTTCAGAATGCTCGGCTCTTCAAACAGCATCGCCTGCGCGAACATCATGCTAAACTCGGCTGTCGCAGAGTCGCTCAAGACATACGCCGATCGCCTCGAGGGTGCGGACGACTTTGAGACCGCGCTCCACGACATGATAAAAAAGACCATAAAGGATCATAAGCACATTATCTTCAACGGAAACGGCTATGATGAAACGTGGATAAAGGAAGCTACCGAAAAGAGAGGTCTGTTAAACTACCGCACCACTGCGGACTGTATGCCCCATCTGCTCGACAAGAAAAACGTCGATATGCTCACCTCCCTCAAGGTATTCAGCAAGGACGAGCTGGAATCCCGCTGTGAGATAATGCTTGAGAACTACTGCAAGACCATCACCATAGAGGCGAACACAATGGTCGACATGGCAAAGTGCGAGATAATCCCCGCGATAGAGGCTTATGCTCATGAGCTTTCCTCCACCGCCGCCGCAAAGAAGGCTGTCGACGCGGACATCCCCGTGACATACGAGGCCGCAGTCATAAAGAAGCTCTCGCTGCTCACCGGTCAAATATACGCCGCGGCGGAGGCGCTCGAATCCTCCATCGTCTCGCTCGATAAGTTCGGCGACGTAAAGGCGCAGTCCGAGTTCATAAGAGACGACGTGCTCGTAAAGATGAGTGAATTGAGGCTCCCCTGCGACGAGGCGGAGACGCTCACCGCAAAGAAGTATTGGCCCTTCCCCACCTATGGAGATCTGCTTTTCGGGGTCAAATAATCAGGTATTCTAAAAATTTTGTAGATAGATATCGGAGGTAACATTATGGTAGTAGAGGAAATTACCAAATTAATACAGGAAACCGTTAATACCGAGGTATTTGGCATATGGTTCCTTATCGGCGCGGCACTCGTATTCTTCATGCAGGCGGGCTTCGCCATGGTCGAGACGGGCTTCACCAGAGCCAAAAATGCCGGAAACATCATCATGAAAAACCTTATGGATTTCTGCATAGGCACAGTATGCTTCGTGTTCATAGGCTTTGCGATAATGATGAGCGAGGATTACGTCATGGGCCTTATAGGCGTGCCCAATCTCGACATCTTCGCGGATTTCGGCGGATTTATACAGAAAAACGCATCCAGCTTCGTGTTCAACCTCGTGTTCTGCGCGACGGCGGCCACGATAGTCTCCGGCTCTATGGCAGAGCGCACGAAGTTCCTCGCATACTGCGTCTACTCTGCGGTGATATCCCTTATCGTATATCCCGTCGAGGCAGGATGGGTCTGGAACTCTCAGGGGTGGCTCGTGCAGCTCGGCTTCCACGATTTCGCAGGCTCCGCGGCGATCCACTCCGTCGGCGGTCTGACCGCCCTCATCGGCGCGATAATGGTCGGCCCGCGTCTCGGAAAGTACACGCGCGATAAATCCGGCAAGGTCACTAAGGTAAACGCGATCCCCGGTCACTCCATCCCTCTTGGCGCGCTGGGCGCATTCATCCTCTGGTTCGGCTGGTATGGCTTTAACGGCGCGGCCGCATGGGATCAGGGTTCTCTCGCATCCATATTCTTGACGACCACAATCGCCCCCGCGACGGCGACGGTCGTGACGATGATATTCACTTGGATAAAGAACGGCAAGCCCGATGTTTCAATGTGCTTAAATGCATCTCTCGCCGGTCTTGTCGGCATAACGGCGGGCTGTGACGCGCTCGATGCGGCAGGCTCTTTGATAGTCGGCATAGTCTCCGGCATACTCGTCGTGGTGGTAGTTGAGTTCTTGGATTTAAAGCTGCACATCGATGACCCCGTCGGCGCTGTCGGCGTACACTTTGCCAACGGCATTTGGGGTACATTGGCGGTCGGGCTGCTCGCTAATCCGTCAGCCCCCGCGGGCTTAAAGGGTCTGTTCTACACCGGCGACGCTACTCTGTTCGGAGTTCAGCTTTTAGGCATCGTATGCATACTTGCATGGACGGGCGTGATGATGTTCATCGCATTTAAAATCATAGACAAGACTATCGGTCTAAGGGTATCTCCTGAGGAAGAGATAAGGGGTCTTGACGGTCCCGAACATGGTCTGCCCAGCGCATATGCGGACTTCGTATTCGCCGTCGAAAATCTTGATTATGATATTGAAGTTCCTGAAAATGCGATCGTCGTACCAGGGGATATTCCCGTGGCGGAGGCCGTGCCCGTGAAGAAGGTTCCTGCATTTAGCGAGGATGGATATAAGTTCACCAAGGTCGAGATCGTCTGCAAGGAAAGCCGCTTCGAGGCATTGAAGAAGGCCATGACAGACCTCGGCATAACGGGCATGACGGTTTCTCACGTGCTCGGCTGCGGTCAGCAGAAGGGCAAGCCCGAGTTCTACAGAGGCGTTGAGGTCGAGGCGACGCTGTTGCCCAAGGTTCAGGTGGATATCGTCGTGAGCAAGATTCCCGTCAGGAGCGTCATAGAGACCGCAAAGAAGGTTCTTTACACCGGTCATATCGGCGACGGCAAGATATTCGTCTACGACGTAGAAAACGTCGTAAAGGTACGTACCGGCGAGGAGGGCTACGACGCCCTACAGGATGTCGAATAAGTTTTCTTCATCATAATAAAATTTCGGGAGGAGCGCAAAATAATCTCCTCCCCCAAATACAACAAAAAACTATTTAAAAGCGTTTGAGAAAAGACAAGTAATGCGTTGATAATATGTTTAAAGAGAGCACGGGCAGGTGAGAGCCGCGCAGCATACAGCGCACGAATAACACTTTTCGAGCTGCGAATTGAAAGAACGTGAAAGTTTTAGTAGATGAGACGTAGGTCACACGTAACGTGATAGAGCCTTGCTTGAGGCTCGCAAATGAGAAAAAATATAGGTGGCACCGCGAGTTACAGCGCTCGCCCTATAGATTGCTGAATAATTAATTCTTCGGAGGATACTATTATGTGTTCGATCATGGGCTATTGCGCAAGCGGCGCCCCTTTAGATTTATTCAAGCAAGGTTTTGACAGGACAATATCGCGCGGTCCGGATATGAGCAGAGTCGTCGAGCTTAAAGACGGCGTGCTCGCGTTCCATCGTCTCTCGATAATGGGGCTTCATCCCGAGGGAATGCAGCCGTTTTCCCTCGAGGGCAGCTATTGCGTATGCAACGGCGAAATATACGGCTTTTCCGAATTAAAGGATGAGCTTATCGAGAAGGGATATACTTTTGAAAGCGACTCCGACTGCGAGATAATCCTCCCCTTGTATTTTGAATACGGCACGGATATGTTTAAAATGCTGGATGCGGAATTCGCAATGATTCTTTACGACGCACGCACGGGCGAGTTCATCGCGGGAAGAGACCCCATCGGCATAAGGCCGCTCTACTACGGCTATGACGAAAAGGGCGCGATAGTCTTCGCGAGCGAGCCTAAAAACCTCGTTGGTCTTTGCAAGAAGATAATGCCCTTCCCGCCCGGTCACTACTATAAGGGCGGAAGGTTCATCTGTTACAACGACATATCCCACGTCGACGAGGTAATCCACGACGATCTTGAGACTGTCTGCAAAAAGATACACGACAAGCTTGTATGCGGTGTCGAAAAGCGCCTTGTCGCGGATGCCAAGGTCGGCTTCCTGCTCTCGGGCGGGCTGGATTCCTCCCTCGTCTGCGCCATTGCCGCGAAAAAGAGCGCACTGCCCATCAAGACCTTCGCTATAGGCATGAGTGAGGACGCAATAGACTTAAAATACGCTAAAGAGGTTGCGGATTACATCGGCAGCGACCACAAGGAGATAATCATCACAAAACAGGACGTTTTGGATTCTCTTGAGACGGTAGTCGAGCTTTTAGGCACATTCGACATAACGACCGTGCGCGCAAGCATGGGCATGTACCTCATCTGCAAGGCTATTCACGAAACGACGGACATAAGAGTGCTGCTCACGGGCGAGATATCGGACGAGCTTTTCGGCTACAAATACACAGACTTTGCTCCGGACGCCGCCGCCTTCCAGCAGGAGTCCGTCAAGAGAGTGCATGAGCTGCATATGTATGATGTACTGCGCGCGGACAGGTGCATCTCCGTAAACTCGCTCGAGGCAAGAGTTCCCTTTGGCGACCTGGATTTTGTGAAGTACGTCATGGCGGTCGACCCCGAGCTAAAGGTAAACAGATACGGCAAGGGCAAATACCTCCTGCGTCACGCCTTTGAGGAGGGCGATTATCTTCCCAAGGACATCCTCTGGCGTGAAAAGGCGGCGTTTTCGGACGCTGTTGGTCACTCTCTCGCGGACTGCATAAAGCAATATGCCGAGCAATACTACACCGATGAGCAATACGAGACCCTGCGCATGAAGTACACGCACGCGCGCCCGTTCACAAAGGAATCTCTGCTCTATAGGGAGATTTTCGAAAAGTACTATCCCGGTCAGGGCGAGATGATAGTCGACTTCTGGATGCCTAACAGGGCGTGGGAGGGCTGTGACGTAAACGATCCGTCGGCTCGCGTGCTTTCAAACTACGGCGATAGTGGTAAGTAAGATTTTTTCCCCGCTTGCGCGGGGAACTAAGGGAGTGAGACGGGCTGCGACGTAAACGACCCATCCGCTCGCGTGCTTTCAAACTACGGCGATAGTGGTAAGTAAGCAATTCATAAAACAAACAAGATAACAAAACTCCAATTAAATACAAACAAAAAAGCGCAGTGATCGAAAATACTCGAGCACTGCGTTTTTATCATTTTTATTTAACGGCGCTTTATCCTTTTAAGCGGATGAACCGCAAACAGTTCCGAAAAGCCGGTGGTTTTCGCGAGAATATCCGCCTCATCCATCGCATACCCGAGCGCTTCGGCGTTGTGGCAATCGCCAGAAAAAATCACCTCTCCGCCCAGCTCTCTTATGAATTTGAGCTGTTCGAGCGACGGGTAGGGCGTTTTTCTGTATCCCCTGCTCATCGCGCCCACGTTTATCTCGACAACTATCCCCGCACGGACGAGCGCCCTTGCGGCGGACTGCCAAGCGCAAACGTATCTCTCATTACTTTCATCAAAAAGCGGCGTTTTTTCGTTGAATTTGGTTATCAGGTCAAAATGTCCCGCTATATCGCACCTATCCATCTGCGCGAGCATTCGGACGTTTTTAAAATAGTCCTCCGCTAACGCGAGGATATTACCGCCGTACAGCCGTTTTGCCGCATCCTGCAAAATCTCCGCGCTTTCATCGACGGGAATCACCTCACCGTCTTTTTTCACATAATGCACCGAGCCTATGACGAAATCAAACCCCGCCGCGGGCATATCCGAATACAAATCCTGCTCAATGCCGCAGTAAATTTCTAACTTATCTGCATATTCGCGCTTGATTTGCGCAATGCGCTCACAGTATTTTGCCGTATCGTCCGCGCTCATGCAGTAGCTTTCGTCACAGGGCGTATGCGCGTGACCGGAAAAGCCGAGCACGTCAAAGCCCTTTTCATATGCCGCGCGCGCCATCTCCTCCGGCGTGTTTTTGCCGTCGCAAAACGTCGTGTGCGTGTGCAGATCGTATTTCATCAGGTCATCTTCTCCTGCTTGACCTTTTTATCTATCACATGCCTGCCCTTGAGCTCCTCAAAAATGTCGTCGAGGGATATGCCCATTTGAATCATGAGCACCATCACGTGATACGTGAGGTCGGCTATCTCGTATATCGTCTCTTTTTTATCGTCCGCCTTTGCGGCGATTATGACCTCGGTGGATTCCTCCCCCACCTTTTTCAATATCTTGTCGATGCCCTTTTCAAAGAGATACGTCGTGTATGAGCCTTCCTTTTTCTCCGTCTTTCTGCCCTCTATGAGCTTCATCAGCGATTCAAGTGAAAATTCGTTAAGCTCGTCCGACTCCCATACGGAGTTGTAAAAACAGCTTTCCGCGCCCGTATGGCAGGCGGGGCCGTCCTTTTCCACCATCACCACCAGCGCGTCCTTATCGCAATCCGCGGTTATGGAGACTATGTGCTGATAGTTTCCGCTCGTCTCGCCCTTTAACCAAAACTCCTGTCGCGAGCGGCTATAAAAGCACGTCAGTCCCTTTTCCATGGAGATTTTGAGGCTCTGCTCGTTCATATACGCGAGCGTGAGAACCTTCTTAGTCTTTGCGTCCACAACTATCGCGGGGATAAGCCCCTTTTCGTCAAACTTCAATTCATCTATGCTTATCATGCTTTATAACCTCACATTAATGCCGTTTTTGTCCAGTTCCCTCTTTAAATCGCCTATGCTCACCTCGCCAAAGTGGAATATCGACGCCGCAAGCCCCGCGTCCACCTTGGGCAGCTCCTTAAAGAGCTTCACAAAGTCGTCTATGCAGCCCGCGCCGCCGGACGCTATCACGGGGACGTTCACCGCGTCGCATACCGCCGAAAGCATTTCTATATCAAAGCCATCCTTCACGCCGTCCGTATCGATGGAGTTTAAAACGACCTCGCCCGCGCCGTTATCCACACAGCGCTTTATCCATGAAATGGCCTCCATGCCCGTGTCCACTCTTCCGCCCTTTGAAAATACGCGGTATTCCCCGCCTACTCTCTTGACGTCCGCCGATATCACGACGCACTGGTCGCCGTATATCTTCGCCGCGCGCGTTATGAGCGACGGGTCAGCTATAGCGCCCGAGTTCACGCTCACCTTATCCGCGCCGCACTTCAACACTCTGTCAAAGTCGTCGACCGTGTTTATGCCGCCGCCCACCGTCAGCGGGATGAAAATGCTTTCCGCGACGCTGCAAAGTATGTCCGTAAACAGCCTTCTGCCCTCTGCCGAGGCGGTTATGTCATAAAACACGAGCTCGTCCGCGCCGTTGTCGCTGTAGTATTTCGCGAGCTTGACGGGGTCCGAAACGTCGTTTAGCCCCTCAAAGTTCACGCCCTTTACGACCCTGCCGTTTTTTACGTCAAGACAGGGGATTATCCTCTTTGTTATCATCTTGCCACCTCTATCGCCCGTTTAAGGTCTATCGCGCCCGTATAATACGCCTTTCCGATTATCGCGGCATATAGACCAAGCTCCTTTAGCGCGATTATATCCTCCATGGATGAGACGCCGCCCGACGCGGTTATGTCCATGTCGAGCTTTTTTGAAAGCTGGGCATAAAGCGCCCGATTCGTTCCCTTCATCGCGCCGTCCTTTGAGATATCCGTGACTATCGCCGTATTCACGCCCAACTCTTTTAGCTCGGTCAAAAATTCGTCGTATTTTAGCGCGGACGCCTCCAGCCAGCCCTTTATCGCGACAAAGCCGTCCTTTATATCCACGCCCACGGCTATCCTCTCACCGTATTCCTTTAGCGCGGTCTTTAAAAACTCGCGGTCCGTCACGGCGGATGTGCCGAGTATCACGCGGTCTACCCCCGCATTGAGATATTTTTCCACCGTGTCCATGCTGCGTATTCCGCCGCCTATCTCGCTAAAAAGGTGCGTATTTTGGGCTATGCGGCGCACGGTCTCTATATTTGGCGTCTGCCCCGTCTTTGCGCCCTCGAGGTCCACAAGATGGATATACCCCGCGCCCGCATTTTCAAAATCCTGCGCCACGGCAAGGGGGTCGTCGTTATACACGGTCATTTTGTCGTAATCGCCCTTATACAGGCGCACGGCCTTGCCCGAAACTATGTCTATCGCGGGAAATATCTTCATACGATATCCCCCTTTGCGAAGGCTCTCAATATCCTCATGCCCACGTCGCCGCTCTTTTCGGGGTGAAATTGGCACCCGATAACGTTTTTATCCGCGACCGCCGCGGTAAGCTGCGCTCCGTATTCCGCCGTCGCTATCACGGAGGAATCGCAGTCCGCTGCATAGAACGAATGCACGAAATAAACGCACTCGCCCTCATTCACATCCCTTAAAATCGGATGCTCCTTTTTCTTGATGAGCGCATTCCAGCCTATATGCGGTATTTTAAGCCCGCTCGGGATGACGTCGCTTATCGGCTTGACAGCGCCGCTTATCAGCCCTAATCCCTCATGCTCGCCGTATTCATAGCTCTTATCAAACAAAAGCTGCATACCCAGGCATATTCCCATTATGGGCTTGCCGGACGCCGCCTCGCTCCTTATGACCTCGTCAAGCCCCGTGTCCTTGAGCTTTGCCGCCGCGTCCGAAAATGCGCCCACGCCGGGGAGTATGAGCCTGTCCGCGCGTCGAATTTCCTCCGCATCGCCCGAAACGACCGCCTGCTCCCCTATGAATTTGAGCGACGAGCGCAGCGAAAAGAGGTTGCCCACGCCGTAATCTATTATAGCTATCATTTAAAGCACTCCTTTTGTGGAGGGTATTTCATCAGCAAAGCGCTCGTCCATGCTCACCGCCTGACGCAACGCGCGCGCAACGCTCTTAAAGCCGCCCTCTATTATGTGATGCGCGTTTTCGCCCGCGATAAGGCGAATATGCAGCGTTATCTCCGCCTTTCTCACGAACCCCAACCAGAACTCCTTCACGAGCTCCGTGTCGAAATCCCCGCACTTCTGCGCGTTTAAAGCAACGTCATAGCTAAGATGCGCCCTTCCGGAGATATCCACCGCGGACAGCACCAGCGCCTCATCCATGGGCAGCAGCATGTTGCCGTATCTCTTTATACCGCGCATGTCGCCCAGCGCCTGTTTAAACGCCGTCCCTAGGCATATGCCTATGTCCTCCGTCGTGTGGTGATAGTCTACATCCGTGTCCCCCGCGCAGGTCACCTCAAGGTCAAAGCCGCCGTGCCGTGAAAACAGCGTGAGCATGTGGTTTAAAAACCCGCAGCCCGTGTCGATTTTCGACCTGCCCTGTCCGTCGAGGTCTATTTTTACCGAAATGTCCGTTTCGGCGGTCTTTCTCAAAACTTCGCCCGTTCTCATCGTATTATTTCCTTTACCGTTTCAATAAAGCTGCTCATCTGCTCCTGCGTTCCTATGGTTATGCGGTTGTATTCGCTTATCCTCGGCGTGTCAAAGTGCCTTACGAGTATCCCGCGGCGCTTTAACTCGCTATAAAGCTCCTGCCCGCCTATCCTGCCGCTCTTTGCAAAAATGAAATTAGCCTTTGAATCCAAAACCGTAAAGCCCAGCGCTCTAAGCTCGTTTGTCGTATATTCGCGCGTCTTTTCGATGGTTTTACAGTTGTTCATGTAGTAATCGTTGTCGTCTATCGCCGCGCATCCCGCCGCGAGTGTGAGGCGGTTTATGTTATACGGATTCGTCGAGTACTTTATCTTGTTTAAGTCCGTGATAAGTCCCTCATCCGCTATCGCAAAGCCCAGCCTTGCGCCCGCCATGCTGCGCGATTTTGAAAACGTCTGGACGACGAGCAGATTGTCGTATGTTCTTATAAGCTCGGCGCACGTCCTGCCACCAAAGTCGATATACGCTTCGTCTATCACCACGACGTTATCCCTGTTGTGCTTCAAAATCTCCTCAATTTCTTTGATATCCAGCATAAGGCCGGTGGGCGCGTTGGGGTTGGCTATCACGACCATGCCGCCCGCGTTAAAATAGTCCCTATAGTCTATCGAAAAATCCTCTTTGAGCGGCTTTCTTTCAAAATCGACGCCGTAAAGCTGCGCAAACACGCTGTAAAAGCCGTAGGATATATCGGGAAAAACCGCTCTGTTTTGGGGCGTGAACGCCATAAACGCGAAGTTTAAAATGTCGTCCGAGCCGTTTGAAAGATAGATGTTCTCCCGATTAAAGCCGTATAGCGCCGCAATTTTATCGCGAAACTCCGTGCATTCCGGGTCGGGATAGAGCATGAGCCTGCCTATCTCCTGCGCGTTTACCGCGTCTACCACCCCATTAGAGGGCGGATAGGGCGACTCGTTCGTGTTCAGCTTTATGTATTTCATGTCGCGCGGCTGTTCACCCGGCGTATATGCCTCAAAGCCCGCGTATTTTTCGTTTAAAAATCTGCTCATCTCTCGTTTCTGACCTCCGCACTTCTCGCATGAGCTGTCAAGCCCTCCTTGCGCGCGAAATACGCCACGTCCTCATAGCAATCCGCAAGCGCCTCGGGCGTATAATATGTGTACTGTATCTTCTTTATAAAATCGTCCACGCTCAACGGGCTTGAGAACCTCGCCGTTCCGCTCGTGGGCAGCGTGTGGTTCGGCCCCGCGAGGTAATCCCCCAGCGCCTCGGGGCAGCTCTTGCCCATGAACACCGAACCTGCGTTTTTTATCTTATCGAGATAGTCAAAGGGAGCGTCCACGCACAGCTCAAAATGCTCGGGCGCGATCTCGTTCGCGATGTCTATCGCGCGCAGTATGTCGTCCGCGACGATTATCTTTCCGTTATTATCTATGGACGCGCGGGCGATCTCGCTGCGCTCCAAAAGGGGTATCTGCCGCTCGAGCTCATCCGAGACCGCGCTTGCCAGCTCCATGCTGTCCGTGACCAAAACTGCGCTCGCGAGCCTGTCGTGCTCCGCCTGAGAGAGCATGTCCGCCGCGACGATTTTTGCGTCGTTCGTCTTATCCGCTACGATAAGTATCTCCGATGGACCGGCTATCATGTCTATCGAAACCATTCCGAAAACCTGCTTCTTGGCCTCCGCGACATACGCATTACCCGGGCCGACTATCTTATCGACCTTGGGAATGCTGCCCGTGCCGTATGCCAGCGCCGCAACGGCCTGCGCTCCGCCCACCTTGAAAATCCTGTCCACTCCCGCGATGTGCGCCGCGCAGAGTATCGCGGGGTTGACCTTACCGCGCTTATCGGGTGGGGTGACCATGACTATCTGCTCACATCCGGCTATTTTCGCGGGGATGGCGTCCATGAGCACTGTCGAGGGATACGCCGCCGTGCCGCCGGGGACATATAATCCGACCTTCTCGATGGGCGTTATCTTTTGACCCATCGTCACGCCATTTTGGTTTATTATAAAGCTGTTTCTCTTTTGATTTGAGTGAAAAAGGGTGATGTTGTCCTTCGCGCGCTTTAATATCCTTATGAACTCCGGCTCCGTGCTGTTAAACGCTTCGTCTATCTCCTCTTTTGTCACCTCGAGATTCGTCAGCTCCACTCCGTCGAATTTTTTAGAAAATCTCTTTAACGCGTCGTCGCCGTCCTTAATGACGTCCGCTATTATCTCGCTCACCGCGCCGCTCACGTCCGAAAGACCCTTGACCCTTGAAAATATCTCGTCATTAGGGATCTCGCCGTATTTCATTATCCTTATCATCTGTTTTTCACCTGCTTTCTCAAAGAGTCCGCTATTTTTTCGATCTGCTCCGTCTTGAACTTAAACGCCGCCTTATTGGCGATCAGGCGCGCGCTTATGGGGACGATAGTCTCTATCGGCTCAAGGTCGTTTTCCTTGAGCGTCGTGCCCGTCTCCACGATATCCACTATCACGTCAGACAGCCCGAGTATGGGCGCAAGCTCTATCGAGCCGTTCAAGTGGATTATGTCTATCTCTCTGCACTTTCCCGCATAGAATTTCTTGGCGATATTGGTGAACTTCGTCGCCACGCGCAGCGTCTTTTCTTCATCGTCCCTAAAGCCCTTTTTCGCGGCGACGGCCATTCGGCATTTTCCCATGTCGAGGTCGGCCAGCTCATAGACGTCCGGCTCATATTCGAGCAGTATATCCTTCCCCGCGACGCCTATATCCGCCGCGCCCCGCTCGACGTATATCGCCACGTCCGAGGGCTTTACCCAGAAGTAGCGCACGCCGTTTTCCTCACTTTCAAAAATCAGCTTGCGGTTGTTTTCCTTTATAGATGGGCAGGCATACCCCGCCGCCTCAAACATCGCATAGACCTTCTCGCCCAGCCTTCCCTTGGGCAGCGCGACATTTATCATCTTCATTGTGCCTCGTCTCCTTCCGAAGAGATGCTGCATAGCTCGCGGTATCTCAGCTTTTGAGGAATGCTTTTCGCGCAAAATACGCTTAAGCCCTTTTGCTCATATTTCTTAACAACGTCCGCAAGCTCGTTTTCCTGACCGTCCGCGTATTTTATAACGACGTCCACGTCATAATCATTCCTCGTTCCCGAAAGCCTTTCGAGCATGTCGAGATAGACCGCAAAGCCTATCGCGCCGCCCTTTTTGCCCAGCTTCTTTAAGAGGTTCGCGTATTCTCCGCCGGACAGCACGCCCGCGGGCAGCCCCTCGATATATCCGCGAAAAACTATTCCGCTGTAATAGTTCATGTCGTTTACTATTGAAAAATCGATATCCACATTTTCATCCGCGCCCATGCGCTTTAAAAGTGAAAAGAGCGCTTCAAGCTCGTCTAACGGATTTTTGATAACATCCGCCGCGTCTATCTTCCTTAAAGAGGATATCACCTTTTCGCAGCTGCCGTAGCTCGTCACGACTGCTTTAAGCGCGTCGGAAAGGCGCTTTTCCACGCCGTTTTCCTCGCATATGCGCGCTATTGCGTGCATGTTCTTCTGACCGATGCACTTTAAAATATCATCCGCCGCCGTCTTTGAAAGCCCCGCGGCCTCGGTTATCGCGGATATTACGCCAAGATGGGAAATATCGAGTATGTATTTCCCGTCGATGTCTTTGAGGCTTTTTGCCGCGAGCATTATGACCTCCGCGACGTCGTAAAGGCCGATATCGCCCATGCACTCAAGGCCGGTCTGCATTATCTCCTTAAAGCTCCCGCCCTCGCTTATGCGATAGACGTTTTCATTATAATAAACCTTTTGAACGCAGCCCTTTTCCGGAACGAAGTTCTTTACGATGGAAAGGGTGACGTCCGGCTTGAGCGCGAGCAGCCGCCCGTCGTTGTCCATGAAGGTTATGACACCCTCGCTCACGAGGAAGTCCTTGTTTTTTACGTATAGGTCATACTCCTCAAACTTGCTCATCTTAAAGCGGGAGTAGCCGTATTTTTCATATATTCCGCGCAGCGCAAAGACCGCCGCCTCATCCGGACGCAGAACTCCGCTTACCTGTGTCATTTGACTTTCTCCCCCGTTATCCTCTCTATCGCCTTTTTATAGCCGTCGCTTCCGTATTGCAGGCACTTGTTGACGCGGCTTATTGTGGCCGTGCTTGCGCCCGTCTCCTGCGAAATCTCGGTGTATATCTTTCCCTCGGCGAGCATACACGCCACGGTAAAGCGCGAGCTCATCTCCCTTAATTCCTTTATAGTGCATACGTCGACAAAGAACTCATAGCACTCGTCGATATTTTCAAGCGATAATATCGCCTCAAACAGCTTGTCCATCTCGGGCGATTTGAATTTTTCCATATTAAAAAGCTCCTTTGCCTCTACTTTACTTTAACAGTATAACAATTTAAAGCGCTAAAGTCAATAGGCGTTTTGCGCCGTTTTTTGACGCAAAACAGTTAATTATCCAATATTTCGAAAAGCTCACTTACTATATAATTCTGGATATCCATTCCTTTATCTGTGAGTATAAATCTGCCCGACTTTTCATACGCAAAGCCCGTTTTGATAAACTCGTTGAGCCTTTTTATCATCGCGTCCGTTTTGGGCATATCATCCAATAAAATCCCCTCGCACAGGCGCAGATTGAGCATTATTTTTTCCTTTAAAAGCTCCTGAGGCTCGCCTTCCGCCGGTTTTTTTCCGTTATTTTCGAGATAGCCGTCGATGGTGTCCGCGTTAAAAAACCGCCGTCCCCTATAGCACGAATGCGCCGCCGTACCCAGGCCGATATAGTCCTGCACGCGCCAATACTTCAAATTATGCGCACATTCATACCCGCGCTTCGCGAAGTTGGATATCTCATAGCGCTCTATGCCGTGCTTTTTCAGCTCGTCAACAATGGCGTAAAACATGCGCCTGTCCGTCTCGTCGTCGGGCAGCTCGGGCTGTTCGTCAAACATGGGCGTGCCCTCCTCTAAAATGAGCGAGTACGCAGAGACGTGCTTTACGCCCGTTTTGCATATGACCCGCGCCGTCTCGACAACGTCCTCGACGGTCTGCTCGGGCAGGCTGTATATCATGTCCGCGTTGACGTTGTCTATCCCCGCATTGTGTGCGCAGTCTATCGCGGCGTAAAAATCCGCGAGCGTATGCGTCCTTCCTATCCTCTTTAACAGACGCTCCTGCGCCGCCTGCAAGCCTATCGAAAGCCTGTTCACCCCGAGTGCGGCGTATTCCCTCGCCTTATTTCGCGTTAGCGAATTTGGGTTCGCCTCTACGGTAAACTCCGCGTTTTTTTCAATACATATGCTCTTAGCCACGCCATCTACAAGGCGCGTCATCAGCCCCTCATCCAGCGTACTGGGCGTGCCGCCGCCTATAAAGACGGTGTCCGCGCGCTCCCCCGCATACGCCCTCGCCTCGTCTATCACCGCGTCGACGTATTTTTTCATGTCCCCCCGCCTGTTCGTGAAGGACGCAAAGTCACAATAGCGGCACTTGCTCACGCAAAAGGGTATGTGTATATACAGACCTATCATCAGATCTTGAGCACCGCCATGAACGCCTCGGAGGGGACTTGAACGGAGCCGACCTGGCGCATCCTCTTCTTGCCCTCCTTCTGCTTTTCCAAGAGCTTCTTCTTTCTCGAGATATCGCCGCCGTAGCACTTCGCCAAGACGTCCTTTCTCATCGCCTTGACCGTCTCCCTCGCGATTATCTTTCCGCCGATCGCCGCCTGAATGGGTATCTCGAACATCTGACGGGGTATGGCATCCTTTAGCTTTTCCGCGATAGCTCTGCCGCGCGAGTATGCCCTATCCTTATGGACGATGATGGAAAGCGCGTCGCACATCTCGCCGTTTAGCAGCATATCGAGACGCACCAGCTCGGAGCGCTCATAGCCCTTTACCTCGTAATCCATGGACGCATATCCGCGCGTGCGGCTCTTTAATATGTCAAAAAAGTCATAAATTATCTCGTTTAAGGGGATGTCGTAATGCAGAACGACCCTCGTCTCCTCGAGATATTCCATGTTCCTGAACGTTCCGCGCTTCTCCTGACATATCTCCATGACTGCGCCGACGTACTCATCCGGCGTCATTACGGATACGTCCGCGATAGGCTCCTCCATGTGGTCTATCTCCGACGGCTCGGGCAGGTTCGTGGGGTTGTCCACGAATATCGTCTCGCCCGTGGTCTTTATTATCTTGTAGCTGACGCTGGGCGCGGTCGTGACGAGGTCGAGATCAAACTCCCTTTCCAACCTCTCCTGGATTATCTCCATGTGTAAAAGCCCCAAAAAGCCGCATCTGAAGCCAAAGCCCAGCGCGACAGAGACCTCCGGCTCGTATTCAAGCGAGGCGTCATTCAGCTTGAGCTTTTCAAGCGCCTCCTTTAAATCGTCATATCTCGCGCCATCCGCAGGGTATATTCCGCAGAAAACCATGGGCGTCGCCTTTTTATATCCGGGCAGGGGTTCGTCCGTCGGGTTTTTGGCGTCCGTCACAGTATCGCCCACGCGCGTGTCCTCGAGGTTCTTTATGGACGCGGCGATATACCCGACGTCCCCCGCGCGCAGCTCCTTTACGGGCACGAGCGAGGGTGAAAAAACGCCCACCTCCACGACCTCATAGTCCTTCTTTGTCGCCATGAAGCGGATGGTGCTGCCCGCCTTGACGCAGCCGTCCATCACGCGCACATAGCTTATCGCGCCCTTATAATTATCATAATATGAATCGAAAACCAGCGCCTTTAACGGCTTATTGCTGTCCCCAGACGGTGCGGGAAGATGGTCGACTATCGCGTCTAAGACCTCCGCGATGCCTATGCCCGCCTTTGCGGATATCCTGGGCGCATAGCTGCAATCCAATCCTATGACGTCCTCGATCTCCTTCGCGACCTCCTCCGCACGCTGTGATGGCAGGTCGATTTTGTTTATGACAGGCAGAATCTCGAGGTCGTTATCCAGCGCGAGGTATACGTTCGCGAGCGTCTGCGCCTCGATACCCTGCGTCGCGTCCACGACGAGTATCGCGCCCTCGCACGCCGCCAGCGAGCGGGACACCTCGTAGTTAAAGTCCACGTGACCGGGGGTGTCTATGAGATTAAAAGTATACTCCACGCCGTCCTTTTCATGGAACATGCGCACCGCCTGTGATTTTATGGTGATGCCCCTCTCCCTTTCGAGGTCCATGGTGTCCAAAAGCTGCTCCTCCATATCCCTCTTTGAGACGGTCCCCGTCATCTCGATGAGCCTGTCCGCAAGGGTGGATTTACCGTGATCTATGTGGGCTATGATGCAGAAATTCCTGATGTTGTCCTGTCTTGACATATTATCCTCCGTTAACGCCGTAAGCGATTTTTCCACTAAAATATCATTATATATTGTATATAAAAACGGCAAAAAAATCAAGCACCGATCAACCGTCGCTTTTTTTCGACCGTATTGCCTAATTATTTTCGATTTGCTATAATAAAAAACACATTGAATGGAGGAAAAACCAATGGATAAGAGAATAGAAGCAATAGCAGAGCTGCTCAACAAGCACCACTTCACCGCATACGCGCTAAGCACCGCCGACGAGGCTAAGGCAAAGGTCTCGGAGCTCATCGCCGACGCAAAGACGGTCGGCATGGGCGGAAGCACGACTCTCGCGCGCTCGGGAATATGGGCGATGGTCGCGAACGACGAGACAAAGACGCTTTACAACTCCTTTTACGCCGCGAAGCACGGGCAGGACGTCCCCACAGCCATGCGCATGGGCTTGGATGCGGACGTATACATAACCTCCTCAAACGCGATAACCGAGGACGGCAGTCTCGTGAACATCGACGGAACGGGAAATCGCTGCGCCGCGATGTTCTACGGTCCGAAGCGCGTGATATTTGTTATTGGCAAGAACAAGATTGCGCCCGACATATCCTCCGCAATCGCGAGGATAAAGGCGATATCATGTCCCAATAACGCGCGCCGCTTGAAAAAACAGCTTCCCTGCGCGATAACGGGCAAATGCGCAGACTGCAACAGCATGGACAGGATGTGCAACGTGACCACTATAATCGAACGCCCCACCCGCGGAAAGGACATGCACGTGATACTCGTGGATGAGGAAATGGGTGATTGATATGAAGATAAACAACTGCGCAATTATAGGCATGGGCGCGCTCGGCCTGCTCTATGCCTCAAAGATAGCCGAGAACATCGGGCAGGACGCCGTCAGCTTCGTGGTGGATGAGGGCCGCTTTTCGCGCTATAAGGGCAGGCATTTTGTGATAAACGACAAGCCCGTCTCTTTCAACATAGTCTGTGAAAAGGACGCAAAGCCGTATGACCTCGTGATAGTCGCGGTAAAATACCCCTCGCTTAAAGGCGCGCTCGACACCATGCAAAACTGCATAGGCGAAAATACGACTATAATCTCCGTTATGAACGGCGTGACGAGCGAAAAGATAATAGGCGCGCGTTTCGGCGACGAAAAGCTGCTGTATGCGATAGCCCAGGGCATGGACGCCATGCACTTTGGCGACAGCCTCAAATACACCTCCTACGGTCAGGTCTTGATAGGCACGGATGACCCTCAAAAAGCTGAGAGGTTAAACGCACTCGACGACTTTCTTTCGCGCGCGGACATCCCGCACGAAATCCCCGCCGATATCCTCCACGCCCTTTGGGGAAAGTTCCTTTTGAATGTGGGCGTGAATCAGGTGTGCATGGTATATAACACCAACTACGGCGGCGTACTCGCAGAGGGCGAGCCGAACAGGATGATGATCGCCGCGATGAGAGAGGTCATAGCCGTCGCCGCATCTCAAGGTGTCACTCTGACTGAAAAAGACCTCAACTTCTACGTGGGTCTTGAGCGCGTTCTTCCGCCGGAAAGTATGCCCTCCATGGCTCAGGATAGGCTCGAGCGCCGCCCCTGTGAGGTGGACATGTTCGCAGGCACCGTGACCGAGCTTGCAAAGGAGCACGACATACTCGTCCCCGCAAACGCCTATCTGCTGAAGCGCGCTAAGGAGATAGAGGCGGAGTATTAAACATCAGACAAAGGAGCCTTATATGAAAGAAAACAGAAAGCTTTTAAGAGAGGTCATAACGGATATAAAGCGCGAAATGTCGGATGAGGAGGTCATAAACCTGCTCGCGGACAGCAAGATATCTAAAAATCCCAAAAAGGAAAAGTACACGTTTGGTCAACGCGCGGCGGACAGCATAGCCAAATTCGCGGGGAGCTGGGCGTTCATATTCTCCTTTACCGCGCTTTTGATAGCGTGGATGGTCATTAACGTCATCCTTTCCGCGAATGCGTTTGACCCATATCCGTTCATACTTTTAAACCTCGTGCTGTCCTGCGTCGCAGCTATCCAGGCGCCGCTCATAATGATGAGCCAAAACAGGCAGGAGGAAAAGGACCGCCGCCGCGCGGAGAACGACTATAAGGTGAACCTCAAGACGGAGATAATGATAGAGGACCTTTACGACAAGGTCACCCTCATATTAAAAAAGCAGACCGAGCTTGAAAAGATGCTCGGCGAAAAAGAAGATAATAATAAGTAAAAAAGCAAGAGCGCAGACTTTTCATCCGCGCTCTTTTTTATTGCACATAAATAATAAATATCGATAGAGATATTGTAGTTCAAATCTCATTTAAAACACACTGTATAAAAGGGCGGGTCTTTTAGGCAGTCGGACTTATTCGTTCTCGTCCCAAATCTCCTTAGCCATGCGGAACACCGCCCACGCCTTGGGCCATCCGCAGTAGAACGCCGCGTGCGTCACTATCTCGGCTATTTCATCCTTAGTTATGCCGTTTTTTCGCCGTGGTGAGGTGATACCTGAAGGATTCGTCAACCAACCCCTGCGCCATGAGCGCGACTACCGTGACGAGCGAGCGATCGCGTAAAGAGAGCTTGTCCTTCCTGCTCCAAACCTCGCCGAAGAGCACGTTGTCGTTTTGCTCGCATTTTCCAAATATGCATACACCTCAAACGCCCGTTCATTTGAATACTTCATTTAAGTAAGCCTCCGGTTTTTATTTAATTCACCCGACATTTTTGAATAATCGGGGACTATAACTCCTTGATTCAATCAGAATTTACAACTTAAGGTTAACTTTAAGTCAAGAGCTTTTATGCTTTTTCGTGTTTTCAAGTATTTTTTATAATTGCGGTTTAATAGGTATAATCAACCGATTTTGAGGCAATTATTATCGTATAAACATCATCGGAGGTGTAAAAATGATACCAAACACTATAGGAATAGACATAGGCACAAGCCAGACGGTCATAAGCGAACGCGGGGGTGGCATATTGCTGTGTGAGCCTACTATCGCGGTCATAAATCCATACACGACAGAGCTCATTGCATCGGGCGCACAGGCGCTTGACATGTGCGGGAGCGTCTGCTCAGATGTTCGCATAGTCACCCCTGTTAAAAACGGCGTGATATGCGATTTTGAGGTAATGCGCCTGCTGTTAAAGAGCTTTATCCAGCGCCTTTTCAGGACGCGCCTGACTTTCTTTTCCCCCAAGGCGGTGGTATGCGTCCCGTTCGGCATGAACGATATGCAGATCGCAGAGACAATGGATACCGTCCGCTCGGCGGGCATAAGGGACGTTAAGATCCTCGAGCGGCCGCTCGCAAGCGCAGTTGGCGCGGATATTGACATAAACTCCCCTCTCGGCAGCATGGTCATAGAGGTGGGCGCGGGGCTGACGGAGGTCGCCGCGATATGCATGGGCAGCGTGGTCGCGTGCGAGACGATAACCACCGCGGGCGACAGCATGGATGAGACAATCGCCGCGAAGATAAACAAGCGCTGCGGCATAAAGATAGGTAAAAAGATGGCGGAGAGCATAAAGCTGAGACTGCCCGAGGAGGAAACTCTGGACATCTGCGGCAGGAGTACCGCCACCGGCCTGCCCGCATGCGCGAGCGTCCCCTCAAAGGAGATTTTAAAGGCACTGGACGACGATATCCGCAGCATAATCTTCTGCGCAAAGCATCTTCTCAATAATCTTCCCTCAGCGCTCGCCGCGGACATCATGTCAAACGGCATTCGCCTGACGGGCGGGGGCGCGAAGCTCTATAGTCTGTGTGACCAGCTTTCCGCGGCGCTGGATACGAATGTCACGCTATCGGCGCACAGCGAGCTTTGCGCGGCGATAGGTCTGGGAAGGCATATCGGTGAAAAGATAGCCGAAAACAGCCTTATTCGCGATAATACCGCCTGAAATACATCTCGCTCTCCCGAATTTCTCCCGTTTTTCGGGAGTTTTTTTATTGTTCTTTTCCGAGCAGCTTTATCAGTTCCTTTTGCGCATCAACGATTTCGTCCCCCTTATATCTTTTTGCGAGCTTCCCATTCGACAGCATTATCCTGCCCTTTGCGTTATCCTTCAACATGAGCATGAGCATATTTTTTATCTTTTTCGCAACGCTTTCATCATATATGGGGCAAGCCGCCTCCACCCTATCCGACAGGTTCTTTTTCATCAAATCGGCGGACGAAATATACAGCTTTTCTCCCTTTCCCTTGCCGAAAAGATAGACGCGCGAATGCTCCAAAAAGCGCCCGACGACGCTCCTTATAGCGATATTTTCCGTCTTTTGGGGTATCTCGGGCAGCAGTCTGCATATCCCGCGCACTATGAGCAGAATTTCTACGCCTGCATTTGACGCCTGCTTGAGCTTTTTCATTATGTGCTTATCCGAAAGCGCGTTCATCTTCATCAATATTCGCCCATTCTCGCCCAGAGATATCTGCTCGTCTATCAGCTTATTAAGCTGCGCGCGCATGTTTATGGGCGAAATGAGCAGCGCTTTTGGCGAAAAATCCGCAGAATTTTCCGTCAGCATCGAAAAGACCCCGCGCACATCCTCACAAATCCTCTCATTTGCCGTGAAAAGGGCGATATCTGTATATGAGTTCGCCGTATTTTCGTTGAAATTCCCCGTCGATATTACGCAGACGTCGGTTTTTTCGTGGGATATCATGCAGAGCTTAGCGTGGACCTTTGCTCCTCTCGCCAGCGTCACGCGGCATCCCGCCCGCTTTAGCTCGTGCGCCCAATTTACGTTTATCTGTTCGTCATAGCGGGCGCGCGGCTCGATCACGACGTTGACACGCTTGCCCTTTCCCGCCGCCATGCAAAGATATCGCGCGACGCGGCTGTCCTTCGCGAGTCTGTATATGGTCAGGCTTATTTCCCTCACTCCGTCATCCTCCGCCGACTGTTTAAGCAGCATCAAAAACGGCTCCATGCTCTCAAAGGGATACATGAGCGCCCAGTCGCGCGCGCATATCTGCTCAAAAAAGCTCTTTTCCACGTCAAATCCACCCAAGGAACGCCTAAAATCCGCATAAAAAAGCTCTTTTTTGACCGATTTTGAAAGACTTTCGCCTATCATTTTCACGGATTTTGCATTTAGCGACGGACATACCTCAAACACGCACCTTTCGTCGACCGACAGCTTTTGCAAAACCGCCATGGACAGCTCATTGTTCCAATACTCCGCGCGCACGATGCGCCCGCAGCCGAATTCTTCATCCGCGCCCCCTTTCGCGCGGTATTGCTCCGTCAGCCTGAAGCACGCCGCAGCGGATGCTTCCATATCGGTAAAAAAGCTTGATAAACCGTCAATAATCAGGCCGTCCGTGCGCACATATCCCCCGTTTTCTAACAGCGCTATCTCATCAATGCCGCTCATCGAAATTATCACATATCCGCCGTTAGCGTTTCTCACTGCGATGTATTTTCCCTCTTTAGGTGAAAAATCCGCAAGCTCCCGCACGATCATCGAGCTGAAAAGCTCTTCTTGCAAGGCGTGTTTTTCGCTGTCCTCAAGCTCGTTTATCCCTCGCTCGACGATTCCATAACTCTCCAGCTCACGCTTTACAATTTCCTCCGTCTCTTCCCTGATTTTATAAAGCTCGGTCGTCTCGGCGCAGATTTTCTCTAAAACACCTCGTCTGCCCGCTCTGTTTCTGTCCGCTAAAATGCGGCTCACGCGCACTGAAAAGAACTCATTGAGATTCTGCGAAAATATCGAGATAAACCGCAATCTCTCCATTAGCGGAACGCCCTCGTCCCCCGCCTCCTCGAGCAGTCTGCGCGAAAACGCGAGCCATGAAATATCCCTATCCTGTGTATAACCCTTTCCTGTCAGCATTTCGGCCATGAATACCTCATTAAAAATTATCAATAGGTATTATGCCTAATTTTCATCCGTTATACTTTTCGGGTCTTTTATTATTTTATAAAAAAGCACCCGACACGCTTTAAAATGCGTATCGAGCCGCCTTTTTTCTTCATTTTATTCTATCGTCCAGCTCTGCGCGTCTCTTTGCAGGTCGACCATATGCCTGTATAATCCGCCCTTTTCATAGAGTTTATCGGGTGCGCCCTGCTCCGCGACGACGCCGTCCGACAGCACGACGACCTTATCCGCACCCGCGACGGTGCGCATACGGTGAGCTATCACGAGCACGGTCTTTTCCTCTATCAAGCGCGAAAGCGCCGTCTGTATGAGCGTTTCGTTTTCAACATCCAAGCTCGCCGTCGCCTCATCAAGTAGGATTATGGGCGCATCCTTCAAAAACGCGCGCGCGATGGATATGCGCTGACGCTCGCCGCCCGAAAGCTCACAGCCGTTTTCGCCTATCTCCGTGTTCCACTTATCAGGGAGCTTTTCCAAAAATTCCTCACAGTTCGCGAGTCTCGCCGCTTTTAATACCTCCTCATCCGTCGCGTCCTTTTTACCTAAACGGATGTTCTCCATGATGGTGTTATCAAACAGCGTGACGTCCTGAAAAACTATCGAATAAAGGCTCATGAGCTTTTCCGGGTCGATTTTCGAGATGTCCATTCCGCCGACGGTGATCTTACCCTCGCTGTTGTCCCAGAACCTCGCTGCGAGGCGGGATATGGTCGTCTTTCCGCCGCCTGACGGGCCGACGAGCGCCGTGACCTCGCCCTGCTTTGCGGTAAAGGAGACGTCTTTAAGCACGGTCTCCCCCGAGTTATACGCAAATCCCACGTGGTCAAAGACTATATCACAGCCGTCGTTCGTGAGCGTCTCACTGCCCTGCTGAATGGGATGGTCGAGTATCTCGTTCATGCGCGCGACGTTCGTCCTCATGGCTATCACCGCCGCGAGATTTTGCAGCGCCGCCTGCATAGGGTCGTATAATCTGGACGCGACGAGCAGGAACATGAACAACGTGAGCACATCTATGCTGCCGTTTAAAAGGAGTATCGAGCCGACAAGCGCGACGGACGCTATGCCCAGCTTGAGCACCATGCCCGCAGACGTCACAAACACCGCCGTTGTCAGCTCTGCATTAATGGACTGCCTTTCCACTCCGCGTATCTTTGCGGATAAACCCTTTAAATAGCCCTGTTCAGCATTATTTGCCTTTAAGTCGCGTACCGTTTCGATGTACTCCTGTATGCCGTCCGCGCAGGCCATCTTCGCGTTCATCGTCCTTTGCTGCGTCCTATCCTGCACCCTATAGCTCAAAAGCACTATGAGCACGGACACGGGGATGACCCACAGCGCCGCGAGCGCCATCCTCCAATCGAATATGAACATTCCCAAAGATATGAGCACGGTGGATATGAGCGAGCCGAAAAGACCGGGGACAAAATGCGAGCAATTCTTTTCCAAAACCTCGCAGTCCGCCATTATCGTGCTCGTCAGGTCGGCAAGATCCTTTTTGCCGAAAAAGGACAGGGGGAGCTTTCTCAGCTGCTCTGCGAGACCCAATCTGCGCTTTCCGCTCTCCTCATATGTCGTAAAATACGTGTTGTTATACTGAAACCACGTGGTTATGAGTATCGCCGCAAAGCAGGCCATGCACGCGATTATATAAAGCGCCGTCCTACCCTGCGGTATCCCCCCGTTCATCATATCCGAAACGAGAAGATACAGCAATGATGTAGGCAGCATGAACGCGATATTTTGAAATGCGCAGGCGATAACTCCCTTTACGATTCCCCTTGCGCCCTCCTTTGAGCTGGCCGTCGCCCTTTGTATCATCTTTATCATAACCTTCAGCCCTCCTTTGCCACTTTCCACTGAACGGACTTTTGATAATCCACCCACATTTTGGAGAAAAGTCCGCCCTGCTCACAAAGCTCGTCGCGCGTGCCGCTCTGTACGACCTTTCCGTCCTCTATGACGTATATGCAGTCCGCATTCGCGACGGTCGAAAGCCTGTGTGCAATCATTATGACCGTCTTTCCGCGGGCGAGCGTGCCAAACGCCGCCTGGACCTTCGCCTCATTATCCGGATCCGCAAAGGCGGTCGCCTCGTCTAAAATTATCACGGGCGCGTCCTTCAGCACGGCGCGCGCGATAGCTATGCGCTGCTGCTCACCGCCGGATAGATACACGCCCTGTGTACCTATGACGGTATCCACCCTGTTCGGGAATTTTTCTATAATATCCATGCACTGCGCGGTCTTGAGCGCGTCTAAAACCTCGTCTCGCGTCGCGTCCGGCTTACCCATCTTAACGTTATCTAATATGGACGCCTTTATGAGCGTGCTGTTTTGGAACACGAATGATACCGTCTGCATCAGCTCATCCTTAGCGATATCCTTTACGTTGACTCCGTCTATCTCAACGCTGCCCTTCTGAACGTCGAAAAATCTCGTTATAAGGCTCGCGAGAGTGGATTTTCCTCCGCCGGACGGGCCGACGAACGTGACCGTCTGCTTAGGCTCAATATGCAGTGAAATACCGCTTATCGCTTCCTTTTTGCCGTCATAGCTGAAATGAACATCTTTAAGCTCTATCGACGAATCCGCAGGATGCTTCGGGCTTTCGCTCTCGCTCATGGGCTGCGCGTCGAGAACGGTGTCTATCCTCTGTAATGCATCCTCTACTATCATGTTATTCTCACTCATGTACATTATTTTGGTAAGAGTAAGCGATATTACAGGGGTAATTATGATATAGAATATGAGATTTAACAGAAATCCGCTCGTCACGCCGTCCTTTGTGAAAAGCGCCGCCCCCGCTATTAAGAACGCAAACACGCCGTTTATCGCCGCGGTATACAGCATCATGGGTATGCGCAGATCCTTCGTATAGGAAACGACCCATTTTTCATATTCGTCGATGGTCGCCTTGAACTTTTTAAATGAAAAGACGGATTGACCGAACGTCTTTACGACGGGGATTCCGCGCACATATTCCACCGCTTCGTTGGACATCGCCGCCAGCGCGTTGCCGTACTGCCTCATCTTCTCCTCCATGCGCTTGCCCGTCATGGCGCTCATTATGGAAAACGCCAATACCACGGGAACGAGGCTCAAAAGCCCAAGCCGCCAGTCAAACACGAGCAATAGCGCGAGCAGACCCACGGGCGTGGCTATGGCCGCGTATTTGTCGGGCAGCTGATGCGCAAGGAAGGTCTCCGTCGCGCCCGTGCTGTCGTTTATTATCTTGCGCAGGCGTCCGCTGCCAAAGGATTCCACGAACCCGAGAGGCAGCTTCGCGATATGCTGCGTCACCTCCAACCGCAGATTTGTCGCAACGCGGAATGCGGATAAATGCGAGCACATCAGCGCGCAGATGTATATTAAAAAGGACAATATCGCGAAAAGCATCGCCATTATGCCGTAATGCGGCAGGTTTACGGCGTTTTGAAAATTGGGCGCCGCCTCAAGCACGTCGCGGATTATCGCCCAGATATACAAAAAGGGGACGAGCGCTGCGAGCGCGCTTATCGCCGCAAGCACCCATGAGGCGTATGTGAAATACTTGTGCTTTCCGGCATATCCCATCAGCCTCTGTAGATTTGAATTCTTTTTCAACGGATTTTCCTCCTTATGATAAATATTTTTAGTTAGCATCTGCTAACTTGTTTGCAAATAAAAAATTAGAACTGCATTATCCTCTTCCACCCCGCCGTATAAAAATCCCTGAGCTCTTTCAGATAATTCTCCGCTCTTTCATACGGAACATCGTGGATTATCATCTCAAAAAACGCGGAGAACATCCCGCTGACGAGAATATGCTCGAGCGTCGGATCGACTTCATACTTTTTTCGGCCCATGTCCTCGAGCACTTTCGCGAAGTCATGCGTCGCCTCGACCTCAATATTCACCATGTCGTGAACCATGTTTTCGTATTTCGTCCCCTCGGCGGAACACAGCAGCAGCTTGAATTCATCGTGATTTTTATAGGCGTATTCCAGCATTTTCGCAAGGCATTCTCCCGAAAGCTCGCCCATTCCGCGCATCTGTTCTTCCGGTGAAAGCCGCTTGAAGTCCTCCTGCGTCTTGGTATACACGCCCATAAACTCGGTATATTGCTCCAAAACAAGGGCGTCGAAAAGCTCCTCCTTGCTCTTATAATAGCCGTAAAAAGCGCCCGTCGTGACCCCCGCCTCTTTTACGATATTGCGCAGGGATGCGCTCTTAAAGCCTTTTTGCAAAAACTCTGCCTTTGCGGTATTATGAATTTTTTCAAGAGTCGTCCTTTCAGCTTCCTTCATGACACATCTCCATAATATATAACACTGCTATATAACACTGTTACAGTATATTCCCTTTATTTTATTCTGTCAATACCTCATCAAAAAAATTATATAAAAAAGCCACGGAACAGCGTACATGGCTAAAAAATCACTTCATATTCCTGCTTTTTTCATATTTTTCAAACGCCTTTATGATGTCCTTTACGAGGCGGTGACGCACGACATCGCGATTCGTGAGGTATATGACGCTTATTCCGTCTATGCCGGAAAGTATGTCCGCCGTCTTTTTGAGACCGGATTTTCTCTCCTCGGGCAGGTCGATCTGCGTGATATCGCCCGTGACGACCACCTTTGAATTTTCGCCAAAGCGCGTTAAAAACATCTTCATCTGCTCGGGACTGCAATTCTGCGCTTCATCTAAAATTATGAACGAATCGGTGAGCGTGCGTCCTCTCATATATGCGAGCGGCGCGACCTCTATGACGCCCTTTTCCTGCAAGCGCGCATATCCCTCCGGCCCCATGAAGTCGTAAAGCGCGTCATAGAGCGGGCGCAGGTACGGATCGACCTTATCCTGAAGATCGCCGGGCAAAAAGCCCAGCTTCTCCCCCGCTTCAACGGCGGGGCGCGTGAGTATTATCCTCGATATTTCCTTATTTTTCAGCGCGACAATAGCCTTCGCCATGGCGAGATAAGTCTTTCCCGTGCCGGCGGGGCCTATCGCAAAGACGACCGTGTTTTCGTCTATCGCCTTCATGTACGTCCGCTGACCGGGCGTCTTACACTTCACCGGCTTGCCCTTATGAGTTATCGCGACGATATCGCCCATGCCCGAGACGGCCTCGTGCATCACGCCCTCCTCCGCCGCGTCGATGAGATAGCTTATCCTGTTCTCGTCGATATACTCGCCGTTTCTAAACAGCTCCGCCGCGCTTTTGAGCACGTTATATGCGTTTAAAGTCGCCTGCTCACTGCCCAAGATGACGGCGCGGCCCTCCTTTGCGCTTATCTGTGCGCCTGTCTTTTTCTCTATCAGCTTTATATATTCATCGAGATTGCCGAAAATGGCCATCATCTCCTCGATAGTTTCAAATTCAAAGCTGCGTTCGTTATCCAATATCTTCCTCCTCGGCGGGCGTCGGCGCCGCCTGTATGCCTATTTCCTGCAAAACGGTGATGGTCACCGCCGCATATTTTTTATCTTTGTCATCCGCAAAAACCCGACTCGTGACGGAAAGCACCTCCGCATCCTCCGGCATCCTCGAAAGCGCCGAATAATACGCACTTTCCTTTGCGCGGATAGCCGCCGTGCTGTCGTCAAGTTTTCCCGACGCCAGCGTCTCATAGCAGCTCACGTCATACAGCTTTATCGAAAGGGGCATATTCTCCCCGATAATTCCGCAAAGGCGGGATGCTGCGTCATAGCTTTCATACGGATTCTCACCGTTTATTTTAACCCATATCTGCCCGATTTTCAAATATTTGAGCAAAGTTTTTCTGCCCGTCCTCAAGCGCGCCGCATTTTGCGCGTCAAGCTCGGCAATTTCGGTATAATCCACCCTCGCGGTTATGCTCGCGCGGCTGTGTACGCTGTAGCTCGTCTCGTTTTTCACATAGCAGCCCTTTACGAGAACATCGCCCGTTTTTACCGTCTGGTACTCCTTAACGCAGGATTTCCCGCTTTTTACCGTCGCTTTTTCGATCACCCCGTCGCACACGGCTATGATATCGCTCGGCTCGCCCGCTTCGATATCCGGCGCGGGGCTGCCCTCGATAATGTCTATATGCAGTGTACTGCCGTAATAATACGCCTTTACGAGGTCGATTTGTGAAAAGCGGATTTTTAACGATTTTTCGATATTTTCAAGGTCGATTTGCGACTTGACGCAAGGGGCGTCGACTCCGTCGCTCTTTAACTCGCTTAATACTTCATGTGCGGATATCGTCTCGTTTCCGTCGATTTTCACGTCCAATAAAAAGCTCCCGCCGAGTATCGCCGCGCCCGCAGCAACAGCTATAACCACCGCCAGCGCACCCAGCGACCTGAGCGGACGTCGCACAAGCCCTATCAGCCCGCTCGCGCTGACAAACTGCATCTCACAGTTCTTTTTCATCCTCTTCAGGCGAAAATAGCCGATCGCGCCCAGCTCTACTACCACGCCCAAGGCATCCTTTCGCGTGACGCGGTTTAGCTTTATACCGGCTTTGAGCGCACGCGAAATATCCCTTTCGACATTCACCCCGACAAGCCGTACTTTGATTTTACCCAAGAAATTGTTCAAGCATTAATCTCCCGAAAATTCAGCGCTCCTGACCCTGCCCGTGAGCTTTAACTCGCGTGAGTCGGAATCCATAAGCGTCATGCCGCTCCCGCAGAGCATGAGCCGCCCTATCGGCGTGAGCAGTATTATGAGCGTGGGCGAATACGAAATGATCTCGGTATAATTGCGCACGGTGCAGCCGTATTCATCAAAGATGCTCACGCTAACGCCCTGTGAAACCACCTGCGACGGGAACTCAAACATCCCGAACCCACGCGGTTTTCTCTTCTTTTTCTTCTTCAAAGGCGCACACCCCCTTTAAGCATATGTTTATGCAAAAACCGCCAAGCGGATGACACGTCAAAGGAAAACTCAATAAACAGGTTGCTTTGCTCACGCAAAGCTCTATTTTAAACGCACGCCGACATGCCTTATGCGCTAAAGCCAAAAACAGCGCAGTCATACGTACGTCTGCGGCGCAGGTTTAATCGCGTCCCAAAGGGACGCGATTAAACTAAGCTCGCCTTCGGCGAGCCACTTTCCTGCCGCGAAAAGGGGGCTTTTCGCGGCAGGAAAGCTGCGCCGCACGTCATCGGCACGCTCGCTTTTTAATCGGAGGGCAAGACGAATGATTTGCGTATAAATCATCCTGACCGAAGCTGCTGCCGGTCAGGATACCTTATTATAAAACTAATCGCCTCGCTCTAAAAATCCTTTCATAATTCAAACTAAACTTTCCCCAAAAATCAAAAAAGACAACTCTCTTTTCGCATATTTCCCACTTCAAAACCAATTATGCTTTCTCCACCATACTTTTTCACTCATCACTATTACTTATTACTTTCCAAAAACCGACCCTCATTTTTAACTCAAACTTGCGTCTTTTTATTACAAAAGAAAAACCGACAAATCCTTTCTCCGATTCGTCGGTTTTTGGTGCGCCGCCGGGGGCTCGAACCCCGGACACCCTGATTAAGAGTCAGGTGCTCTACCAACTGAGCTAGCA
>CAKROK010000007.1 GCA_934373295.1 uncultured Christensenellaceae bacterium | reverse complement strand
GACAACGGTATGCTGTGGTACTGTAACTGTTGTTTCGAAATTATGAACGATCACAAAAAATGTGTGAAAATTTAGCGTAGCTACGACGACACCTATCAGGTTCAGGTCGTGTCTTGGTATGACAACGAGAACTCCTACACCTCTCAGATGGTAAGGACTATAAAGTACTTTGCGAACGTAAAGTAATAAAAACGCGATTTTTTGGACGAGGGCAGCTTTTTGCCCTCGTTTTTGCGTTGCGGCGATTAATTCACTTTTTATTAACAAATAGTGAAAAATGCCTTTGTTATCGTGAAAATTGAGGTTTTTGCGGCGAATAGCGCCGTTTGGGGGAGTGTACAAATTCGGCGGGTTGCTGTATAATTAAAGCATCAAAGAACTTGGATGTGATGACATGCAAAAATTTTTAGAAAAGATAGGAAACTTTTTCGTAAATATCAAAGAATCGATTAGCTCGATGTTCAGGCGCAGGCGCAGGAGCTCAAGAGGCAGGAGCCGCGCACGGCGCAGCGCCGCACCCTCGCGCACTCGCACGAGCCGCAGGGGCGCTTCACCCTTTGTCGTGACCATGAAAAACGTG
Source organism: uncultured Christensenellaceae bacterium (assembly GCA_934373295.1). Taxonomy (GTDB): domain Bacteria; phylum Bacillota; class Clostridia; order Christensenellales; family Christensenellaceae; genus HGM11616. Next base: position 47,128 of record CAKROK010000007.1, on the reverse strand, counting down.
GGCAGGACTATCGGGGCGTTCTTTGGCAGTCTGTTCGCGGCGATATCGCGCGGAGTATCGAGAATAGCCGGTTCATTTAAAAAGTGGATTTCGAAATTTGACAGGCGCGTTGTATACGCCTGCACCGCCGGTCTGACGGCGCTCGTCGTGGGCGCGGTGGTGCTGCTTGCGATATTCGCCTCGCCCAATGCTGAGGTCAAGGCGGATGCCTCCGGCGAAAAGCTCAACCCCGCAAAGGCGGAGGTCCTTTCTGCGGGAGACGGCGAAAACACCGGCTCGGACAATACCGACGGCGTGACGACGCTGCCCGATACGGCGACGGCAAAGCCCGTTGTGACCACGGCTGAACCCACGGCGACGCCCGAGCCCACGACGGACCCGATGACGATAACCTATAAAAACGGCATGGAAGACCCGTTTGTAGCTAAGATCCAGCAGAGGTTGATGGAATTAAACTACATGGACGACGATATCCCGACGGAGAAATACGGAAACTCCACGACGCAGGCTATCACGTATTTCCAGCGCAAAAACGGCATAAAGCAGACGGGCAAGGCGGGCAAAAAGACGTTAAAGCTGCTCTTCTCCGATGAGGCGAAAACCTATACCGTGACAAAGGGCGACGACGGAAACGACGTGCATGAAATTCAGGACAGACTCGTCGAGCTGGGATATATCGACAAGATAACCGGTCATTTCGGCGATGAGACTGCCGCCGCGGTGAAGAAGTTCCAGGAGAAGAACGGTCTTTCCGCGGACGGCTCGGTCGGCGAAGATACGATGGAGCTGCTGTACAGCGAGGACGCAAAGGCAAACTTCATGAGCTACGGCGAACAAAGCTCGCTCGTTGAAAAATATCAGAAGAGGCTGAAAAAGCTCGGATATATGACCACCGAAGCGGACGGAACCTACGGACAGGATACCGTCAACGCCGTAAAGCGTTTCCAGACGATGAATGCGCTCATCGCGGACGGATTCTTAGGGCCCACGACGAGAGAGCTGCTGGATAACGGCACGGGCAAGGCGAACGCGCTCATATTAGGCGTTTCCGGCTCGGATGTACTTAGAATACAAAACAGGCTCGTCGAGCTTAAATACATGAAGAGCGCAACCGGCTACTTTGGCTCGGACACCGAAGCGGCCATAAAGAAGTTTCAGAACAGGAACGGATTGACTGCAGACGGCAAGGTCGGCACATATACCATGAACGTGCTGTTCTCCGACAGCGCGAAAAAGAACAACGGCGGCTATGCTACGGGAAATAGCGGTGGAAGCTCCAACAAGGGCGGAAATTCCGGCGGTAGCTCGAACAAGGGTGGAAACTCCGGTGGCAATTCAGGCGGAAACTCGGGCGGCTCGGTGAAATACAACAAGAGCATAAGTTCGCTCATATCCGTGGCGAAGAGCAAGCTCGGATGCAGATACGTTTTAGGCGGCAAAGGCCCCAACACGTTTGACTGTTCGGGATTCGTATACTACTGCTTAAAGTCCATCGGCGTAAACCAGAGCTACTGGACGTCCTCCGGATGGAGGGGCAACGGCAAGTATGAGAAGATAACGAGCATGGGCTCAATAAGAGCGGGCGACATAATCGCCTTTGGCAACGGCCTTAACCATGTCGGCATAGCGCTGGGCGGCGGAATGATGATAGACGCATCCTCCGGCGACGGCTGCATAAGGATAACCAACCTGAGCCTGAGCTATTGGCAGTCGCACTTCTATGCGGCATACAGAGTGCTCGGATAAATCAAACGAATTATAAAAGAATGCTTCAAATCGAGGCATTCTTTTTTTGCATAAATGTGTTTCGGCCGGAAAAAACTGTCGTATAATCTATTTGTAACTCTATTTGTGGGAGGAAATTATGATTTATGCGATAATACTTTTTGCCCTGACGTATGTTCTGATGATAGCATTGCCAAAATACAGGACGTATGTCGCGCTAAGCTCGGCGGTCATATTTGTCGCGACGGGGATGCTGCCCATTGGCGACGTGCTTGGGAGCATCGATTTTAACGTCATAATGATGATCGCGGGCACTATGGGATTGGTTGCGCTGTTTATTGAGAGTAAAATGCCCAATCTCATGGCGGATGTACTTATCGATAAAATGCCCAATGTGAAATGGGCGGTGGTCGCGCTGGCGGTTTTCGCCGGATTGATATCGGCGTTTGTGGATAACGTCGCGACGGTGCTCATGGTAGCGCCCGTTGCGCTCGCCATCTCAAAGCGGCTGAAAATAAACCCTGTGCCCGTGATAATCGCTATCGCAGTCTCATCAAATCTTCAGGGCGCGGCGACGCTGGTGGGGGACACGACCTCCATACTTTTAGGTGGAGCGGCGAACATGAATTTCCTCGACTTTTTCATATATAAGGGCAAGCCGAGCATGTTCTTTGCGACGGAGCTGGGCGCGGTGATAAGCGCGTTCATCCTCCTTTGGATATTCAGAAAGGATAAGCAGAAGATCGAGGCGACGGAGCGGACGAAGGTGACGGACTATCTTCCCACGGTGCTGCTATTAATGATGATCGTGCTTTTGATAACGGCGTCCTTCCTTCCGAACATGCCCTCGACGATAAACGGCATTATATGCATGGCGCTCATGATAATAGGCGTCGTAGCGGAGGCGGTCAAAAAGAGATCCGCGCGCGCGCTCATCGAGCCGTTAAAGGAGATAGATTTCCAGACGATAGGTCTTTTATGCGGGCTGTTCGTGATAATCGGCGCGATAGAGAACATGGGCGTGATAGACGCCTTGGCGGAGCTTTTGGCGTCCCTCGGAGGAAGTGTGTTCCTGATTTACACAATAATCGTGTTCGCGAGCGTGCTCATATCCGCGTTTGTGGATAACATACCCTATGTCGCGACGATGCTGCCCGTAATGGCGGGTATGGCGTCAAAAATGGGCATAGACCCGACGGTGCTCTATTTCGGACTACTTTGCGGCGCGACGCTGGGCGGTAATCTGACGCCAATAGGAGCATCGGCGAATATCGCGGGCATAGGCATTTTGCGCAAGGAGGGCTATGAGGTAAAAAATCGCGATTTCTTCCGCATAGGTATACCCTTTACGCTGAGCGCGGTGCTTGCGGGATATATTTTCATATGGCTGATGTACGGCGTATAAAAATGTGTTGACAAGCGCGCGCGGCATAACTATAATATAAATATCAAGGCTGATGATACGGTTAAGCATCATGAGGATAAGCTTTTTACAGAGAGCGGCGACAAGGCTGTGAGCGCCGCATAAGCCCGATTGTATGTACCGCCCGGGGAGGCTGTTGACGGCGGCGCGATATAGCCATAAAGCGGATCTTATCAATCAGGGTGGAACCGCGGGTAATTTGATTTTGCTCGTCCCTCTTATACAGAGGGGCGATTTTTTATTATAGAGAACTTACTAAAGGAGAAAAAATATGAACATTACATTAAAAGACGGAAGCGTACTCGAGTTTGAAAAGGGCGTATGTGCGCTCGATATCGCGGCGAAGCTTTCGAACAAGCTGAAGAAGGCGGCGCTTGCGGCGAAGGTCAACGGCGAGCTGACCGACCTCATGGCGCCTATTAACGAGGACGCGGCCGTGGAGATACTCACATTTGCGGATGAGGACGGCCGCTGGACGCTGCGTCATACGGCGTCGCACGTTCTTGCGCAGGCCGTAAAGCGCCTTTATCCCGATACCAAGCTCGCGATAGGCCCCGCCATCGACAACGGCTTTTACTATGATTTCGATAGAGAGGAGGGCACTTTCACGCCCGCTGATTTCCTCGCTATAGAAAAGGAAATGAAGAAGATAGTGAACGAGAACCTCCCGCTCGAGCGCTTTGAGCTCCCGAGAGAAGAGGCCATCGCGTTCATGAAGGAAAAGAACGAGCCCTATAAGGTTGAGCTGATAGAGGACCTCCCCGAGGATGCGGTAATCAGCTTCTATAAGCAGGGCGATTTTGTCGACCTCTGCGCCGGTCCGCACGTCCCTTCCACGGGCAAGGTAAAGGCGTTCAAGATAACGAGCTGCGCCGGTGCTTACTGGAGAGGCAGTGAGAAGAACAAGATGCTCGTGCGCATATACGCGACGGCGTTTGAAAAGCAGGCCGAGCTGGATGAATACCTCACGATGATAGAAGAAGCGAAGAAGAGAGACCACAGAAAGCTGGGCAAGGAGTTAGGTCTGTTCACGCTCATGGATGAGGGCCCCGGCTTCCCGTTCTTCCTCCCCAAGGGCATGATATTAAAAAATCTGCTCATAGACTATTGGAGAAAGATACACACGAGAGAGGGCTATGTGGAGATATCCACGCCCATGATGTTAAACAGACAGCTCTGGGAGACCTCCGGTCACTGGGATCACTATCGTGAAAACATGTACACCACGGTGATAGACGACACGGATTTCGCCATAAAGCCCATGAACTGCCCGGGCGGTATGCTCGTATATAAGATGCAGCCGCGCAGCTACAGAGACTTTCCCATAAGAATGGGTGAGTTGGGCCTCGTCCACAGGCATGAGAAGTCGGGCGCGCTGCACGGACTCATGAGAGTGCGCTGCTTCACGCAGGACGACGCGCACATCTTCATGACCGAGGAGCAGATTCCCTCTGAGATAAAGGGCGTCGTTCGTCTTATCGACGAGGTCTATTCCAAGTTCGGCTTTAAATATCACATCGAGCTTTCCACCCGTCCCGAGGACAGCATGGGAAGCGACGAGGATTGGGAGGTCGCAACCAACGGACTCAAAAATGCGCTTGATGAGCTGGGACTGCCCTATGAGATAAACGAGGGCGACGGCGCGTTCTATGGCCCGAAGATCGACTTCCACCTCGAGGATTCCCTTGGAAGAACGTGGCAGTGCGGCACGATACAGCTCGACTTCCAGCTGCCCCAGCGCTTTGAGGCGGAGTACATCGGCGCGGACGGCGAGAAGCATCGCCCGATAATGATACACCGCGTGGTGTTCGGCTCGATAGAGAGATTCATCGGCATATTGATAGAGCATTTCGCAGGAAAGTTCCCGCTTTGGCTGTCGCCCGTTCAGGTTAAGGTGCTGCCCATATCGGACAAGTTCATCGACTATGCCTCCGAGGTTTGCGGCAAGCTCAAGGAGCTGGGCTATCGCTGCGAGGTGGACGACCGCGCGGAGAAGATCGGCTACAAGATAAGAGAGGCGCAGCTCGGAAGAGTTCCCTACATGGTCATCGTGGGCGAAAAGGAGCTTGAGAGCGGCAACGTCTCCGTGAGAAAGAGAGATGAGGGCGACCTCGGCGCATTCGCTCTTGACGATTTCGAGGCGATGCTCGCAGAAGAAATGAAGAAGAACTGATAAAATCAAAACAAACATGGCGTCGGGATTTTTCTCGGCGCTTTTTTATTGAAAAAATGTTCGATATGGGATAATATAGATGAAAAAACGAGGATAATTTGATGATATACACTAAACGATTGATTTTGCGTCCGTGGAATAAAGCCGATGCGCCGCCGTTGTTTAAATACGCGAGCGATGAGAAGGTCGCGAACCCCGCCGGCTGGCCCGCGCATAAAAGCGTAGAGGAAAGTAAGAATGTCATTAAGGACATCTTTTCGGCGAAAAATACGTTTGCCGTATGTTTGAGGGAAAGCGGCGAGCCTATAGGCTGCATCGGACTCATGGCGGGCGAGGCGGCGAACATAGAGCTTGACACTGACGAGGCGGAGATAGGCTACTGGCTGGGTGCGCCCTTTTGGGGACGGGGCTTAATGACGGAGGCGGCGAGAGCCATCATAGACTACGGCTTTGAAATGCTCGGTCTCAAATGTATTAAATGCGGGTATTTCGACGGAAACACGCGCTCATACGGCGTTCAGAAGAAATGCGGATTTGTCCATTCTTATACGGTGAAGGACGCCTATTGGGCGCTCACCGATAAGACGCTCACGGAGCACATAACCGTGCTTACGCGGGATAATTGGGAGAAAATAAAAAAGCATCAGAATAACTGATGCTTTTGTAATCAAACCTTTGAGCCGAAATGTCCGGTCTTTACGCTCAAATTGACCATTCGCCTGTAGATATCCGAGGGGACCATGGTCGAATTGAGCTTTTTTTGCGTCTGCGGGCTTATTTTGCCCGTTTCGGCGAATTCCTTTCCCGCATGCTCTACCGCCTTGATATACGGCTCGGTCAGCGCGTATGCCGAACGATATGCCAAAAGGGGCGCCTGAGCGCAGTAAATATAGGGATAGTCCTTGCCAAAAAAGAACTCAAACTGCATGAGCAGCGGCTCACAGTTCAGGTGCATATCCGCAAAGCCGCAGCCGGATATGAGCATCTGCCTAGGAAAGGGCACGCGGCGTATCTGATTGGTCTTTCCGTTTTCGTCCGTCTTTTGGTCGGGAAGAGAGAGGGGCAAAAGCCTGTCGAGAACGGTCTTTAGCGGGCCGGGCATACCGTAGGCGTATTGCGGCGTGGACCATATCACGAGATCGGCATGTGTGAAGTCGTCGATTATCTGCGTCATACCGTCGTTTTGGACGCATTTTCCCGGCGTTTCGCTCCAGCACTTAAAGCAGCCCCTGCAATAGCCGACGTTCGCGTGACATGCCTCTATCCACTTCGCTTCCTCACCCATGCCCTTTAAAAAGGCGCGCGTGACCTTTGATGTATCGCTCTTTTCGCCCTTGGGCGAGCCTGTGATAACGAGAATATTCATTGCATTCCTCCTTTGATTCGCTTGTATTTTAGCATAAATAAAAACGCGGTTCAATCGACGCTTTTTCCTCAATGCCTAAAAAATTGTATGATATCGACGCGGTTTTCGCATATTTTCGCCTGATTTGCGGAGCATAAGACCAAAACTTGAGGAGCGTGTTATGAAATCGATTTGGTTTGATGAGGTGGAAATTCGCCCGAGGGGCGAGCTTTCGGGGGATATCAGGACGCAGGTATGCGTGATAGGCGCGGGGATGTGCGGCATACTCACGGCGTATGAGCTTAAAAAGAGGGGGGTCAAGGCGGTCGTTTTGGACGCGGGGAAGATATGTTCGGGGCAGACCGCGGGCACGACGGCGAAGATAACGGTCCAGCACGGCGCGTGCTTTGAAGGCATGATAAAAAATTTAGGAGTGGAGCGTGCGCGCGTATTTTTAAAGATGCAAAATGACGCCCTTGACGAATTTGCAGATATAATCGAGAAAAACGCGATAGACTGCGATTTTGAAAGGCGGGATAACATCGTATATACTATAGACGAGGGACGCTGGCCGGAAAGGGAGGCGGGCGCGGCGCTGTCGATAGGCGCGGATGCGCGGCTCATCCCGCAAAGGGAGATGAAGCTGCCCTTTGAGACGGCGGGCGGAGTGCTTTTGAAAAATCAGGCGCAGTTTGACCCGCTGAAATTCATATCGAAAATTTCAGATGACATTGAAATATATGAAAATTCGCGCGTGACGGAGGTCAAGGGGGGAAGTGTTTGCACACAGCGGGGGAGCGTGGCGGCGGAAAATGTCATTTTCGCTTGCCATTATCCGTTTATAAACATTCCGGGGCTGTATTTTGCGAAGCTGTATACCATGCGTTCATACGTCTATGCGCTTGAAAACGCAGGGAAGATAGATGCAATGTACGTTGAAAAGGACGGTTTTGCGCCATCCTTGCGGGATTATCTAGATATGCTGCTCATGGGCGGCGGCGCGCACAGGACGGGCGGACAGGGCGGAGGATATCGTAAGCTCGAGCTTTGGAGATCGCAGTTTTATAGGGATTCCCGCCTTATAAGGAGGTGGTCCGCGCAGGACTGCATCACGCCCGACAATTTGCCGTACATAGGAAGATACTGCAAAACCGAGCCGAGGTGGCTGCTCGCGACGGGGTTTGGAAAGTGGGGGATGACGAACTCCATGCTTGCGGCGAAAATGCTTGCGGATATGGTGTGCGAAAAGGATGTGCTTCTCGAAAGAGAGCTTTCACCCATGAGGTTTTCCGCAAAGGTCGTGGGCAGGATGCTCTCGATGGGCGCGACGAGCATCGCAGGCATAGCGAGACAGGCGCTCACTCACCCGAACACGGGAGAGGACGACGTCGAAAAGGGGGAGGGGAGGCTGATATCGAGCGAGGGAGAAAAGACGGCGGCATATAACGACGGAGAGAAGCTGCATAAGGCAAGCTCAAAGTGCTCACATCTGGGATGTGAGCTGTGCTGGAACAGCGATGAAAAGACGTGGGACTGCCCCTGCCACGGATCACGCTTCACGCCGGACGGTCAGGTGATAAACGGCCCGGCGCAGGGGGATATCAGGATAGATTAAGATTGTCGATGAGCGCGTATACTCTTTTTAATTTCAATTATATAGCTATTTTGCGTACTGCTCTGCCAAGCGCTCGGCCTCAAGGCGCATCTGCTCGACCATGCTCTCGGGCGCGGTTATCTTCACCCCGCCGCCCAGCGCGAACACCCATCCCAAAAACTGCCTGCTTGCGGAGACATTCACGCGCGTGACAAAGTGATTTTCATCCGTGCGCGAAAGTATGATGTCCTTGCCGAAGCGGTCTATCACGGCGCCCGCGAGGCTGTTTTCACAAAGCAGGCTCACGGTAGTCTCCTTTCCGCCGAACATGCCGAAAAGCCCCTTTGAATACTTTGGGATATCGAGCTTATCAAAGACCTCCTGCCCCTCGCGCGGGTCGTCCGTAAGCTCGATGTTTAACATCTTATCCACGCGATAGTGCTTGATTATGCCCTCTTGCGAATCATATCCCAAGAGGTAATAGTATTCGTCATCCCAGACGAGCGCCCACGGGCTTATCAAATACCACGCGCCGCCGTGGCGAAGCTCGGGCTGCTTATCGACGTTCCATTGAAAGTACTTGAAGCGTATGCGCACGTTTTGGTTTATCGCGGCGTGCAGCGTATCCACGCTGTAGTAGATGCTCTCGTTCATGTTTTTTACTCGGCCGGTCAACACGACCTGCCGGCTGAGCTGCTTTGCCTCATATGTGCTGACCAGCCCCTCCAGCTTTTTTATAAGCTCTATCGACTTTTTTTCGGTGATAAATTTTGACGCCTGTACGGAATCCACGAGCAGTTTAAGCTCGGGCAGCTCGAAATTGCGCGAGACGAGGTGATAGCTTATGCTGCGCCCGCTCTTTTCGGTCAAAATATCCATTCCGAAGCGGCGAAGCTCCTCCAAGTCGAGATAGATCGTCTTTCTGTCCGCGCTTATGTCCCATTTGGCGAGTTCGTCGATGATATCCTGCGTAGACACGCCGTGGGATTCATCCGTGCTTTCGTATAACAGCTTTGCCATATACATCAATTTCAGCTTTTGATTAGCGGTTTTTGGCATTTTTCATTCCTCATCCTTTTTCTTTAATTATATCATACATAATGCCGATCGAGGGAGGTTTTTGGGACTGTATTTTTGATATCATTTAATTAGAAAGAAAAATAAAGGAGATTTTAAAGATGGAAATGTATTTTACCGTTACGGGACTTAACCACTATTTCGGCAAGGAGTTTTTGGAAAGAGGACAGAAGGTGACGCTCGTAAAGGAGCCGGACAACGAGTATGATAAGGAGGCCATTGCCGTCAATGTGACGGGACTGGGGAAGATAGGCTATGTCGCGAACAGCCCGTATACCGTTTTGGGGGAGAGCATGAGCGCGGGCAGGCTATACGACAAAATAGGCGATGAGGCGGCGGGGGAGGTCCTGTTTATTTTGGATAGGGGTCTATTATGTAAAATAGTATAAAAAAACAGGGATAGGCTTAAAACCCGTCCCTGTTTTTTTAATCAATGCTTGTCTTTTAGGAATGTACACGCCAGCTCGATTGCGTTTTTTGCCGCGAGCTCGGTGAACTCGTCAAAGGACTGCGTCGCGTCCGAATCCGCACAGTCGGATATGCTGCGCAGTATCGCGAAGGGTGTGTTCATCATGTAGCACGCCTGACCTATCGCGGCGGACTCCATCTCGACCGCGGAGGGGGAAAAGCGCCTTGAGATGTCTGCGCATACATCGTCGTCGCATATGAACTGATCGCCACTCGCCACGCTGCCCGAAAATATTTTTGCGGGGAGCTTTTCCGCTGCTTTGCGCAGGCGCGCACATGCGTCCCGGTCACAGGAAAAGCGCTCGGGCATCCCGGGGAGTTGACCGTCCGCATAGCCGAAGTTTTTGACGTCCACATCGTGATATAAGACGTCGTCGGCTATGACGATATCGCCCTGCTTCATGCCGCTTTTTTCCAAAAGGCCGCCCGCGACGCCCGTATTTATTATGAGCGAGGGCGAAAAGCGCATTATCATCGCCGTGGTACACGCCGCCGCGCACACCTTTCCCACGCCGCACTTTGCTATGACCACGTCCTTTTCGCACAGTCTGCCCGTATAAAACAGGAACGAGCCTATTTTAACGTCTTCTTTATCCTCCATCAGAGAGAGATAGCCCTCAATTTCTATATCCATTGCGCCTATTATCCCAATCATATTCTCATCCTTTCCATCATTTTTGAAATGACCGTAAAAATGTTGTTTTTATGCATTATTATGTATGATACTATTCCATTTTAGCATGAAAGAAAAAGCTTTTCAATGTATTGACATTATTATACGTTCAACTTATAATAAAAATATAGAAAAATTCTTAGGAGGTTGTACAATGATTACAACTAAAACCGCGGCGGTAATTGCATCGAAGCAAAACCCGCTCACATCTCTTAAAAATGAGATGGAGAACAAGGGCATAGCCGTGAAAATGTATTTCAGAGAGGATATAAAGGGCTATGAGGCGGCGGACGCGGCCGCGCAGGAGCTGTTTGACGGCGTGGGCAAGCTCGATTATCTCGTTATCGAAGCGCTTGAGGACAAGAATTATACAGGCAAAGGCATTGAAGAATTGAGCGAAGAAGAGTACGCCTCCTGGAAGTACTATGCATTCGGCTGGTTCTATGACATCAACCGTACTTTTATAAAGAGAATGGCGGAGACGGGTGGCGGTGTTGTGTTCGGGATATGCTCCGAGTCGGGCGTAGTTCCTGCGATACATCAGGCGATGAACGGCGCGGCGGGCGCGTCCTTATACATGGGCTTAAAGTGTTTAGCTGAGGAATCGCTCGAGGACGGAATATTTACGAACACGCTCGCAATAGGCAGTACGGAGGACAACGACAGCATTCATCCCATGACGCTGGATGCACAGATCGTAAAGCACATCCCCGCGGGCAACATCCTGACAGAGGACAAGATCATGAAGAAGGCGGTAGACCTCATGATGCTTACGGACGATACATTTACCGGAAACGTGTTCTGCGCGGACGCCGCATTCAGCTGCGCATATATGAGAGAATGGTGAGGTGAGCGATATGAAGGTCGATTTAAACGGAAAAACAGCAATCGTAACGGGCGGCTCGGGCGGAATAGGCTCCGCTATTTGCAGAGCGCTTGTCAAAAACGGCGCGTTCGTGTACATCTGTGATATAAATGATGAAATGGGCAAAAAGCTGGAGGACGAGTTAAACGCCGAAGGCGAAGTTTCAAAATATCTGCATTGCGACGTCACCAAGGTGGAGGACTGCAAGGCTGCGGTGGATACGGCAGTGGCCGAGCACGGCTACGTCGACTTCATGTTCAACAACGCGGGCGCGAACATAACGCTGGACAGAAGAGGCAAGATAAGAAACTACGAGCCGGATGCGTGGGATTTCACCATAAATGTATGCATGGACGGTCTTTATCACTTCAGCAAATACGTCGTTCCCGTAATGAAGCAAAAGGGCGGCGCGATAATAAACACGGGCTCTGTCACGGGCTTCAGGATGGGCCTGAGAAATCAGTGCGCATACAACATGTGCAAATCCGCGATACACAATCTTACGAGAAACCAGGCGATAGAGTACGCGAAGTACGGCATAACCGTAAACGCCATCATCCCGGGCTCGACGTGGCATGAGGGCTTTTGCAAAATGCTTGCAGTATCACCCGAGCTTAAAGCAAAGTTCCTATCGCATATTCCGCTGGGCGAGGCGAACAAGGCCGAAGACATGGCGGCGGCGGGGCTGTTCTTCTGTTCCCCCGAGGGCAGGAGAGTCACCGGCGTGCTGTTCAACGTAGATGCGGGGTGGGCGGCAGGATACTGCAAAGATTGATTTTTCGACAAATGTTCACGCACAGTTCAAAATGGGACTATATAATCAGTATAAGTTATAATATTATATTATGAACTGGAGAGAATGACCATGGACAGACGTGTAAGAAGAACAAAAAAGAGACTCAGAGAGGCGCTCTTAGGGCTTTTATGCACCAAAAGCGTCGAGGATATAACCGTCAGCGAGTTAGCCATAAAGGCGGATATCAACAGGGGCACATTCTATACTCACTATAGAGATGCCGAGGATCTGCTTGCGAACATCGAAAACGATTTTTTAAAGAGGATCGAAGATTGCTTTGCATTGGGCGCGAACAGAAACATCCTCGAGGGGCTTTTTGAGAGCGTGGATGCGGAGAGCGACCTGTTCAAGGTCATGCTCATGAAGCCGTATTTCGCGGAATTTTCCGAAAAGTTCAAGGAGGTCATCGAGGACGGCTGCCGCAGGACCTGGAAGTTGGACGAGCATAACCAGAAATACGTCACCGATCATGCGTACTACTACATGGTTTGGGGACTTTGCGGAATGTGCTATGAGTGGATGAAAAGCACCGAGAGAAGATCGCCCCTTGAAATGGCTATCTTGGCGGAGATATTCCTGATGAACACCATTAGGGCGACGCACTGAGTTTAAAATGAATTTACTAATTAGGGGGACCGATTGTTTAAGCGGTCCCTTTTCGGTAGTCAAAAAGACCCGCCCTTCCGCTTTCGTCGCAGCAAGCGATACTGTCATGCAGCCGCGTAAACGCGACTGCAACGACTAATAACGCTGCTGCTCCTCTATCCCAAAAAGGCACGCTAAAGCTACCACCTTTTTGGGAACTCTAAATCGACTCAGCTCAATCAACGTACCTAAAGTACGCCTCATTCGCCTCGCTCGAAAAATGACGAAAAATCGGGCCTTTTTGGCAGCCGATTTTTTATGTGCTATTTTGGGTTTTTATTATATAATTTGTTGGTGCGATTGAATGTGTATAACGGTAAAATTGTTACCAGACAGATAGTTACAAAAGTATTAAAAAGAATCCCCGCGCTATATTTATTTATATTGACTAATTTAAATTGTGAAGTTATAATAGTATAGTACGCGTTTGTACATGCTTTTTTCAAACAGGCCATTTGGGAGCTTATAGAGAAAAGAAGAAATATTAGGAGGAATGTGTAGAATGAAAGTACGCAACATAATCCTGCTGCTGCTCATTATGCTGCTGATAGCGGGATTTACATTCGTTGTATTCGCAGGCGTACCAATAGGTATTTACGATTTCAAGCCCGTAGACAGCATTCAGCAGGGTCTTGACCTCACCGGCGGCATCACCATCGTCTATGAGGCTGCGGATCCGAATGTTGAGGATCTTGAAACAAAGATACAGGGAGCTATCAATATCTTCCGTAACCGTCTCGACAGTAAGGGCTTTACAGAAGCCATCATATCGACGCAGGGTACGGACAAGATAAGGGTTGAGGTTCCCGTAAACAAATCGACAGACGCAAACGTCGATCCGGCGGAGATAGTCAGCTTTATAAGCACGCCCGCAGTGATCGAGTTTAGGGACTCTGACGGCAACGTCGTTTTAAAGGGCGAGCATTTAAAGACCGCAAAGCCCATGATGGACGAATCGGGTAAATACCTCGTCTCCTTTGAGCTTGACGAGCAGGGCACGTCTGATTTCGCGACGGCGACAAAGGATAATGTCGGCAAGCAGATAGGCATTTATCTCGACGATGAGATGATATCCAACCCGAAGGTCGAGTCCGTTATCGCGGGAGGCAGCGGACAGATAACGGGCAGCTTCACGCAGGAAGAGGCGGTGAACCTCGCTATGCAGATCGAATCCGGCGCGATACCGCTAGAGCTCAACGTCGTTGAGCAGCGCTCCGTCGACTCCACTCTGGGCGACGACGCTCTCGCGAACAGCATCAAGGCGGCTGTTATAGGCTTTGTAGTTCTGTTCATTTTCATGATAGTTATTTACAGAATACCCGGCCTTATGGCGGATATCGCCCTCATCGGCTATATCTCGTTAGTGCTTTTCCTGACCTCGTGGTTCGGCGTACAGCTCACGCTGCCCGGCATTGCGGGTATCATCCTCGGTATCGGCATGGCGGTCGACGCGAACGTCGTAATCTTCGAGAGGATAAAGGAAGAGTTCAGGAGCGGAAAGACCATCCGCAGCTCGCTGAAATCCGGCTATCACAAGGCGACTACCGCAATAATCGACTCCAACATCACCACGATAATCGCGGCGGCAGTGCTCGCGTTCTTCGGAACGGGCTCCGTAAAGGGCTTCGCATATACGCTGCTCATATCCATCGTCGTCTCCATGTTCACGGCGCTCGTGCTTTCACACGTACTGTTAAAGTTAGTGGTTGATTTAGCGCCCAACGGCAAGAAGATGTATTTTTCGACAAAGAAGGTAAAGGAGGCTGATGCGAAATGAATATCGTAAAGAATTTTAAAAAGCTCATCCTCATCCCCGTTGTTATACTCGTTGCGGCGATTGTCGTTTGCGCGGTTTGCGGCGGCCTTAACCTCGGCGTCGATTTCACCGGCGGTTCGATGGTAATAGTAGATATCGGAACGGAATTCGATTCCGAAAAGGTGCTTTCCATAGTTGAAAAGGTGGAAGGCACGGGCACGGGCGTATCCGTAACGACGTCTGAAAACACTCAGGCGCTCATAAAGATACAGTCCTCCGGCGACAGCGCTACGGATGAACAGGTAATAACGAACATGGTCGAGGCTATAAAGGCGGGCGGCTTTGAAAACGCAAAGAGGGGCACGACGGACAGCGTCGGCGCATCGTCCTCCACCGAGCTCATCAAAAACGCTCTGTTATCCGTGGGTATAGCCTGTGTGCTCATGCTCATATACATCACCATAAGATTCGAGTTCTGGATGGCAGTGGGTTCTGTCGTGGCGCTCGTGCATGACGTTCTCATAATGATCTGCATGATGGGCATCTTCAGGATCTCCGTTGACTCCAACTTCATCGCGGCTTGCCTCACGATCGTAGGTTATTCCATAAACAACACGGTCATCATATTCGACAAGGTCAGAGACAACCTCTATTCTGCGACAGATATCGACCGTGCGCAGATCGTTCAGGATTCCGTAAAGAGCACGCTCGGAAGAACGATAAACACCACCATCACGACGCTCATAATGATAGTTTCTCTCTACATTTTCGGCGTTCATTCCGTAAAGGTGTTCTCGTTCCCCATCATCGTCGGCCTGCTCGCGGGTACGTTCAGCTCGCTCGTTATCGCTCCTTCGATATGGGCGCTCTGCTCCGCAAAGGGCAAGAAGAACACCAAGGTTGTGCGCAAGGTGAAGGTAATAAAGTAATAAAATGTATTTCGGGGCGGAGGCTTATACCTTCGCCTCAATTTGTATTTCAGAGGACTTATAATGAGGTTTGAGATAAAGCATCCGGAGGATGAGAACAGGGCGAACATATTAGAGCAAAGCTATGGGATATCAAGGCTTACGGCGAGGATACTCGCGGCGCGCGGATTTAGCGATCACGACGCGGCGGAGTACCTTTGGCCGGACGAGCAGCAGCTGTTGTCCCCCTTCGAGTTTGACGCTATGGGCGAGGTCTGTGAGCGCATCGAGGAGGCTGTGACCTGCGGGGAGAAGATCGCCGTGTATTCGGATTACGACACGGACGGGATTTGCGCCGCGGCGATAATGTATAAGTGCATAGAGTATTTGGGCGCGCAGCCCGTAATGTACGTCCCCGACCGCTTCACGGAGGGCTATGGCACGAACGCAAAGGCGATAGGCGAGCTTTGTAAGGAGGTCTCTCTAATAATTTCCGTGGATTGCGGCATAAGAAGTGTGGAGGACGTCAAGCTCGCGCGCAGCATGGGCGTGGATTTCATAATCGCCGACCACCACGAATGCGGGGATATTCCCGATACGCCGTTCATCTTAAACCCCAAAAAACCGGACGAAAACTATCCGTTCAAGCATCTTTGCGGCGCGGGCATAGCGTTTAAAATAGCCTATGCGATGATAGACGATGAGGATGTCATAGCCGAGCTTTTGCAATATGCGGCGGTCGCGACGATAGCGGATATGGTTATGCTGCGCGGGGAGAACAGGGCGATAGCCTCGCTCGGGTTAAGAAGCCTGAGGAACGCGCCCGCAGTAGGCTGGCTCGCGCTTTCAAAGGCGGCGGGCATAGATATAACAAAGGCGAACAGCATGGACGTGGGCTTTGCGCTCTCCCCGCGCATAAACGCCGCGGGCAGGATGGCGAACGGGCGGCTTTCGCTCGAGCTGCTCATAGCGAACGACGAAAAAAAGGCGGATGAGCTGGCGGCGCGCTTGAATGAGCTCAACATGAGAAGACAGCAGCTTCAGCGCGCGGTCGCGGATAAATGCACGGCGCAGATATCCAAGCTTAATTTGAGCCGCACTAAGATGCTCGTGGCATATGACGATGAGTTTGACGAGGGCGTCGTGGGGTTGGCGGCGAGCCTGCTTGCGGAGAAATATCACCGTCCGGCGGTGGTCTTTAAGCGCACGGAGGGCAAGCTCATTGGCTCGGCGCGCAGCATCGAGGGGATAGACCTCTATGCCGTGCTGGATTCCTGCGCGGATCTATATGAGAAATTCGGCGGTCATGAGATGGCGGCGGGGCTGACGATGCCCGAGAAGAACCTGGAGAGCTTTATAGAGCGCACGCGCAGCTTTATCGAAAACCGCTACACGAGCGATTCATTTGTAAATACGATCAAATATGATCTTGAGATAGATCCCGAGGACGTGACCATGGAGGATGCGCAGAGCTTAGACGCCATGGAGCCGTTCGGGGAGGGAAACGAGCGGCCGGTGTTCCTATTTAAGGGCGCGCAGATAGGCGGCGTGCGCAGGATAGGTGCGGACGGCAGACACGCCAAGTTAAAGGCGGGCACGCTCGACATGGTGTACTTTAACGCGCCGCAAATCTCGGACGGCGCGAAATCTGACATATGCGGAGAGATAGGCGTAAATGAATATAACGGCAAAAAGAGCGTGCAGGTGATAGTAAGGAGCTTTTTCCAAAAGACCGCCGCCGCGGGCGCGGACAGGATGAGTTTTATAAAGGGCTTTCCCGCAGAGATATGCGCGCTCTATGATATGATGCGTCAGCCGGAAAAATACGATATACACAAAAGCGCGCGCGAATGGAGGGAGGCGGTGCTGTCCCGCGCAAATGACCCTATAGGAATGGCGGTAATGGTGGGCGACCTCATCGGTGAATCCGCGTTCAGGGCGCTTGAGATCGACGGCATAGACGTGATAAACGGCGAGCCTTCAAAATACCGTTCGGAAAACGCGATAATAATGCACTGCGCCAATGCGGACGCGCTTTCAAACTTTGACGACATATTCCTTTGCGGCGGGCTTTCGTGCATCGCGAAATATCCAGATGCGCATATCCTTATGAACTCGGGGCTGTATAAGGCGTATAAAACGCAGGCGGAGAGGTTCTATGTCCCGTGGGAGCGGGCGATGGATTATTACCGCGCGTTTGCGGCGTGTAAGCCGGGGGACAGCATCTCGCAGATGCTCATGAGCCTGGAAAATGCGCAAAAGGGCTTCACGATGGAAAAATTATGGTATATGTTCAATGTTTTTAAGGAACAAAAGTTGATAGAAGCCAAAAAAAGTGATAAAATTATCTTTATATCGAATGAAAAACCGAGCAGACGCAGCATGACAAAGCTCGCGTTTGAGACAGTACTCAAGTAAAAAGGAGCAGTTTACATGTCACAAATGTATGCGGATTTCATAAAGGATTATCCGATATATAAAAATGACAAGCTGATAGAAAAGGCATTTGACGTTGCGGAAAAGGCGCACGCGGGGCAAAAGCGCAAGTCCGGAGAGCCGTATATCATCCATCCGGTCGCGGTCACGCGCATACTTGCCGACCTCGGATTAGACGGCGTGAGCATTTGCGCGGGTATGCTGCACGATGTTCCGGAGGACACGGATTTCACCATTGACGACGTGAGGCGGGAGTTCGGCGAGCAGGTCGCGCTCATCGTGGACGGTGTCACCAAGCTAAAGAAATTCGACTTCCAGTCGCGTGAAGAGGCGCAGGCAGAGAGCATGAGAAAGATGTTTTTGGCCATGGCTTCGGATATCCGCGTCGTAATCATAAAGCTCGCCGACCGCCTGCATAACATGCGCACGCTCAACTACCAGACGGAGGCAAAGCAGAAGGAAAAATCCAAGGAGACGCTTGAAATATACGCTCCCCTCGCGAACAGGCTGGGTATAAATGCGTTTAAGTGGGAATTTGAAGATTTAGCGTTAAAATACCTCGAGCCGGAGGCGTATAGGGATATCGCGCTCATGCTCAACTCCACGCGGCAGGAGCGCACGGAGTACATCGACAAGGTAATAAAGGAGATAAAGGAAAAGGTCGCGCCGTTGGGCATCCCCTTTGAGATAGACGGCCGCCCCAAGCACATATACAGCATCTATAAGAAGATGAAGACCAAGAACAAGTCCTTTGACGAGCTCTATGACCTCGTCGCGGTGCGCATAATCGTGGATACCGTGAAGGACTGTTATGCCATTTTGGGCGCGGTGCATACCGCATGGAAGCCCCTGCCCATGCGCTTTAAGGACTATATCGCCGTACCCAAGCAGAACATGTATCAATCGCTGCATACGACGCTTTTAGGCGCGGACGGCAAGCCATTTGAGGTTCAGATAAGGACGAAGGAGATGCACCAGACGGCTGAATACGGCATCGCGGCGCATTGGAAGTATAAAGAGGGCGTGAACGGCCCGACGGGCATGGACAGCAACATAAATTGGCTCAAGGAGCTGATGGAGTGGCAGAACGACGTTAAGGATTCAAAGGAGTTTGTCGAGGCGCTCAAGATAAATTTCTTTTCGGATAACGTATTTGTATTCACGCCGAAGGGCGACGTAAAGGACTTTGTAAAGGGTTCAACGCCGCTGGATTTCGCGTATTCCGTCCATTCGCAGATAGGCAACCGCTGCATAGGCGCAAAGGTCAACGGAAAGCTCGTCCCCTTGAACTATGAGCTTAAAACGGGCGATATTGTGGAGATAATAACCAGCTCGGCGAACAAGGGACCCTCGCGCGACTGGCTAAATATGGTCAAGACTGCGCAGGCGAGGAACAAGATACGCGCGTGGTTCAAAAAGGAGTTCAAGGAAGAAAATATACATAAAGGCAGAGACATGCTTGAAAAAGAGGCCAAGAGAGAGGGCTATAACCTCCATGACCTCACAAAGCCTGAGTGGCTGAAGGCGATATTCAAGCGCTTTACCTTAAATTCCATAGAGGACATGTACGCCGCGGTGGGCTACGGCGGCCTGACCACGGGGCAGATTTTGATACGCCTCATACAGGCGTATAACCGTGAGCATAAGATAGAAGAAAAGCTGCTCGCAAAGCAGCAGAAAAAGGTGAGCAGGGGCGGCGGCGTAATATGCAAGGGTCATGACGACCTCGAGGTGCGCTTCGCAAAATGCTGCAATCCCCTTCCCGGCGACGCGATAATAGGCTATATCACGCGGGGCAGGGGCGTTTCCGTGCATCGTGCGGACTGCTCAAACATAACGTCTGCCGATTTTGACAAGTCGAGAGAGATTGAGGTCGAATGGGCGGGGCATCAGGAGAGTACGTTTAACGTCGAGATCCGCGTGGAGGGCGCGGACAGGCAGGGACTCATTATAGAGGTATCCTCCCTCATATACAACATGGGGCTGACGCTTTCAAACCTCAACGCGAGGAGCACCAAAAACGGCAAATTCGTATTCAACATCATCCTCGAGGTGAGCGATATTCAGGATCTCGAGGTGCTTATAGAAAAGATAAAGCAGATACGCTCCGTCGAGAACGTATATAGGGTGAACAGCTGATGCGCGCGGTGGTTCAAAGAGTGACACGCGCGGACATGGCGATATCCGGCGAGGAAAAGGCGCAGATAGGCAAAGGGCTGCTCATATTGTTGGGCGTGATGGACGGCGACAATAAGAGCGACGTCGACTATATAGTGAAAAAGTCCGTCGGACTGCGCGTATTTGAGGATGAAAACGGAAAGATGAACGTGAGCGCGGCGGACGTCGGGGCGGAGCTTTTGATAGTATCGCAATTCACGCTTTTAGGCGACGTGCGAAAGGGCTACAGGCCCAGCTTCACCGCGGCGGGGCGGCCCGAGCAGACGAAGAAGATTTATGAAGCGGCTGTGGAGGAATTTGAAAAGAGCGGACTGGTCGTAAAGACGGGAGAATTCGGCGCGTACATGAAGGTCGGGCTGATAAACGACGGGCCGGTCACGATATTGCTTGACAGCAGAAAGGTGTTTTAATATGCAGGTTATTAAGATCGTATCATATATAATGGGCGTAAATACGTATCTTCTTTATAATGAAGATACCATGGAGACGGTCATAATCGACCCCTCCTTTGACACAAATAAGATAATAAGGGCGATAGAGGCGGAAAAGCTGATACCGCGCGCGATACTGCTCACGCATGGTCACTATGACCACATCGCGGGGCTTGAGGAGATAAGGAAGAAGTACGCGATAGAGGTGTATATCGGCAGGGAGGATGCACCCTTACTCAGCGACCCGCGCACGAACCTCTCCGAGGGGTTCGGTCAGCCGATGGTGTGCGGCGCGGCGGAGCATCTTTTAGACGACGGCGACGAGCTCATGCTCGCGGGAATGAGGATAAAGGCGATAGCCACGCCCGGGCATACCATGGGCGGGATGACCTATGAGGTGGGTGACATACTCTTCACGGGGGACACTCTCTTTCACCTGTCCATCGGGCGGACGGATTTTCCCGGAGGGGATTTCGAGGAGCTGCTGCAATCCTTGAGAAAGTTAGCTCAGCTCGATGAAGAGGAGGACTATATAGTCCATCCGGGGCATGAATCCTCCACGTCGCTGGAGTTTGAGACGCTCAACAACCCGTATATGTCATGAACGTCAGCTTAAAGACGAACACGCCCGAGCTTGCGGGCGAAATATGCGATGAGATAAGGCTTTTTATCGCAGTGAAGCGCATAGAATACGTCGAGGAAAAGGCGGACGACGGCTATTTCATATGCCACGAATTCGATGAGAACGAATTTTCACATAAATGCTCATTGTATTTGGACGGAGATTTAGTCTCAACGGCTGACGATAAAGAGGACAAGCCTGATGCGCACGACGTGCTTTTGTATAAAAAGATGAAAAAGCGCGGCGCGAAAAAGACGACATTCTACTGCATGAAGGGCTTTTTCAAAAAGGACCTTCCGTGGGGAAACCTCACGGGCATACGCCCGACGAAGCTCTTTAGGGAGATGAAGGACGAGCTGGGAGAGGACGCGGCGATTTCCAAGCTGCGCGGAGAATTCTGCGTGAGCGAGGAAAAGCTAAAGCTGCTAAGGCAGATAAACGCCGTTCAACAGCCGTTTATCGACTCCGTGAGCGATGATGTCGTCGATATTTACATCGGCATACCGTTTTGTACGACGAAATGCGCATATTGCTCGTTTTCATCGGGCTTGACCTCTAAGGATGGTGCGCGCGAGCGAGAGTACGTCGATGCGCTTTTGAGGGAGATCGATATGCTAAGCGAGGTCACCTCGCGCTGCCACATAAGGAGCGTATATATCGGCGGTGGGACGCCCACGTCGCTAAACGAGGCGCAGCTCGAAAGAGTGCTTTTTGCGGCGGGAAAAATGGCGGATGGTTGCGCCGAATTCACCGTTGAGGCGGGGCGGCCGGACACCATAACCAAAGAAAAGCTCGCGCTCATCAAGGCGGCGGGCGCGGGCAGGATATCCGTAAACGCGCAGACCGCAAACGACGAGACGCTTAAAAGAATGGGCAGAAGCCACAGCTTTGAGCAATTTGCAAGTGCATATGAGCTGGCGAAGAGCTACGGATTTTTGATAAATACAGATTTGATTTTAGGGCTGCCGGGGGAGAGCACGCAAGACGCACTTTACTCCGTTAAGCAGATGATGCGCCTTGAGCCGCAGAATATCACCGTGCATACGCTGGCGATAAAAAATGCGTCGCGCTTCGCGGAGGAAAACGAGCGCGGGTTCATGGATGCGGACGACGCGATAAGGGGAGTCGAGCAGGCGCGCGAGCTTTTGGCGACGGGCGGATACCTGCCCTATTACATGTATCGTCAAAAATACATGGCGGGAAATCTCGAAAATGTGGGATATTCAAAAAAAGGCTGTGAGGGCGTATACAACATAGATATCATGGAGGAGACGACCTCCATAATCGCCTTTGGCGCGGGCGGGATGTCCAAGCGCGTGTATGATAAGGGCAGGCGCATAGAGCGCACGCCGGCGGTCAAGGACATTCACCACTACCTCACGCGCACGGATGAAATGGCAGAGCGAAAGCTGGAGCTTTTTAAAGATATAAATTAATTGGAGGAACGATATGGCAGTAAACATTCAGGCGCCGAGGGGCGTGAGGGACATTCTCCCCGCGGACAGCTATAAATGGCAGTATATTGAGGGGAAGATTCGGGAGCTTTGCAGGCAGACGGGCTTTAAGGAGATACGCACGCCCATGTTTGAGCATACGGAGCTGTTTTTACGCGGAGTGGGCGACACCACGGACGTCGTTCAAAAGGAGATGTACACCTTTGAGGACAAGGGCGGAAGGTCGATAACGCTGCGTCCCGAGGGCACGGCGGGCGCCGCACGTGCGTTCATCGAGCACGGTCTTGCATCTGGCCCTCAGCCCACAAAGATGTACTATTTGGGATTATCCGTTTTCAGATACGAAAATCCGCAGGCGGGCAGACTTAGAGAGCATCACCAGTTCGGCGTGGAGCTTTTCGGCGCGAAGGACGCTTCCGCAGACGCGGAGGTAATCACGCTTGCGCTTCGTACACTAAAGACGATGGGTGTGGGCGACTTATCGTTAAATATTAACTCCATAGGCTGCCCGAAATGCCGTCCGCAGTATAATAAGGCGCTGATTGAGTACTTTGAGGGAAAAAAGGACAAGCTGTGTAAGGTCTGCCAAGAGAGGCTGTATAAAAACCCTCTGCGCATACTCGACTGCAAAGAGGAGGGCTGCAAGGAGCTTTCAAAAGATGCCCCGCACATGGTGGACTGTCTTTGCGAGGAATGCTCGGATCACTTTGAAAACCTCAAGGGCTACCTCGAGGAGACGGGCGTGCAGTATAGCGTAAATCCCTTTATCGTGCGCGGACTGGACTATTACACCAAGACGGTTTTTGAGATAATATCAAATGAGATAGGCGCGCAGGGAACGGTCTGCGGCGGCGGAAGATACGACGGACTCATCAAGCAGGTCGGCGGCCCCGAGATGCCCGGAGTGGGCTTTGGCATGGGCATGGAGAGGCTGCTCATGGTAATGGAAAACGCGGGCGTCAAGATACCCGAGCCGCAGACGTGTGATGTATTCGTTGCGACGATGGGCGACAGCGCGAGAAAGAAGGGCTTCGGCATAGTGCGCGCGCTGCGTGAGCGCGGTGTATATGCGGATATGGATCACGCGGCGAGGAGCTTCAAGGCGCAGTTCAAATACGCCGATAAGATAGGCGCGAAAAAGGTGCTCGTAATAGGCGAGAGCGAGCTGGAAAGCGAAATATGCAGGCTAAAGGACATGCTCACCCAAAACGAGGATGAAAAGCAGATCGATATTCCCATTTCCGAGGTCGTCGAAAGGTTGAGTTAAGCGGCCTTTTTCGGGGTATAATATACCTGACAGAGTTTTAAGGAGGATAAACCATGGAAAAGGTATTACACATTAATGAAAGCAACTTTGAGAGCGAGGTTTTAAAGAGCGACGTACCCGTGCTCGTGGATTTCTGGGCGGAGTGGTGCGGCCCGTGCAAGATGCTCGCGCCCGTCTTTCAGGAGCTTGCGGAGGAGACGCCGAACGTCAAGTTCGCTAAGGTGAACGTGGACGATGCGGGCGACCTCGCGGCGAAATTCAAGATAATGAGCATACCCACGCTCGTGCTCATGAAGGACGGCAAGCCTGTCAAAAAGAGCATCGGACTGATTTCTAAACAGGAAATGAAAGACCTGTTGGATTGATAAAAAAAGATATGGCTGTAATCTGAAAAATCAACGGAAAAACGCACCTTTTTGAAAAGTAAGGTGCGTTATTTTATATCATTTGCTCATCGGCTCGTATAGATTCATGTTTGACGCGAACACCGCCTGGGGGATGAGCGCCAATTTTTCAGGCTCGGTGCGGTTTTCGATAATGTGTTCATACATGTGCAGTACGACCTGCCGTCCCTGCTTATATGGGTTTTGATAGATCGTCGCGCAGGCGGCGTGTGAGGAGAGCAGGCGGCGGTTTTCGTTAAAGAGGTCGGTCATGACTATCCTGGGGCGGTGCTCAAGCGCAAGGCTGTCGATGTATTTACAGGTGTATTGGGATATCGCGGAGGTGATGTATATGCCGTCCGGGGGATTTTCCCCTGCGAGCATTTCATCTATGAGCAGCTTTGCCGTGCGCTCGTTGTCGTCGTGCTCATAGACGTCTATTGCCTTAAAGCAGGAATTTTTTTGTGCATAGTCAAAAAAGCCGTCGATATTCGCACGGTGGATGGCCGTGCGTCGGCTGCCCGTGAGGACGGCTATGCGCCCGCCCTCACAGGGAAGGCAGAGTATCTCCGCGGCGAGCTGCCCCGCGGAAAAGCCGTCCGCAGAGACGGACACGCTGCATGAGCAGCCCTCGATGCCGTTCGCGACGGCGGCTATCCTCATGCCGCAGGAGGCGAGGTCGTCGAGCTTTTTTGAAAAGCGGGAATTATCGCCCGATAAAAAGAGTATGCACGCCTGATAGTTCTTTTGAGAAAAGTCGTCAAGGGCGGATAAGACCTCATCCTCGCAGTCCTCGCAATTCACCTCGCCCAAAATGCGTATGTCCGAAAAGACGTTTAGCTGATTTAATTCGTCAAATGCGGAGAGCATACCCAGGCGGATATCCTCGAGATATTGAGAGACGGGGCAGCAGAGTATGACGCCCATGTATATCGGATTTCTGCGCAGAGACTGTGCGGCGCGGTTCGCCTTATAGCCAAGCTCCTCCGCGGCGGCGAGCACTCTTTTGCGTGTGTCCTCGCTTATACGCCCCTTGTTGTTGAGCGCGCGGTTAACAGTACCCGTGGAAACGCCCAAATGGGCGGCTATATCGTAAATTGTAGGTTGCTTTTTATTGTTCATGATTTTTTAATTGCTCCTTGAATAAAAAAATTATACTATTTGATGGGATTTTCGTCAAGAAAGTGATGCAATGCACGTGTAAATGTGTTAAAATGAGGTTGACAAACTATATGTGTGGTTGTATAATGTGCGTAATCGGTAACGCAAACTGTACACCCCCACGGTGTTCTTTTGGAGAGTATATATGAAAAAGATAATCAATGAAACTGAATTGGACGGTTATATCAAAAACGGCAAGCTCTTTTTGCCACAAAACGCCGTGCTTACGCCGTATGCCTTAGACACGGTCAGAAAAAGAGGGCTGGAGCTTTCGGTGGACAAGCCGAAAAACGCATATCAGCCGCCTAAAAAGAGCGCGTTTGAGCTGCCCGAGGACGGAGTCGAGATAAGGCAAAAGGTCATAGAGACCTGCCTTTGGCTGACGAAGATGGGGCTGGTCATGGGAACATGGGGCAATGTGAGCGTGCGCCTTGCGGACGGAAACATCCTCATAACCCCATCAAAGGTATCATACGAAAAGATGCAGCCGGAGGACCTCGTCGTGCTTTCGCCGGAGGGCAAGACGGTAAAGGGCTTCAGGATGTCCACGAGCGAAAGGGAGATACACCGCGGCGTACTAAACGCGCGTCATGACGTCAACGCGGTGATACACTCGCATTCGGCGTATGCGATGGCGTGCTGTGCGATAGAGGGGGGCATCCCCCCGCTTTCCGAGGAGATGGCGCAGCTTTTGGGCGGGGGTATACCCATCTCGTCGCAGTTCGTCCCCTCTGAAAAGCATGTCGAGCTGGGAAAAGAGATAACGCGCTGCATAGGAAACGCCAACGCGATATTGATAAGAAATCACGGGCCGGTATGCTTGGGAAGAAGCCTGGATGAGGCGAAGGTATGCGCACAGGTCGTGGAGAAATCCGCGAAGATATACCTGCATCTGCGCGCGGCGGGCGAGATGAACGTGATAGAGGACCAGTGGGTCAAGGCGGGAAGAATTTATTTCACCGACGCCTACGGCAAAACTTGATTTATAGGGAGAGCAGGACATGAAGGTCGTAACATTAGGGGAAATGATGATCCGCTTTATGCCAAAGGGCAACCTGCGCTTCGAGCAGGCGGCGGAGTTTGAGGCGTATTACGGCGGCGATGAGAGCATCGTGGCGACGTCGCTCGCGAGGTTCGGCGCAAACAGCGTATACTTAACGAAGCTGCCGGAAAACGTACTGGGCGACATATGCATACAGAAGCTGCGCATGTACGGCGTGGATACGTCGTTTATAGCGCGCGGCGGCGAAAGATTGGGGCTAAATTTCTATGAGAACGGCGCGGCTGTCCGCCCGTCGACGGTGCTTTACGACAGAAAGCACTCTGCGATATCCGAGGCAGATATTGAGGATTTTGACTTTGAGGGCGCGTTTAAGGATGCGGATTGGTTCCATTTCGCAGGGATAACCCCCGCGATAAGCCCCGCCGCGGCAAAGCTCATCACCCATGCGGCGAAATACGCACATGAGCACGGCGTGACCGTGAGCTGTGATTTAAACTATCGCAGCAAGCTGTGGAGCGTGGAGGAGGCGAGAGCCGTTATGATACCGCTGATGGAATACGTCGACGTGCTGTTCGGCGGCATTGAGGATGCGGACAAGATGCTAAAGCTGAATTACAGCGTGGGAAGCGGAAAATTCAGCCACGACAGGGAGGAGTACGTCAAGGTATTCACCGAGCTTAAGGACCGATTCGGCTTCAAGATGCTTGCATCGACGCTGCGTCAGGGCGCGGATTCTTCGGACAACAGCTGGGCGGCGATACTCTTTAACGGAAACGATTATTACACGACTACGCGCTATGACATCCACCTTGTGGACAGAGGGGGCGGCGGCGCGTCCTTTGCGGCGGCGACTATATACGCGCAGTTGGCGGGATATGACCTCAAAAAGACGGGCGAATTCGCCGTGGCGGCATCCGCATTAAAGCAGACGATAATGGGCGATTACAACCTCGTCACATTGCAGGAGGTTGAAAACATGATCGAGGGAAGCTCTTTGGGAAGAGTAAACAGATAAAGGAGCGCTTTTTATGATAGTAGATCACATTAGAAACAGACATTTGTACTACGGCTTGGGTGAACGCTATAAAAAAGCGCTCGACTACCTCGCGTCCTATCAGACGGGCGCGCAGGAGGACCGTGACGAGCATATTGAGGGCGATGATATCTTCGTGAGGATTCGTCCGCTCGTCACCAAGCCGGTCGAGCAGTGCGCAATAGAGGCGCATAAGCTGTATGCGGACATCCACTATGTCGCGAAGGGCAGTGAAAAGATAGGCTATGCGGACGTGAGTACGCTTAATGAGGTGTCCTATGACGAGGCTGCGGACGCGGCATTGCTCACGGGAAAATGCGATCTCATCACGCTGCACGAGGGTTATTTTATGATAACATTAGCGGACGACGCGCATATGCCCTGCGTAATGGTGGATAAGCCCGAGTTTTTGGAAAAGCTCATAGTAAAAGTAAAACTGTAATAATATAGGAGAGGGAACATGAGAAGAAGAGATATCAGCTTAAAGGAATACGCGATTTCACAGACAAAGAACACGGGCGTTTTGCCCTGCATCAAGCTGCATGAAAAGGACGATTGGGTAAAATACGCTCAGGCGATGTACGACGGCGGCGCGAGAGTGCTGGAGGTCACCATGACCACGCCGGGTGTGCTCGAGGCGATAGAGGCGATATCCAACCACTTTGGCGATGAAATGCTCGTCGCGGCGGGAACGGTTTTAGACCCGCTCTCCGCACGTGAGGTCATAATGCACGGCGGAAGCATAATTGTCAACCCCTGTGTTGTGCCCGATGTCATCGACCTTGCGGGCAGATATAACGTCCCGGTATACAGCGGATGCTTCACAGCGACAGAGGTGTTTAATGCGATGCGCGCGGGCTCCGCTATGTGCAAGATATTCCCCGGCGCGCTGGGCGGCCCGAAGTACATGACCAACCTAAAGATGGTCTATCCCGACGTCAACCTCATCCCCTCCGGCGGCATAACTGAGCAGAACTGCGGCGAGTTCATACGCTGCGGCGCATGTGCGGTTTCCGGCGCGAGGACGTTCATGAACTTTGATATGATAGAGAAGGAAGGTCTCGGCTGGATAACCAAGCAGGTCAAGACGTTTATAGACATTGTGGCAGAAGCCAAAAAGGACCTGCCGATAATCCCCTGAGGAGGGCATAGTTATGGGAAAAATAGCCATTATAGGAAAGCAGCAGCCACGATTTATCCGCGAGGCGATGGTGAAATATCTGACCGAGCAGGGGCATGAGGCGGTATTGTTAGACATGCCCACGCGAAACACCGCGGATTGGAAGGAACAGCTTTTGGGTTATGATTGCCTTATAAGCGCGGGCGAGAAGATACCTGCGCAGACGATGAGCTTTTTAAAGGGCAGCCTAAAGCTCATTTCCCGCTTTGGCGTGGGTACGGATGAAATGGATCACGACGAGGCGACAAAGCAGGGCATAGCGATATGCAACGCCGCGGGGTCGTTCAACCGTCCCGTCGCGGAATGCGCAATAGGCATGATAATCGCGCTCATGCGAAACATGATACTTGGCAATATGGAGGTGCATAACTGCGACTGGAGCCGCTTTAACGAGAGCAGAAACGGCATACAGCTCTATGACAAGACGATAGGTCTCGTGGGCTTTGGCGGAATTTCCCAGCAGTTGGCGAAGATGCTCTCCGGCTTTGACTGCCATATTATCGCATATGACCCGTTCTTTA
Source organism: uncultured Christensenellaceae bacterium (assembly GCA_934373295.1). Taxonomy (GTDB): domain Bacteria; phylum Bacillota; class Clostridia; order Christensenellales; family Christensenellaceae; genus HGM11616. The sequence goes on along the minus strand of CAKROK010000007.1, from coordinate 18,011 downwards.
ACGAAGCGGCGGGCGAAAAATACGGCGTGAAGCAGGTCGACCTGGACACCCTCATAAGGACGTCCGACGCGATAAGCCTGCATTGTCCGTGTACGGATGAGACGCGCGACATGGTCAACATGGACTTTTTAAAGAAGATGAAGCCCACGGCCGTGCTGGTGAACACGGGCAGGGGCGCGCTCATAGTCGAGGAGGACCTCGCGAAAGCGCTCAAGGAGGGCGTGATAATGGCGGCGGGTCTGGATGTATTGAGAAAGGAGCCTGTCTCTCCCGATTGTCCGCTTTTGGGCATACCCAACTGTATGCTCGAGCCGCATATCGGCGCGAACACGAATGACGCGGTGATGTATGCAGGAATGTTCGCGGCGAGAAACTGCGCGGATTTCCTCGCGGGAAGAGAGGTCAAGACGATACTCAACCCGAAATATGTGCAAAATGCTTAAATAGATCAGTACTTCTTCCTTTGAAACCTGTCAAATCTCTTTTGTCAGGTTTTTTATATGGTTTGATAAATGCCCTTAAAAATGCTATTATAATAGTAAGAAATATAGAAAAATCAACAGGAGGGATTGGCTTTGAATATAGCGGTAATAACGGGCGCTTCAAGCGGATTGGGAAAGGAATTTTTCCTGCATCTGGACAAGAACTATGAGGAGGTCTGGCTCATTGCGAGAAGGCGCGAAAAGATGGAGGAGATCGCGAAGCTGAGACAGGACGTAAACTCGCGGATAATCCCCATGGATCTCATGCGCGACGAAAGCCTTGACGAGTTGGATTCGCTCTTTAAGGAGAGCGGCGCGTGCGTGGGTCTGCTCATAAACAACGCGGGGTTCGGTCAGCTCGGATATTTCGACGAGATGAGTACAAAAGGACAGACGGGCATGGTCAGGTTAAATGACGAGGCGCTCGTCGGGGTGACCTCCGTCGCGTTAAAATACATGAACAGAGGGTCGCAGATAATAAACATCTGCTCGATCGCGTCCTTCGCGCCAAACACGAGGATGACGGTCTATTCCTCCACAAAGGCGTTCATAATGAGCTTTTCGAGAGCGCTGCGCGTGGAATTAAAGCGCAGAGAGATCAACGTATTGGCGGTTTGCCCCGGGCCCATGGCGACGGAGTTTTTGGAGTGCGCGGGCATCAAAGAGGGCAGCTCAAAGACGTTTGACACATTGCCCTATTGCGACGCGGCAAAGGTCGCGGAAAAGTCGCTAAGGGCGTCCGAAAAAGGCAAGGCGGTATACACGCCCAAGTTCTTTTATAAGTTCTATCACTGCGTATCAAAGCTGCTGCCAACGTCGTTGCTCATGAAAATGGCAAAAACCTGATAGAGTAACTCTATGTGCAAAAAAATTATGGACAAATAAAAAAATATCCACCTGAATTTCGGGTGGATATCTGTTTTTAGTGAAGAATTGCGTTTATCCGTACATCTTTCCGATTATGCAGTTGACCGCGCTCGTGGGGAGGATGCGCAGCAGTGCGGAAAAGAGCTTATACTTTCCGCCCAGCGTGTATTGAGGAGCTACGCGCCTTTTTGTCGCATAGTGATACACCTTTTTAGCGATGAATTCGGGCGTCATCCCGTTTATCTCGTCCTTTTCCATGGAGGATATCGCGTCGTGCATTTTTCTTCCGTATAGCTCGCCGCCCCGCTCGTTATGCCTACGCGCGTTTGTAAAGCCGGTCTTGACGTCGCCCGGCATGAGCGCACATACGCTTATGCCAAAGGGCTTGAGCTCGTTTCTAAGAGCGCCGGACAGCGAATTTACGGCCGTCTTTGACGCGGCGTAAAACGATTGGAAAGGGATGGGAAATATTGCCGCCGCGGAGCTTATGAAAATGAGCCTGCCGCGCGATTTTCGCAGATGGGGGATGGCTGCCCTTGCCGTGTTGAGCGCGCCGAAAAAGTTTACGTCAAACTGCGTTTTCGCCTCGTCGAGCGCAGTGAACTCGACCGCGCCCGATATGCCGAAGCCTGCGTTTGAAATGACGATGTCGATTTGTCCGCTTTCGGCGGATATCGCCTGAAACGCATCAAACACGGCGGATTCATCCGTCACGTCGCAGTCTTTATGCGAAATTTCTCCGTCGGATTTGCCATGCCGTGAAAGCTCATATACGTCAAAGCCCTGCTCAGCAAATTTTTTCGCACAGGCCAGCCCGATGCCGCTCGAGCCGCCTGTGATAACTACTGTTTTCTTCATTTTATCTCGATAATACGTCCTTTATTATGTCCATAGCCTCGTCTAAGAGCGCCTCGGTGTGTGACGCCATGAGGCTCGTTCTGAGTAGGCACTCGCCCGGCGGCGTTGCGGGAGGAAGCACGGGGTTGACGTATACGCCCGCGTCGTAAAGCTCCTTTGCGACCTCGAGAGTATGCGTCAGGTCGTAGGTGTAAATGGGGATTATGGGCGTCTTTGAATCGCGGATTTTTATCCCTCTCGCGGTGAGCCCCTTGCGCATGTAGTCGGAAAGCGCGAGCAGGCGCTCGGGCAGCTCGGGATGAGCCTTCAATATGTTAAGTGCGGCTATCGCGGTGGCGCAGTTCGCCGGGGGGATGGATGCGCAGAAGATGAACGGGCGGGAAGTGTGACGGACGTATGAGACGACCTCTTTTTTAGCGGCCATATATCCGCCGAGAGAGGCGAGGGACTTTGAAAAAGTGCCCATTATTATATCGACCTTGTCCGTCAGACCGAAGTAATCCGCCGTTCCTCTGCCGCCGTTTCCTATGACGCCCAGACCGTGAGCATCGTCCACCATGACGCGCGCGCCGTATTTTTCCGCAAGGCGCACTATCTCGGGCAGGTTGCAAATATCGCCGCCCATGGAGAAAACGCCGTCCGTCACGATGAGCTTTCCCGCATCCTCGGGGATTTTGGCAAGGGTGCGCTCGAGGGATGCCATGTCGTCATGCTCATAGCGCAGCATCTTGCCGTAGCTCAAGCGGCAGCCGTCGTAAATGCTCGCGTGGTTTTCCTTGTCGCATATCATGTAGTCGTGACGGCCCACGATCGCGCTTATTATGCCGAGATTGCTTTGAAACCCGGTAGAGAAGGTCATCACGTCCTCCTTGCCCAGAAACTCCGCAAGTTCTCTTTCGAGCTGGGTGTGCAGCTTGAGCGTGCCGTTTAAAAATCGGGAGCCGGAGCAGCCCGTGCCGTATTGCTTTAGCGCGGCGACGCCCGCGTCTATGACGTCCTCATTCACCGTCAGCCCGAGGTAGTTGTTTGAGCCGAGCATTATTCGCCGCTTGCCCTCCATCGTGACTTCAACGTCCTGCCGCGATTCCAGCTCGTGAAAATAGGGATAAATGCCCATTTTCATGTAATCGTCCGCAAGGGTGAAGTCCGCACATTTTTGAAACAGATCCATTAAAAACCTCCGAATATTAAATTCGGCGCCGAATAGGATGATGATCGAATAAAAATGAAGAAATGATTGCGTGGTGATGCATAGCATCTGTATAGCAAGTGATCGTCAAAATAAACAGCGCCACTTAGATAATAACAAATCCAAGTGACGCTGTCAATCACATATTAATTATAAATAAACTATTTCATCGCCCAGACGATGCGCGGCCGCGGCGTCGTGAGTGACTATCAAAGCGATTTTGTCGGAAAGCTCATGCTCCAAAAGGCAGATAATGTCCTCCTTTGTGCCCTCGTCGAGGCCGGTAAAAGGCTCGTCTAAAAAGAACATGTCGCCGCCGTATGCGAGCGCACGCGCGAGGGCGAGCCTGCGCTGCATCCCACCCGAAAGGGACGCGGGTAAGGTATGCTCCTCGCCCGAAAGACCGACTTTTTCCAAATATTTCGCGGCGATATCGGGTGATATGCCCATGCATGTTATGTTTTTAAGCGCGTCATACCACGGCAGCAGGCGATTTTCCTGAAATACGCAGGATTTCTTTTTATAATCGAATATGACAGAGCCGGAATCAGGGAGTATCAGCCCGCAGGCGATGCGCATAAGCGTGGTCTTTCCGCCGCCGGACGCGCCCATTATGCACAGCGTTTGGCCATCGTCTATCGTGAGGGATACGCCGTTTAAGACGGTCTTTTCGCCAAAGCTTTTTTTGATGTCGATGAGTTTAAGCATCCCTTCGCCTCCCTTCCAGGCGCTTTAACACGCTGACCAGCAGCTTTTCTATGAGAACGGAGAGGATAATCACGACGATAGTCCACGCGAACAGCCTGTCCGTCTCGAGATAGATCTTCGCGTCAAAGAGCTGAGCGCCGATGGACAGTTTTGGGCTGGCTATGACTTCCGCCGCGACGCCCGCCTTCCACGCCATGCCTAATGACGCGGTCACCGCCGCATGGAAAAATGGACGCAGAGAGGGCAGGACGATGTGCTTTAATCGTGCGCCGCCGCTCATATCAAAGCACTGCGCCATCTCGAGCAGCTTGTCGTCTATTTGACAAAGGCCGGAGAATATGTTCGCGTATGCCACGGGGGTGACTATGAGCGCGGACGTCAATATGGGGATATTAGTCTTTGTGAACCACACGAGCGCGAGTATTATAAAGGACGCGACGGGCGTCGCCTTTATGATGTACAGAAGCGGCTTTAGCAGATCGCGCATAAAGCTGCTCTTATGCGATATGACCGCGAGCAGTATGCCGAATATCAGGCCGAATAAAAAGCCGCAGAGTATGCGCACGAGCGTAAGCCCCACGGACGCAAAAAACTCCTCCTCCCCAAAAAGGGAAAAGAGGGTTTTTAATGTCGCGACGGGGGAGGAAAGGTAGACCTCGCTTCCCGCTATCATCGCGGCGGCCTGCCATACGGCAAGCCATATTATCGTAATTAACGTCCATTTACCGAACTTTTTCAATTAAAACCTCATTTGCCGATATAGTAGAAGTCGTCGCCGGGCATTGCGCCGCCGATGCTCTTGGGATTAGCCGCGAAGAGAACTTCATAAACGCCGGTCAGGTCCTTTTTCATCTCCTCGCCTGTTATACAAGCGATGTTGCAGTTGGGGATGGCCTTCTCGGCAGCGGCAGCTTTCATTATATCATGTTTTTCGATGAGCTGCGCGGCATCTGCGGGATTTTCCGCGACAAATTTTGCGGATTCGGTGAATTCCTCTAAGAAGGTGTCGATAGCCGCGGGGTTTTCCTCGAGAACGTCTGCGCGAACGGCGATCGCCGCCATGCACAGCTCGGAATCGTTGAGCTTTGACCACTCTGCGGAGATGTCCACAGCGACCTTTAAGGTGTCGTCCTGCATCATGACGGAGGTCACGAAAGGCTCGGGGAGGATAGCGATGTCATACTCGCCGGAGAGCAGCTTTGTCGCGGCTTCGCTGTGCTCGGAGGCATAGTCTAAGGTAACGTTCTGCCCCGGAGTGAGTCCGTTGTTGGTGAAAACGTAGCTTGTCGCGTATTCTGCGGTAGAGCCTGCGCCGGAGGTAACGACCTTCTTGTCCTTTAAGTCAGCTAAGGATGCGACGGAGGCGTCTCTGGAAACGACATAGAGCATACCTCTTGCGGCGATGGATATCACGCGGATCTGACCCTCGGTCTTGTTATACAGCATAGCCGCCGCATTGGAGGGGAGGAAGGCGATATCCAGCTCCTTGCTCAAAAGAGCGGAGGTCACGACGTCAGCCGCGCTTTCGATAGAGAAGTTATAGGTGTTCTTGGTCTGCTTTGCCTCGGCCTTGTCGATCATGGATATCGCGCCAAAGCCCGTGGGTCCCTTTAAAACGCCGACGTTAAACTCGGAAGTGGAGCTGCCCGCGCAGGACGTGAACAGCATGACGAGCGTCATGAGCACTAAAGTGAGCGCTATCAGTCTTTTTTTCATAGTTGTTTCTCCTTAAATTTATCAATATATAGTGAACAGTTTACCCGTTCTCTTTATCCTTTTTTCCTCCTCCAGCTCCTCTATGGAGCGATATACAGAGGTTCGGCCCATTCCCAATATGCGCGCAAGCTCGGATATCGAGCAGGGCAGGCTGAAGGGCTCGCCCGGCTCTCCGCCCGTGCGCAGGAGGTAGTCATAGAGCTTTTCCTTGGCGTCGACGGTGGCGAAGCTGCCCAGCTTACGGTTTAAAAATTGTATTTTATCCGACAGGATGGATATGTAGTTTAGGGACATTTTAGGCTGTTTTTCAAACGAATCCACGACCCACTGCTTTGTGAGAATGAGTATGAGCGAATCCGTCTGCGCGGTTATTTTCGTGGGGAAGCTCTCGTCCGTGAAAAGCCCCGCCATGCCGAATATGCTGCCCCTGTGCAGGCGATTTATGAGAAGATCTCTGCCGTCCGCGAGCTGCTTATGCACCGCCGCGCTGCCCCTTACTATTATAAAGAGCTGTTTTTCGTAGTTTTCGCTGTTGCAGATATCCTCCGCGCGGTTAAAGCGCACTAGGGATGCGCCGCTTTCCTCAAACAGGCGAAAGAGCTTGGCCTCATCGATTCCCGAAAAAAGCTCACAGGACATTATGGACTGCCTGTCGGCAGCATGTAACTTAGCATTATTGTGTTCCATCTGGTACAGAATAGCACAGGTTTTACGTTTTGTCAACATAAAAAAACTCACGCTGCAAAAGCGTGAGATAGGTCAAATTATTATTTCGCGCGGACGGATATCTCGCCAAAGCATACCCGATGCATCTCACCCGTGTCCGTCTCAACGATGAGCGCGCATTCGTCGTCTATTGACCGCGCTATTCCCTCATAGGGCGGGTCGGCGAGCATGGTCACGCGATTTCCGACGGTGCGGCAGAGGGCGCGGTATTCGTCCAACAGCTCGGGCTTTTTTTGAGAGATATCCGTCTCAAGGGCGCAAATCCTCTTGTAAATTTCCGCGCAAAGGCGGCTTTTGTCGACAGGCATCCCCGTAATATTTTCGATGCTGTCCGCGATATCCGATATCTCGGGAGGAAAAATCGTCTTGTCGGTGTTTATGCCTATGCCGATTATCGCGGCGCTTATATATCCCGAATCCGCCTCCGTCACAAGCTCGGTCAGTATTCCGCATATCTTTTTGCCGTTCAAGAGGATGTCGTTCACCCATTTTATGTCGGGAAGAACGCCGCAGACCTCGTCTATGGCGCGGCACACCGCGACGCCCGCGAACGCCGTCAGGCAGCTTATGTCGCAAAATTCCGCAGAGGGACGTATCAAAACGCTCATGTACAGCCCGCCCTCGGAGACAAAGCTGTGCCCCCTGCGTCCGCGTCCGGAGGTCTGTGTTCGTGCGACCGCCATAAGACCGGAGGGGGGATTTTCCATGCTTTTGAGATAAGTATTCGTGGAGGTCAGTTCTTCAAAAAACATCACTTTATCGCCGTTTTCGAGATATGAGGCGATGGAAGTCCGGTCAAAAGCGTTTGGCGCGCTTATGAGCTTATGCCCGCGGTTCGTCTTTGAATCGATATTGTAGCCGTCCGTCTTGAGCGAGGAAATGGTCTTTGAGACGGCCATGCGCGTTATGCCCAGGGCGCGGCTGATGTCCTCGCCGGAAATATAGTCGCTGCTGTTTTTCAGCATGTAGAGTATTCTGTCCTTAGTCATTTCGGTTCTCCCTTCTTTATTATATATAATACCATTGCGAAAGAGTGATGTAAACCTGATAAAATGACGGTTTACAAATTGAATATCAGATGGTATATTGTAAATATAAACATGATAGGAGTTTACAATATGAAGGGCGAAAGATTGAGAATGATGTTAAAAACGGCGCTTTTCACCGCGCTGACGGCGGTAGGATCGTTTATAAGGATACCGCTGGGAGAGATAAGCGTGACCTTGCAGGTCATGTTTTCCGTGATGGCGGGGCTTATTTTGAAGGAAAAATGGGGAGCGGTCTCCCAGCTCGTGTATGTTTTATTGGGTCTTGCGGGCGTACCAATATTCACGCAGGGCGGCGGGCTTTCGTATTTTCTTCAGCCCTCGTTCGGGTTTTTAATAGGGCTTGTCCCGCTCGCGTTCATATCCGGACTGATAGCAAAAAAGGGCGGATTTTGGCGGTTTATGCTCGCGGGCGCGGCGGGGACGGCGGCGCTTTATGCCGTGGGGCTGCCCTATATGCACATAGTTTTAACGCAGGTAATGCAAAAAAACGTCTCGATAGGATATACCGTGATAAACGGAATGCTCATATTTTTGCCCTTTGATGCGGTAAAAATAGCTATAGCGGCGCTCTGTGCGGACAAGCTCAAAAAAACAGGAGCACGCGCGTGAAAAAGTTTTGCAATTTTTAGAGGATTTGCACGTGCGGATGCAGTATAATATAGATAGTTTCATATCGAAACAATACTACGTTAAGGATGGTATAGTGAAATGGTTCAGATTATTTACGGCAAAAAGGGAAGCGGAAAGACTAAGAGGCTCATCGCCATGGCGAATGAGGATGGCGCAAGCTCAAAGGGCAGCGTTGTTTTCGTCGATAAAAACAAGGATTACATGATGGACGTAAAGCGCCCCGTTCGCTTTGTGCTCGCTACGGAATACGACATTACGAACGACGACATGCTTTACGGCTTTTTAAGCGGCGCACTCTCTCAGAATTACGATATAGAATCCGTATATGTCGACGCGCTTGTACGCATGACGGGTAAAAACGCCGAGGAGCTTGAAAAATTCATCACGCTGCTCGACAAGCTGGGCAGGGAGCATAACGTAAAGTTCGTGCTCAACGTCGGCGGAGAGACGGACGAGGCGCCCGAATTCCTAAAGCAGTACATTATCTGATAAAATCCATTATAAAAAGACATTTTTGGGCATATAGCGCTATTTGAACGGCGATGTTTACACATTATTTGTTGTATGCCCATAAAAAAGATGATATAATCATGGGTGCGCAGAGGGCTTTTGCGCACTCATTTTCTTTATTAAGGAGGAAGCATGAAGAAGAAAAACGCGGTGTTTTTATGCATACTGACCGCTATAACGTTTTCGCTGATGAGCTTTTTTCTCACGAGCTTTTTTATGCGCAGCTCCGATAACGGCAGAATATACATAGACAAAAACGAATATAAAGAGTATATGCGCTTTTTCGAGCTTAAAGAGATAGCGGACCTCGTGGATGAACAATATTACGGACAGACGGACAGAGAAAATGTGATATTGGGTTCTCTTGAAGGCAGTGTGAACATTTTAAACGACGGATATTCGCGATTTTATCCCGCTGAGGACTACAAATGGTTCGACGGTGCGGAGGAGATCAGCGGCATTTCGCAGGGACTCATGCTGGAAAAGGACAAAAAGACGGGCTATATCCGCGTGAGCAGGGTGTTTGCGGATACGTCCGGATATGAGGCGAACGTCCTAAAGGGAGATGTGATAACCTCCATCGACGGCAGAGACACGCGCGAGATAGACGTCGAAAACGCGCTCGCTCGCCTAAACGGACAGAGTGGGACGTCCGCAAAGCTTACGATAATCCCATCTGACGGCGGCGACGAGGTCGAGATTTCGATAGATCGCCGCGTGGACGAGATAGGATTGGTATATGACGACATGCTCACGAGCCAGATAGGGTATGTGAGCGTGGTGGAGTTCGGCAAGGGCTGTGCGCAGGAGCTTGAGGACATATTGAAGGCGCTGGACGAAAACGGCGCAAAGAAGCTCATAATAGACCTGCGCGGAGTGAGCACGGGCTATTTAAGCTCGGCGGTGTCCTGCGCGGACATGTTTTTATCCGACGGGATAATAGCGCGGCAATACGATAACAAGGACACAAAGGCGAAATGGGGGGCGGATGCGTCCGTAAAGTGGAGCAAGCCCGTGGTCATATTGACGGACGCAAAGACGTCCGGCTGTGCAGAGGTGTTCACCGCGGCGCTCAAGGACAACGGCGCGGCGCAGACCGTCGGTGAAAAGACGGCGGGACGCGCGATAACCTCAAAATACTTCGAACTTAACGACTCGGGAGACGGCGTGCGGCTGATAACGGGAGGGTATACATCCCCCAACGGAACGGACCTCGCGAGCGAGGGCATCGCGCCGGATGTCGAGGCGAAAAACGACGATGATACGTCGAAAAAGCAGGATGCGCAGGTTGAGGCGGCGTTGAAATTACTCGAATAAATATAAATAAACGAGCATAATCTTTACATCGGATTTACTTGACACATCTGCTGTTTTGTTATATACTGACCATGAAGAAAAATTATGTATAAGTTGAACATTTTTCTTTAATAAGGAGGTTTTTGATATGAAGATTAAGAACATTAAGGATCCCAAGGGCTTTTTTGAGAAGCTCAAGGAGTGCAAGGGTACTCTCGAGATAGTCACCCCCCAGGGCGATAGACTGAACCTCAAGTCCAAGCTCAGCCAGTACATCATCATGAGCGATCTCTTCAATGACGCACCCATCGATGATCTCGAGCTGATCGCTTCCGAGCCGGACGATATCGCGCTCATCCTCGCGTACCTCATCAGAAACTGATGACGCAGTACGAGTAAGACAAATTAAACGCTTTCATTCCCGAAGGCGTTTTTTTGTTAAAAAAAGACCGTTAAAAAGGCATATTTCTATTGAATAGACAAATGCGATGTGCTACAATATGAACGGATGGATATCCCTAAAAATCTTTTTTGATGAAGAGGGTTTTTTAAATGATATTTAGTTAGCAACGGCTAACTAACGTAAAGAAAGACTGCGAAATCGGTTGATTTAGGAAAAATGGCGGAGGTGAATGGAATTGACTGAAAAGATAAGGCTTTCCGGCGTGCCGGAGACGATGCTTCAAACCGTATATGCCCGCGCGAAGGAGACGAGAGGGCGGGGCGCGATCTGCGATAAAAAGGCGGAGGAGATAATAGACAAGCTCGACTATGACTTCTCCCTCGCGGACAGGGATTCCGCCATGCATAGCGGGGTGATCGCCCGCACGATAGTGCTGGATAAGCTGGTCAAAAATTGGCTTGAGAAAAATCCCGATGCGGTTGTGGTGAACATCGCCTGCGGACTGGACACGCGGTGCTACAGAATGAGCGGATATGCCCATTGGTATAACCTCGACCTGCCCGAGACGATAGCCGTGAGGGAAAAGCTCCTGCCGGAAAGCGGAGATATCTCGCAGATAGCGATGTCCGCAATGGAGGATTGGGGAGCAAAGATCGCGGAGCATGACGCGCCCACGCTCGTCATAATCGAAGGGCTGACGATGTATCTATCCGAAAAAGACGTGAAGCGCATATTTGAAATCATATATAAAAATTTCGAAAGGGCCGAGGTGCTCGTGGAGACGATGAACCCCATGGTCGTGAAGCGGTTTAAGGAAAAATCCATCGAGGGAAGCAACGCGAAGTTCACGTGGGGCGTGAAGAACGGCAAAATGCTCGCTGAGCTGCTTAGCGGATTTAGACTCATCGAAGAGCACTCCCTGACGGAGGGCATGGCGGAGTTTGTGCCCGTATACAGGCTGCTTGATAAGCTGCCCGCCGTGCGCAACATATCAAATAAGATAATCGTACTTGAAAGAGCTTAAGGAGGGTAGGGACATGTCCTTTTTTGAAAACACGCGCAAGCCGAACGGAATAGGCGGAAGGCTCATGGTCAATATGATGAACGTGGGGCATCGCTCACTCGCGAAATGGGGGATGAAATTTCTCGACATTGCGCCGGACGCGAAAGTGCTGGATTGCGGCTGCGGCGGAGGCGCGAACATAAAGGCGCTCTTGAAAAAATGCCCGCGCGGCATCGTAAAGGGCGTGGATTATTCCGATGTGAGCGTGGAAAAGACGAGAAATGTAAACTGGCGCGCGATACAAAAGGGACGCTGCTTTATATGGCAGGGCAGTGTTTCTAAGATGATATTCGCGGACGAATGGTTCGATACTGCGACGGCGTTTGAGACGGTATACTTCTGGCCCGAGCCGGCAAAGTGCTTTAAAGAGGTTAACCGCGTCTTAAAGCCGAACGGCGTGTTCATGATATGCAACGAGTGCAGCGGCGACACGGATAAGGGCGATAAATGGACGCAAAAGATCAAAGGAATGACGATATATCGTGATGTAGAGCTGAAAGAACTGCTCGAGCAGGCGGGCTTTTACGACGTGCAGATACATAAAAACGACCGCGGATGGCTCTGCATTACCGCAAGAAAGAGGGAGGAGACGACATGAGCATTTTTGCATCAATGCTGCGCGGGGCTTATAAGCTCGTCGGCGCGAAAAAGGCATTCAAGCTGCCGGAAAATGAGATAAAAAAGGTCATAGATAAGCAAAATCGCAATCGCGGGGTGTTTGAGCCGAAGGACAAAAAGGCGTGCTATGAGATGAAAAATATAGACGGATTTTCCTGCCTCGTCGTGCGTCAAAAGCCCCGGCCGTCCGAGCGGGCGATACTCTACTTTTTCGGCGGAGGCATGGTGATAGGTCCCGATAAGGGCGACCTGCCCGTGATGCGCAAGCTCATGCGCGAGACGGGATGCGACATATGGTTCCCGTTCTATCCGCTGTGTACAGAGCACTGCATCACGCGGACGTATCAAATGGTTTTTGAGTGCTATAAAAAGATGATCGAAATATACGGCGGCGGGAACGTCAGCACGTGCGGATTTTCCTCCGGAGGTGCGCTGGCGCTGGGCATTGCGGCGCATAACAACGCGCTCGGGAGGCCTCTGCCCCAGCCGCGGCATATCGTCGCCGTTTCACCGGGCGAAGTGCCTTGGAACGACGCGGAAAAGGCGCGTATGCAGGAGCTTAATCCAAAGGATGTTGCAATAGACTATGCGTTCATGGTGACGGTGGAGAATTTAATGCGCCACGGGCAGGAGGGCGTTCCCGATTACATGATATCCGGCTCGCGCGGCGATTTTTCCGGCGTTGGCGACATCCACTTCATCTATTCGGCGGATGAGGTGCTTTACGGCGCACTGCCCGATTTTGAGCAGGTATGTAAGCGGGCGAACGTTCCGTATACGGCGTTTGCGCGGCCGAAAATGGTGCATTGCTACTGTATGTTGCCCTATTTTAAAGAGGCGAAGGAGGATTTTTCCAAAATCGCCGATATATTGAGGAAATGATATGCGCCGCGACATGCGGCGGTCAAATAATTTTTAAAAAACAGGAGGTTGGCTATGAATATTTTGGTATACGGCGCGGGTGTGCTGGGATGCAACCTCGCGAACAACATGTTTCGCACGGGAAAGGACGTAAAGCTGCTCGCGCGCGGCGAGTGGGCGCAGAAAATCAAAGAGAACGGACTGCGCATAAAGCACAAGTTTTCGCCAAAGACGTCTGTGTGTCGCGTCCCCGTAGTGACCGAGCTTGCACCGGAGGACGTTTATGACGTGATATTCGTCGTGGTCAGGTATACGCAGATAGATCCCGTAGTCGAAAAGCTGCGCGCAAATAAGTCAAAAAACGTCGTCTTTGTGGGCAATAATGTGCGTGCGGAGGAGCTGGCAGCGTCACTACCCGAGAAAAACGTGATGTTCGCATTTTCGCTTTCGGCGGGGCACAGGGACAGTGACCGCGTGGCGTCCATCGACCTGAAAAAGATAACGATAGGGCAGTTAGCGGGTGCGCCGTCAAACGAACAGCTCATCGGGGAGATTTTTTCGGGGACGAAATACAAGGTCGTATATGAGCCGAATATGGGCGATTACCTCCTGTGCCATGCGGCGTTCGTCATACCCGCGGCGTTCGCCTGCTATAAATCCGACGGAAATCTTAAAAAGCTGAAGAAGGACGATGCGTATTTAAATAAGCTGATAGACGCGAATATCGAGGGCTACCGTGCGATAAAAAATGCTGGACATGAGATTTTGCCCAAGGATGATACGGAGTTTGAAGGCACCGCCTACAGAAAGACCTGTTTTAAGTTCTTTAAGCTGATGTGTGCGACGAGCTTAGGCAAAATTTGCGCCTCCGACCACGCGATGAACGCCATAGACGAGATGAGCGCGTTAAATCGCGATTTAAAGGCATTTTTTGACAAACATGGCGCGGATTATCCGACGTGGCGCGAGCTTGAAGGCGAATGCGGGAGGTATTTGAAATAATGGATGTCGTATTGAAAACGGTGATAGAGGGCTTGGGACTGGGAGCCTTGCTCTTTTTGGTCTGCGCGGTAGGCATAAAAAAGGGCGCCGTGGGCATGGTGCATTTATACAGTCAGCAGGTGCAGGACAGGTGCGTCGAGCTGGGTCTGACGACGCATGAAAAGATACGGAAAAACGCCATAGCTTTCAAGATAGTGTGCATACCGGGATACCTCGCATATGTGTTGATATGCACCTATGCGATAAACGGCGCGCGGGGCTTTTTAGCGGGATTTTGGCAGATGCTCGTGATACTTTCGATAATGAACCTCATAGACCGCTTTTTAATAGACGAAGCATGGGTCGGTCATACGAAGGCGTGGACGATACCCGGGACGGAGGACCTAAAGCCGTATATCACCTCAAGGGACAGGTGCAAAAAGTGGATTTTCGGCACGGTGGGCATGATGATTATTTGCGCAGTGTTATCCGCGATAATGCAGATTTTCATTCACTGACGGGGGTGATTTGATGCTGGTTGAAACTATGGGCGACAGGCAAAATCCCGCAGTGCTGTTCTTTCACGCGATGGGCGTGACGGGCGCGAGCAGTGAGCGGGTCGCGGAGAATTTGAAGGACAAATATTTCTGCATAATGCCCACGTCTACCGTATATTGCGCCGGTCAGAAGTACGTGAGCAAGGACGATGAGGTGCGTCAGATAGCCGAATTTCTGCAAAAACAGGGCATAAGCGAGATGAAATTGGTCGTCGGTTCATCAATCGGGGCGGATCTGGCGCTGGCGTTTTTGACGAAATCTGATGTCTCCGTTGGTCACGTGTTTTTTGACGGCGGGCAGTTCGCGCAGATAGGCAGGGCTACGCGGCGGATAATGACGCCGTTTTTGTACCTCGCGATAAAGAGCATATATCGCTCAAAGGGAAAGAATCTAAAAAAGGTGATGTGGTGCGATGACGATGCCATAAAGCCGTATTTTATCGCCGCGGGAAAGGCGCTCAAATATGGTAATATGCGTAGACAGCTTTCGGACAGCCTGGAGGATAAGCCGTTTGCGAGCTTGCCGCAAGCTCTTCAAAAAAACACGTATTTCGAATTCGGCAGCATCGAGGAGCATTTTAAATATCGCGATGCGGTGAAAACTGCCTATCCGTATGCGAACTTTCCGGTATTTGAGGGATATAACCACATGCAGTATCAGATAAAGGATCCGCGCGGCTTTGCGCAGATGCTGAGGTCGATTATTGAGAAAAACGCGCTGCCCGAGGTTTCAAATTTGATCGTATGATGGTCTATTGAGGTGAAACAATATGAAGTATTTTGAATTCGGGAGGGAAAATCCCGAGCTTATTGTCATGCTTCATGGCGGCGGGGTAAGCTATATCGGCGCATTGCCTGCGGCGAAGGGAATGGCGAAGGTCTATCACGTGGTGCTTGTGGCGTATGACGGCTTTAACCCGGATGAGCCTGAAACACAGTTCAAATCGCCCATGGATGAGGCGAGGCGGCTGGGCGACTATGTTGTGGAAAAATATGACGGCAAAATCGACATTTTATACGGAATTTCATACGGCTGCCGCGTGCTAATGGAGGTTCTCGCGGACGAGCGATTGACGATTACAACGATGATCGCAGACGGCATGTCTCTTCGCGATTATCCCGACATAAAGAGCAAATGGGCAAAGGACGTCTATTGCTTTTTCTTCACGGGGATATTTTACGCGGTAATGGGGCGCCCCGACCCGATGCGCAAGAGATTTCTGGCGAAGATATCCGGACGCACGCTTGAGGAAGCACAGCGGATTTAATACGGTAAAGCCACATGGAGGAGCTGGAAGAATCAGGACTACTATTTAATAGGCAAAAAGACGGATTATTCACTGTTTGAAAAGACGGACATGCATCTTTGGTACGGCATAAAGGGAAACGTGGACAAGAAGCTGTCAAAAGGGCTTGATGCTTTAAAGAAGAGCGGATATCCCTTTGGGACGAGGATTTTCACGAGCATGGGGCATGGCGGACTTGCGGGAGAGCATCCCGAGGAGTTTTCAAGGGAAATCCAAGCGGCGCATAGGCAAAATCGGTAAAAAACAGGGGAAACAAGGCGCGAAAAGCCAAGGGGGCTTATAGCATGAGAGTTTTGGAATATGGGACGGAGCATGAAAGGACGCTGCTGTTCATGCCGTGTACGGCGGAGCCGCATTGGGCATTTTTGGATTCGGTAACGCTGATGGCACAGGATTACCACGTGATGCAGATAGTTTTTGACGGTCACGGCGAGACGGGAGAGGACTTTATCTCCGTGGAAAAGACGGTGGACGAGGTGACGGATTGGCTGCTTTCCCGCGGCATGGATTCCTTGGATGCGGCATACGGCTGTTCCTTGGGCGGCGCTTGCCTGACGCGCTTTTTGGCGCTGGGGAGGATACCCGTAAAGCGCGCGATAATCGACGCGGGCATCACGCCCTATCAGATGCCGCTTTTGTTGCGCGGACTTGCGTGCCTGCGCGATTTTTTGGGATTTAAGCTCGTTACGAGGAGCCGAAAGGTCTTGGAGGCGGCATATCCGCCCGAGCGGTGGACGCTGCCCGGGAGGGATGCGGTCAAGGAATACGATGCGCTGACGGCGTATTTGAAGAGCTATTCTAATAGAACTGTCCGAAATATCTTCTGGTCGGCGAACAACTATGCTCTGCCGCAGGAGCCTGCCGAAACGGGCTGTCACATCATATATTGGTACGGCGACGATGAAAAGAAGGCGCGGCGCGCGAATATCCGCTTTATAAAGCGATATTTCCCACACGCACGGGCGCGCGGCATACCCAAAATGGACCATGCGGAGCTTGTGATGATACATCCGCAGGAGTTTTATAGGCGGGCGACGGGATTTTTGCACAAGGGGATAGATTATGCGGAGGAATGAGCATGTTTTGGGATAATGTTGCATGGGTTTATGACATTTTTGCGAATGTCATAAACGGTAAGGCGAACAGGGCGCTGTGCGCGGAGGTGGAAAAGCTGATATCGAAAGAGGACGACGTGCTGGAATGTGCCTGCGGCACGGGGCTTTTGACGGGCGTGATCGCGCCAAAATGCAAAAGCCTTATCGCGACGGATTTTTCTCAAAAGATGCTGAAGCGCGCGCGAAAGAAATTCGATAAATATACAAACGTAAGGTTTGAACAGGCGAATATTTTACAGCTCGATTATTCCGACGAGCGCTTTACGGTCGTCGTCGCGGCGAATGTCATACATCTGCTTGACGAGCCTTATAAGGCGCTTGGCGAGCTTGACCGCGTATGCAAAGCGGGTGGAAAAATCATCATCCCGACATACATGAACCAAACGGAAAAGGGTAAAACGAACGGCGTTTCCGGCGCGATAGGCAAGGCTGGCGCGGATTTCAAGCGCGAGTTTACGCTGGAGACGTACAAGAGCTTTTTCACACAGGCGGGATATGCGGACGCAAGCTACGTGATGTGCGAGGGAAGGATACCCTGCGCGGTGGCGATACTTAAAAAGAGCGGAGAGGTCAAAGGTCGATGAAAAAGGTCACGCAGCTTGATGAAAGCATAATATCCGACATCGGACACGCCTTTGGATATTACGATTACGGCGATGAGCACGGGCTGATCGACGCATTCTCGAGCAGGGACGCCGCGGCGGCGTTCATATGCGGCTATGTGCGCATGGCGCTAAAAAGCGGTATGCTCTATACCACGGGCGAAAACGGTGAGGGGTATATCGCCTATAAGCTGCCCGGGCAGAGGGTGAGCATAAGCGCGGGATATCAGCTCGCAAAGGGCTTTTTGAGCGCGATGAAGCTGAGCGATATTTTTCAATTTTCAAGGATAATGAGCAAGGGCGGAGCGGGCCTAAGCAAGCAATTTGACAGGGCGAAAAAGCCGTATATATTCGTGGGCATGGTCTGTGTCCGTGAAAAATATCAAGGACAGGGATATATGCCGTTACGGTATAATAACGACAAACGGAAAAAGCCTTTATTTTCAAGGGGTTCACGCGTTTGCCGTCATTTA
>CAKROK010000006.1 GCA_934373295.1 uncultured Christensenellaceae bacterium | reverse complement strand
AGCGACAGCGTTATTAGACAATGAGACCGCGTTTGCGCGGTCTCATGTCAATTACGCTTGTCGCGACGACGGGTAGGTGGTCAACCTTTCTTCATTTTTTAACTTCTATTTTTTAGAGGCAATGAAAGGAAGGTGTTGCAAATGACTTTTGATCAGTTCATAAGTTTTTGCACATTTTTAGTTGCCTTTACGGCGCTTATAATTACGTGCGTAAAAAAACAGTAACAAAAAATAGCCGCCGGTTCACCAATCTCGTGCGACTATTTTTTTTAGTTCTAAGGGGTTGACCGTCTATCGGCAACGTCTTTTCTATATTCATTATATTATCCAAAGCTCCTAAAGTCAACACATAAATCTCTGCGATTTTTATCCGGCTGTTTTTCAAAACTCATTTTGAAAAACCACCTTAATTATTGCGTTCAAACGGCAGTGCATTTTGAGCTCCGAAATCATTATTAGTTCAACTCATCCAACGTCAACTCAAAGCTGGGCAGACAATTTTCGATATAATACTTCACCTCGGGCAGGTCATAGCCGCATATCTCGCGATAGAGGTTGGCCTTTGCCTTGGCGAACTCCGCATTGCCGCTTTTAAGCTCCTCCACGCATTTCACATACGCGCATATCTTGTCCGCAGCTTTTACGAGCACGTAGTCCGGGTCGCCCTCGTGCATCATTATCGGGCGATAGCTGTCTTTGAGCTCGTCCGGGAGCATGGATAAGAGCCGCTCGTTCGCGATATTTTCTATCCTGCCGAAGCTCTCCTTTATCTCGGGGTTAAAGTACTTTATGGGCGTGGCGAGGTCGCCCGTTATGACCTCGCTCGTCTCGTGAAAGAGCGCAAGCTCCGTTATTTTGTGTATATCGTGATTTTTGCCGAAGTAGGTGTTGCCTATGAGCGCAAGGGCGTGCGCCGTCACCGCGACGTCAAACGAGTGCTCCTTGATGTTCTCCTGCTCCGTATTCTTCATAAGCCCCCATCTCTTTATGTGCTTCATTCGCGAAAGATAAGAGTAAAAATGTATCATTTCAATTTCTCCTCATATTATTTAAAAGAATGTTTTTCGGAGATCTGCCCATGTCAAAAGCAAAGCGCGCCACAACTATTCTAATATGCCTTATTATCTGCACCGTCATAATGTCCGCCGTGTTAAAGGGCGATATTGAGGATACGCCCGTCTTTTATCCATCCTCGGTCAACCTGACCGTGTCGGATGCCGATACGCTTTTGCCCATAGACGGCTGTGAAGTCGTGCTGATAGGCGAGGATGTTTCTCTAACGACGGACAGCGCAGGCGGCACGTCTCTTCCCGAAAAGCGGCTGTGCATAATCGCCCATAAGGACGGCTACGCGCCCTATATACTGCTCTGGCACGACTTTTCAAAGGAATGTGCAAGCATTTTTCTGTCAAAGGGTGATAAAGTCCGATTTAATTCAAAGTTGGATGACGACTATGCCCGCGATCTCATCAAAAATTATCTGCCGAGTTAGCTTTATCCCCCTCGTCGTCGAAAATCTCCGCAATTCCGGCGAAAATCCTGCCCAACTCGTCATAATCGCGGTAATTTCCCGAATACAGCTCGAGTATCGCAGGGCCGTCATATCCCGCCGCGACGAGGTTTTGCTTTAACAGCTCAAAATCGGTATTCCCCGTAAATGGCGCAACGGGCTTGACCCAGCCCTCGGGATCTATGATATGGTCACAGAGATGCACACTTTTAAGCCTGCTCCCCATGGTCTTTATGTACTGCTCATAGGGATATCCGGACTGCGCCGCCTGTTTTATATCGAGGTTGAAGCATAGGTTTCCCTCCTTACAGCGCGATAAAAGCTCCGTGGCGAACTGCGGCCTGTCAAACCAGCACCAATGCACGTTTTCATACGCGAACTCTATGCCATGCTCGCCCGCAAGCCGCGCGCATTCCCCCGTCACCTGCGCTACCCTGCTCATCGGCACGGGCTGCTTTTTGCGCTTTAGATTTAATCCGCCGTGGTATATATACCTCTTTGCGCCCAAAAAATTGCACGCATCCAGCACTCTTAAAAAAATGTCCCGCGCGTCGTTCACCGTGCGCTCATAGGGCGTATACATCTGCATCTCAAACTGTACGCCCATGGGATGCACGGACAGCACCTCTATGCCGCAGTCGTCCGTTCTCTTGCGCAGCTCCTTGCAAAATTCCGGCTCATATTCGCTGAGCGTGTTTAAAAATATCTCAGCGCGCCTGACGCCCAGCTTTGCCATTATATCGATCGTATCCTCCAGCTTTTCCCTTCCGAAAAAGCAGGATGTGGACATTCCTGCGTTCATCGTTCCTTCTCCATTCATGATTTTTCAGTTCATTATATCATATTTTATACTGCATTTGTGAATGATTCGCGAATTTTGCCCCTGCTCGATTGACCTTTGATTTATATGCATTGTATAATGAATCGAGGTAATGTCAATGAAGAAAGAACTTTTATCATATATCCGCCGCAGGCTGTGGATAATTATACTTCTCGCCGTGTCGCTCATAATATACAGGCTCGCGTTTTTATTTCCCGATACTACAGAGAGCGTGTATTCGCGCGCGATATATCCCTTTTTCGCGAATATTTGGAGCTGTTTGACGGGGCTTATCTCCTTTTCGCTGGGCGAGATAGGGCTGTATGCATTCTTCTCCGCGCTCGTCTTTTATTTCTTTTACATATTCTCATCTTTTTTTATACGGGGGAAAAGATGGTTCTTATTCTTAAAGCGGCTCATTAGCCTTATCTGCGTTATAGCGCTTTTGGGCAGCTGCTTCATATTAAACTGGGCGATAAACTACGCGCGGCTGCCCCTTTCGTCGACCATGGGCATATCCACCGAAAAATACTCCGCTCAGGAGCTTTTTGAAGTCTCCATGCTGCTCGCGGACAGGGCGAACGAGCTGCGCGGCAAGGTCAAGGAGGATGAAAACGGCGTATTTGTGCTTTCCTCTTCAAAAGATGAGATACTGCACGAGGTGGGCGACGTCTATAAAAGCTGCGCACCCGATTATTTAAAAAAAGTGAGCTCAAACGCCCCCGCAAAGGGCGTACTCACCAAAAACCTGCTTTCGACCTTTGAGACCACGGGCATATTCTCCCCGTTCACCTACGAGGCGAACCTCAATATGCAGATGCCGGAAAGCTACTTTCCCTCCACCGTCGCGCATGAATACGCGCATTTGCAGGGCTATGCGCGTGAGGACGAGGCGAACTTCATAAGCTGGTACGTCGCAAGAAAATCGGATAATGCGGATTTCGCATATTCGGCATATCTTCTCGCGCTCACGTATTCCATAAACTCGCTATACTCCTCCTCAAACGAGCTTTATAAGCAACTATATGAAAACATCTCCGACGGCGTACTGCGCGACTTGCGCGACAACAGCGCATATTGGAAGGATTTCGACACGCAGCTCTCCGAAAAGGCGAACGACGTATATTCAAGCTATCTGAAATCCTCCGGCGTCTCCGACGGAAACAAGAGCTACGGCAGGATGCTCGACCTCATACTCGCCCTGTATAAGAGCGGCGAGACGATATAACAAAAAAGGGGCTGCCGATTTTTTCGACAACCCCTGTCCTTCTTTAATCTATATTTTCAAGCCCGTATTTGCGGGAATATTCCTTATACCCTCTTTCAAAGCTGCCCGATGCATCCTCCATCTGCATACGCTGCAATTCATGCAGCTGCAATGCGCCGTGCTCTATCTCTATCACGCTGCCCGCGATGTTCGAGCAGTGGTCTGCTATTCTCTCAAGGTTAGTTATGACGTCCTGCAATACAAAGCCCAGCTCGATAGTGCATTCGCCGCGCTGAAGTCTCGCGACGTGCCTCTTTTTAAGCTCCTGCTGAAGCTCGTCCACGACCTGCTCAAGCGGCTCGACCTTTTTCGCCGTCTCGACGCTCCTTTGCTCAAATGAGGTTATCGCAAGGTCGGCTATCTCCGAAACTGCGGATATCATCACCCTTAGCTCGCTTTTCGCATGTTCTGAAAAGCTGATCTGCTTATCGCGCATCTCCTCCGCAGATTCAAGCAGGTTGACCGCATGGTCGGATAATCTCTCGATATCTCCTATAACCCTGAGCATCTGCGCGGCGCACGCGCTGTCCTCATCCGTAAGGCTTTGCGCGGACAGCTTCACGAGATAGCTGCCCAGCTTATCCTCATATTTATCCGCCTTGTTCTCGTCCGCCCTGATGTCCTCCGCCTTCTTCTCGTCGTATTTACAGAGTATTCCAAAGGAACCGGAAAGCGCCGTCTTTGTGATGTCCGCCATTGCGCAGGTCACGTTGCGGCAGCGCTCGAGCGCTATCGCGGGCGTGCTCAGCAGTCTCTTATCCAGCATAGCATACTTCTCCGTCTCCTTGCTGTCCTTTATGACTGCGCAGGCAAGCTTTTCAAGCTGTCCCGTAAACGGGAAGAGCATTGCAGTGCACAGCAGGTTGAAGCTGGTATGAACTATCGCTATTCCCATCTCGTTTGCGGTATCTGCGACAAATGCAAACTTGAATATCGCGTTTGATATGCTAAACAGCGTCAAAAGCACTATCGTGCCTATTATGTTAAAGGATAGATGCACAAAAGCCGTCCTCTTGGCGTTTTTGTTCGTGCCGAACGATGAAATTATCGCCGTGATGCACGTTCCTATATTCTGGCCCATTATTATCGGTATCGCCGTGGAGTACGTTATCGCGCCTGTCGACGAGAGTGCCTGCAATATGCCTACGGATGCGGAGGATGACTGTATTATCGCAGTCAGCACAGCGCCCGCGAGCACGCCCAAAACGGGGTTTGAGAACAGCGTGAGTATGTGAGTAAACTCGGGCACGTCCTTTAAGCCGGAGACCGCGCCGCTCATCAAGTCCATGCCTGTCATGAGCACGGCAAAGCCCATCAATATAGTTCCCGTATCCTTCTTCTTGGGCTTTTTCGAGAACATTATAAGCACTATGCCTATTAGCGCGAGGATGGGCGTAAAGGAATCCGGCTTTAACAGCTTTATGAAAAAGCTGTCGCCCTGTATGCCCGTGAGCGAAAGTATCCACGCGGTTATCGTCGTGCCTACGTTTGCGCCCATTATTATATTTATCGCCTGTTTTAAGGTCATTATGCCGGAATTAACGAATCCGACCACCATTACCGTCGTCGCGGATGATGACTGTATAACGGATGTCACGCCCGCGCCCAGCGCGAATCCCTTCAATTTTCCGTCCGTGAGCTTTCCTAAGATGGTGCTCATGCGGCTTCCGGCCTTCTTTTCAAGCGCGTCGCCCATCACCTTCATGCCGAACAGGAAGAGCGCAAGGCCGCCTATCAATGTCAATACATCAAAAAAATCCATACTCTTTACATTATCCATTCCTTATATACTTCATCGCCCATTATGAGCAGATAATGTAAAGAATAAAACCTGTTGTTTGTAAAGTTTATGTTAAAGAGAAGGCAGTTTTCAGTCTCGCTGATTATAGGCAAATTTCTATACAGAAAACTCCAAGAAATGCATCGGGCTGTCGAAAAGGCTTGATTTTCGGCAGTCCCAATGGATTTTTATGTATTTTTAAAATACTTCCTCGCCTGCCATATCCCAAACACCGTCATCTCCGCCCATCCGACGAACGTGCCTATGACGACCGCATTGAGCCCGCAGGACTGTAGGAGAAGATACGTCACGCCCACTCTTATGGATATCTGCATCGCGGTGGATATGATGGTCATTTTGATGTTGCCCGTTCCTCTGAAAAGCCCCTGCATTATTATGGAAATGGGCACGAACAGGTATGCTATGGACATTATCTTCAAATATCCCACGCCGCTTTCTATCATCTCACGCGAGGGCTCCTTTATAAACAGCGGGACGATATACGCCGCGGTCAAAAATATCGCCGCGGATATGACGACGGAATATGTGAGTGATATTATCAATCCAGCGATGCAGCTCTTTTTCTGCTCATCCTTCTTTCCCTCTCTCGCCATCGTGCTGGACATCGCCGAGGACACGCCGTTTAAGGGCGCGATTATGAAGTTTTCAATCTTTGACGCCGCATTAAAGCCCGCTATGACGGGTATTCCCAAGGTATTCACGCCGCCCTGCACGAGCAGCTTTCCGATATAAAGCACCGTCTGCTGAAGCGCGGACGCTCCCGAAAAGGATATTATCTCCTTTAAAAGCGCGGGCTTGAACGTAAACTCCTTTGCAGTGAAATACAGCTCCTTATCCTTAAAGCGCACCATTATAAAGCTGAAAAGCACGGAGACCGCCTGAGATATCACCGTGGCTATCGCCGCGCCCGTTATGCCCATTTTAAAGTTAGATACGAACAATATATCGAGAACGACGTTCGTCGCGGAGGATATGAGCAGTATGAAAAAGGGTATGTGCGACTTACCTATCGCCATAAACAGCGCGGAATAAAAATTATAGAGGAAGGTGAATATCATTCCTATGAAAATCACAATGAGATACGCCGCCGCCTCGTCCATTATCTTCTCGGGCGTGCGGCAGAGCACGAGTATGGGGCGCGTGAGCAGCACGAGCGCCACGGACAGCAATACGGTAAACGCACAGCCCGCTATGAGCGCAGTGCTTTCCACCTCGCGCAGTTTTTTGATGTTCCCCTCGCCGTATGCGCGGGAGAGCAGCACGGTCATGCCGATGCCTATGCCGAACACAAAGAACACCACGAGCGACATCACCGGCCCCGCGACGCCTATCGCCGCAAGCGAATTTTCGCCGCAGAACCTGCCCACGATTATGGAATCCGCGGTATTGTAAAGCTGCTGCAAGATATCCCCCGCTATAACAGGCAATGCGAACAGCAGCAATCTCTTTGTCTTATTAAATGTTTCCCTCATATAAATCAACCTCACATTATGCAGATATATTCTACTCCTACTCGTGAGGTTTTGCAACGGCGTTTGTTTTATGAGTGGGTGCGCTTTATTTTAAAAGGGAAAAGTCAAACGTAAAGTGAAGTCAAAGGTTGCTTTGCTCCGCAAAGCTCCATCAAAATTCAAACCGATACGCCCTCCCGCTGACGCCAAAAAGATTCAACTCTTTCGTTCGCGCGCGGCGCAGGTTTTTGCGGCCTTCGGCCGCAAAAACCAAGCCCGCCCGCCTTCGGCGGGCGGGCCACTTTCCAGCGCGAAACGGCTCCCGCCGTTTCGCGCTGGAAAGCTGCGCCGCGCCTCGTCGGCAAGCTCGCTTTTTAATCGTAGGGCAAGACTAATGACTTGCGTATAAAAAATCGCGCCCGAAAGGCTTGCCGGGCGCGATACCTTATTATTTATTCCTTTATTTACCCGCCTTAGTCTCGCAGTAAAGGCACCTGTACACCCTGTTTTCGCGGTCGGTCAGCTTGAAAACGTGCTTCAGCTCCTGCTCAGTGGTGGTTATACAGCGTGGGTTTTTGCAAAAGATCACGTTCGTCAAAAGCTCAGGCAGCTCGGGATGCTTCTTCTCCGCGAGCTTGCCGTCCTTTATTATGTCGATGGTGCAGTCCGGGTCGACATATCCCAAAATGTCCATGTCTATGTCAAAATCGCTGTCTATCTTGATTATGTCCTTTTTGCCGAGCTTCGTGCTGTGTACGTTCTTTATTATCGCGACCGAGCAGTCAAGCTCCGATAATCTCAAAAGGTTGTATATCTCCATCCCCCGTCCCGCGGTGATATGGTCTATAACTATGCCGTTTTTAATGCTGTCTATGTTCATTTTTTATACCTCCAGCAGCTTCATTATGAGCGCCATTCTCATGTACTTTCCGTTGAGCACCTGCTTAAAATAGCACGCCCGCGGGTCGTCGTCCACCGCCACGCTTATCTCATTTACCCTGGGAAGAGGATGCAGTATGGATAGATCCGCGCGCGCCGTTTTGAGCTTTTCAGGGGTCAGGATATAGCTGTCTTTAAGGCGCAGGTAGTCCTCCTCGTTAAAGAACCTCTCCTTCTGTACGCGCGTCATGTACAGCACATCCAAATCTGGCATGTACTTTTCAAGGTCGTCCGTCTGTATATAGCTCATGCCGTTTTTTTGCATTACGTCCTTTTTGATATAGCTGGGGAGCTTCAGCTCATCAG
The DNA here is from genome assembly GCA_934373295.1 of uncultured Christensenellaceae bacterium. Taxonomy (GTDB): domain Bacteria; phylum Bacillota; class Clostridia; order Christensenellales; family Christensenellaceae; genus HGM11616. The sequence continues at coordinate 43,071 of CAKROK010000006.1, read as the reverse complement.
GCGATATGAGCACTATTTTTATGTTTTCATATGGTAAAAGCGCGGTTATGAGCGAATGTACCGTCCTGCCGAATTTGAGGTCGCCGCAAAAGCCTATCGTGAGGTTATCGAGCCTGCCCTTTTCGCGGTATATGGTGAGCATGTCCGCGAGCGTCTGCGTGGGGTGATTATGCCCGCCGTCGCCCGCGTTTATCACGGGTATGGATGCGTTCATCGCCGCGACCAACGGCGCGCCCTCCTTGTAGTGGCGCATCGCGATTATGTCCGCATAGCAGGATATGACCCTCACCGTGTCTGCGACGCTCTCTCCCTTTGATACGGATGAGCTCATCGCGTCCGAAAATCCGAGCACGTTTCCGCCCAGCTCGTACATCGCCGCCTCAAAGCTCAGTCTTGTGCGCGTGGACGGCTCATAAAACAGCGTGGCGAGCTTCTTTCCTCTGCATTTTTCACTATACTTTTTGGGATTCTCAATGATATCGAGCGCAGTGTCTATAAGCTCCTTCATCTCATCCTTTGAAATTTCCGCAATGTCTATAAGGCTTCTCATCTTTCGTTTCCTCCTATCCAGCTTTCGTCCGACGGGTCATTTCTAAAGGCTATCAGCCTTTCTACGTCCTCCGGCGCGATATATCCCTCCTGCGCGGCGATCTTCGCTATGCAGTCAAAGTCCGTAAGGCTGTGGTTTTCCACATTCGCCTGCGCGAGGCGCTCAAGTCCCTTCTTCATGCCGTATGTGAATATACTCACCACTCCGAGGACGTCCGCCCCTGCTTCTCTTAAAGCCTCCACCACATCTATCACGCTTCCGCCCGTGGATATCAAGTCCTCCACCACTACTACCTTCTGTCCCGCTTCCAGCTTTCCCTCGATGCGGTTCTTCCTGCCGTGGTCCTTTGAGCTGCCGCGCACATATCCCATGGGCATGCCCAAAATATGCGCCGTTATCGCGGCGTGCGCAATGCCCGCGGTGGACGTCCCCATGAGCACCTGCGCCTCGGGGTAAAACTCCTTCACCGCCTGCGCGAGCGCGTTTTCCACGTCGTTTCTGACCTCGGGCGCGGTCAGAGTCAATCGGTTGTCGCAATATACCGGGCTCTTTATCCCGCTCGCCCATGTGAACGGCTCATTCGGGCGGAAGAACACAGCGCCTATGCTCAAAAGGTCCTTTGCTATAAGCTCTTTCATAATTTGATCTCCTTTATTGTACAAAATCTCTTATGCATCTCTCGTATGCCGCTACCGGATCATCCGCCGCCGTAATCGGCCGCCCCACGACTATGTAATCCGATCCTGCCAGCTTCGCCTGCGCGGGCGTCATGACCCTCGCCTGATCGCCCTTTTTGTCCGTCTCAAAGCGCACGCCCGGCGTAACCGTCAAAAAGCCCTTTCCGCAGCTTTGGTGAACGTCGCCCGCCTCGTGCGGGGAGCATACCACGCCATCCAGACCCGCCTCCTTCGCGTTGAGCGCGTATTTCGTCACGACCTGCGCCATCGGCTTGTCTATGAGCAACTCGTCTCTCATGACCTGCTCGCTCGTGGAGGTCAGCTGGGTCACGGCTATCAGAATGGGGCGCGAGCCGTCCGCGCGCGTCAGGCCCTCTATCGCCGCGCGCATCATCTGCGTCCCGCCGCCCGCGTGCAGGTTGGTCATGTCCACGTCCAGCCCGGACAACACCGCCATGCTCTTTTTGACCGTGTTCGGTATGTCGTGCAGCTTCAGGTCTAAAAATATCTTATGCCCACGCGCCTTGATATCGCGCACAATCTGCGGTCCCTCTGCATAGAAAAGCTCCATGCCTATCTTGACAAACGGCTTTTTATCTGTGAATTTGTCAAGAAAACTCATCACCTGCTCTTTTGTGCCGAAATCGCACGCTATTATTACGTCCTTTCCCATCTTATACCTCCAGTATTTTAATGCGCCTTTCCGATGATATCCGAAAGCCGGTCTATTTTATATCTTTCCATTACCTCGGGCAGATTTTGGATTATACTCTTACATGCATACGGGTCGACGAGGTTCTGTGCGCCTATCTGCACCGCGCACGCCCCCGCGAGCATCATCTCTATCACGTCCTCGGCGCAGCTCACGCCGCCCATGCCGACTATCGGTATTTTGACCGCCTCATACACCTGATAGACCATCCTCAGAGCTACGGGAAAAACCGCCTTTCCGGAAAACCCACCCATTTTGTTGGCTAAGACGGGCTTTTTCGTCTTGAGGTCTATCCGCATCCCGAGCAACGTGTTTATAAGGCTTATGCCGTCCGCGCCCGCCTGCTCACATTCCGCGGCGATCTCCGATATGTTCGTCACGTTGGGCGTCAGCTTCATTATTATAGGCTTGTCCGTCACGGATTTGACCGCCCTCGTGACCTGTGCGGCGGTGCGTGCGTCCGTGCCGAAGCCCATCCCCCCGCCGTGTACGTTTGGGCAGCTTATGTTGACCTCTATCCAGCCGACCTCGGGACATGCGTTCAGCCTTTCGCATACGTATTTATACTCATCTATCGAAAAGCCGCTAACGTTCGCCATGACGTGCTTGTCAAAGCAGCTTTTCAGCTTGGGCAGCTCATGAGAAATGACCGCGTCCACGCCCGGATTTTGCAGCCCGACGGAGTTTAGCATCCCGTCTGCGCATTCCGCTATTCTGGGCGTTGGGTTTCCCAGCCGCGCAGCCTTTGTCGTCCCCTTAAAGGAAAACGTCCCCAGCATGTTTATGTCGTAGAGCTGTGCGAACTCATGCCCATAGCCGAACGTCCCGCTCGCGGCCATTACGGGGTTATCCAGCATTATTCCGCATAGCTGCGTGCGCAGATCTACCATATCACTTCCTCCTTTTTTAATACAGGACCGTCCTTGCATATCCTCTTTGCGCCGTATTTCGTCTCGCAGGTACATCCCATGCACGCGCCAAAGCCGCATCCCATCCGCTCCTCAAAGCTGAGCTGTCCCTGCGTGCTTGAAGCGTCATATACCGCTTTAAGCATGGGCTGCGGTCCGCAGGCGTAAAAATAGCTGTAATCGAGCCCGTCCATCGCATCCGTGACGAAGCCTTTTTTGCCCGCACTCCCGTCCGCCGTCGTTATTATCGTATTCACTCCCAAATTTTCAAATTCTTCTTTAAAAAACACCTCGTCCGATGCATTAAAGCCGAGTATCGCGGTGACGTCCGCGCCCATTTTTTTGAGCGTCTTTGCCGCGAGGTACATCGGCGGCACGCCCGCGCCCCCGCCTATGAGAAGGGGCCTATCCCCGCACACACTCAGGTCATATCCGTTTCCCAGCCCCGTCAAAACGTCGAGCGTCTTTTTTGGGGCATATCCACTCATGGCGCGCGTGCCTGCACCCACCATTTTATAGATTATCGTCAGCTCGTCCCCATTGATGTCGCATACGGATATCGGGCGGCGCAGGAAGTATCCGTCCAGCTTTATGTTCACGAACTGCCCCGCTTTTATATCCGTCGTTTCCCCCTTTAAGCGCATCAAAAAGGTGTCTTTTGCGATTTTTTTATTCTCCGTTATCTCAAAAAAGCTCTGTCTCATTTCATCCTCATGCGTCTATCGTCGATATGGTGAGCGTGGTCTCCTCAAGCACGTCTAACAGCACGTTCACCGTGTCTAACGAGGTGAACACCGTGACGTTGTTTTCCACTGCGCACTGCCTTATCTCGCGTCCGTCCGATATCACGCCGGAGGAGTTCATGTTGCGCGTGTTTATGACATACGTCACATAGCCCTGCCTTATTGCCCGTAAAATCTCGTCGCTGCCCTCGCTCAATTTTTTAAGCGCGTGCGTGCGTATGCCGTGGTTCTTCAAAAAACGTGCCGTTCCCTCCGTCGCCTGAATGTTGAAGCCCATGTTGTAAAAGCGCCTTATCAGCGGGAGCGCCTCGTCCTTATCCTCATCCGCTATGGTCGCCAGCACCGTGCCGTAGCCCTTCACGCTCGTGCCCGACGCTTGTAACGCCTTATACAGCGCCCTATTCAGCTTATTGTCATAGCCTATCGCCTCGCCGGTGGATTTCATCTCGGGCGAGAGGTATGCGTCCAACCCCTTTAGCTTGGAGAAGGAAAACGCGGGCGCCTTACAATACCACCTCGTCTTTTCATTCGGATAAATCTCCGTTATGCCCTGGCTAACAAGGCTTTGCCCTAATATCACGCGCGTGGCGATGTCCGCAAGGCTGTAGCCCGTCGCCTTTGAGAGGAAGGGCACCGTGCGTGACGACCTCGGGTTGACCTCTATTATGAACACGTTTTCCGCCTTATCGACTATGAACTGTATGTTATAAAGCCCTATTATGCCTATGCCCAGACCCAGCCTTTTCGCGTAGTCCAATATGGTCGCCTTTACCTTATCCGATATCGAAAAGCTCGGATAAACGCTTATCGAATCGCCGCTGTGTATGCCCGTGCGCTCGACCAGCTCCATTATTCCGGGGACGAACACGTCCGTTCCGTCGCATATCGCGTCTATCTCAACCTCCTTGCCGTAGATGTATTTATCCACGAGCACGGGCTTATCCGCGTCTATCTCGACCGCCGTCTTTAGATAGTGCTTTAGCTGTTGCTCATCCGCGACTATCTGCATCGCCCTGCCGCCCAGCACGAACGACGGACGTACGAGCACGGGATAGCCTATCCTTTTAGCTGTGGCGACTCCGTCCTCTATGCGCGTGACAGCCTGACCCTGCGGCTGCGGGATGTTTAGCTCCTCCAGCACCTTTTCAAACGCGTCGCGGTTCTCCGCACGCTCTATCGCGGCGTTGTCCGTCCCTATTATTTTGACTCCCCTATCAGAAAGGGGCTTCGCGAGGTTTATAGCCGTCTGCCCGCCCAATGAGGCTATCACGCCCACGGGCTGCTCCAGCTCGATTATATTCATGACGTCCTCTACCGTCAGCGGCTCGAAATACAGCTTATCCGACGTCGTGTAGTCCGTCGAAACCGTCTCCGGATTGTTGTTAATTATTATCGCCTCATAGCCGTTGTCGCGTATCGTCCATACGGCGTGGACGGTGGAATAGTCAAACTCCACGCCCTGGCCGATCCTTATCGGGCCGGAGCCGAGGACGACTATCTTCTTTTTATCCGATACTATCGACTCGTTTTCCTGCTCATAGGTCGAGTAGAAATAGGGTATATAGCTTTCAAACTCGCTCGCACAGGTGTCTATCATCTTATATACGGGGAACATCCCCGCGCGCTTTCTTGCGTTATATACGTCTATCTCGCTCACGCCCCACAGCTTCGCGATATATGCGTCGCAAAAGCCCATGCGCTTTGCGTCATACAGCGTCTTTTCATCCATGGGCGCGGCGGCGAGCCTGTTTTCCATACCTACGATATTTCTTATCTTTTCCAAGAAGAACAGGTCGATTTTAGTCGCGTCGTATATCACGCCTAGGTCGGTGTCCCTCCTTATAAGCTCGGCTATGGCGTATATCCTGTCGTCCGTGCCCTTTTTAATGTAGTCGAGCAGCGTCACGTCCTCCATAGCGTCAAACTTTGACATATACAGGTGATTTACGCCTATCTCCAGCGAGCGCACGGCTTTGAGCAGGCTTTCCTCCGCCGTCCTGCCCACGCTCATGACCTCGCCCGTCGCCTTCATCTGCGTCGAGAGGGAGTTGTTCGCGGATGAGAATTTATCAAACGGGAATCTGGGCATCTTTGTTATGACGTAATCCAGCGCCGGCTCAAAGGAAGCGGGCGTGTTCGCTATGGCGATCTCATCCAGCCTCATGCCCACGGCAATCTTCGCGGAGACTCTCGCTATGGGATATCCGCTCGCCTTGGACGCCAGCGCGGACGAGCGCGACACCCTCGGGTTGACCTCTATCAGATAGTATTTGAACGAATGCGGGTCAAGCGCGAACTGCACGTTGCAGCCGCCCTCTATCTTGAGCGCGCGTATCATCTTTAGCGCGCTGTCCCTCAGCATGTGGTATTCCTTGTTGGTGAGCGTCTGGCTGGGGCATACGACTATCGAATCGCCCGTATGTATGCCCACGGGGTCGAGATTTTCCATGTTGCATATGGTTATCGCGGTGTCGTTGGCGTCGCGCATCACCTCATATTCTATCTCCTTATATCCCTTTATGCTCTTTTCCACGAGCACCTGATGCACGGGCGAAAGGGCGAGTGCGTTCTTTAAAAGCGCGTGCATCTCGTTTTCATCCTCCGCAAAGCCGCCGCCTGTGCCGCCTAACGTGAACGCGGGGCGCAGCACAACAGGATAGCCGATTTGTTCCGCCGCCGCCATTCCCTCCTCCATGCTCGAGGCTATTATTGAGGGCAGCACGGGCTCGCCCAGGCTCTCGCAAAGCTCCTTAAACAGCTCTCTGTCCTCCGCCCGCTCTATGCTCTTTGCATCCGTGCCTAAAAGCTCGACCTCGCATTCCTTCAAAATGCCCTTCTTTTCAAGCTGCATGGCGAGGTTTAGGCCCGTCTGTCCGCCTATGCCCGGGACTATCGCGTCCGGACGCTCGTATCTTATCACCTTCGCCGCATATTCCAGCGTAAGCGGCTCCATATATACCTTGTCCGCTATAGCGGTATCCGTCATTATCGTCGCGGGGTTTGAGTTCATAAGGATGACCTCATAGCCCTCCTCCTTGAGCGCCATGCACGCCTGCGTCCCCGCGTAGTCGAACTCCGCCGCCTGACCTATAACTATCGGGCCGGAGCCTATCACAAGCACTTTTTTTATATCCGTTCTCTTAGGCATTCTCTCTTGCCTCCTTCATCTCTCTTATAAACCTGTCGAAAAGATACGCGCTGTCTTGCGGCCCGGGCGCGCTTTCGGGGTGATACTGCACGCTGTACACCCTGTCACAGGCGCACTCCACTCCCTCGACCGTGCCGTCAAGCAGGTTTAAATGCGTGACCTCCAGCCCCGTTCCCTTGAGCGTCTTTTCATCCACCGCATAGCTGTGGTTCTGGCTCGTTATCTCTATCTTGCCGTTTTTTAGGTTCTTTACGGGGTGATTTCCTCCGCGGTGACCGAATTTCAGCTTATACGTGTCCGCGCCGTATGCGAGGCTTATCATCTGATGCCCCAAACATATGCCGAATATGGGGTATTTTCCCCTTATCTCGCGCACCAGCTCTATTACGGGGGCGACGTCCTGAGGGTCTCCCGGGCCGTTTGAGAGGAATATACCGTCGGGGTGCATACGCTCAATGTCCTGCGCGGGGGTGTCATAGGGCACGACCGTCACGTTGCAGCCGCGCGCATTTAGCGAGCGTATTATGTTGAGCTTTATTCCGCAATCCACCGCGACGACGTTATACATCGCGCCCGCCGTCTTTGAATACCAGCGCTTTTTGCAGCTCACTCTCTTGACCGCGTCGTGCAGTATGGGCGTGCTTTCGATCCTCCTTATCGCTTCCTCTATAGGCACGTTGGCGTCCGTTATTATCGCGCGCCTGCTGCCCTTATCGCGTATGCTGCGCGTGAGCTTTCTCGTGTCTATGCCCGAAATGCCGGGGATGTGATACTCCTCCATGACCTCCGAAAGCGTCTTTGTATATCGGAAGTTAGAGGGAATGTCGTTATATTCGCGCACTATCAGCGCACCTATCGTGGGCGTTTTTGTCTCATAATCCTCGTCCGCCACGCCGTAATTTCCTATGAGCGGATATGTCATGCACACCGCCTGATATGTATAGGACGGATCGGAGATTATCTCCTGGTAGCCCACCATGGACGTGTTAAAGACCACCTCGCACACCCTTTCACAGTCACAGCCGAAGCCCTCGCCCAAATACTGCGCACCGTCCTCCAAAACCAGCTTTTTTAATTTTCCCATACCTTTTTACCTCCGTATATCGTCATAACGCATCTTCCAAAGACCTTTTCACCCATAAAGGGCGTCGCTTTTCCCTTTGAGAGGAACTCATTCGGGTCTATCTCATAATTCTCCTGCAAGTCCCACGCGCAATAGCCGCAGCTCGGTATTTTAAAACGCTTTCTCGGCGCGTCGCTCATGAGCGCTATCAGCCGCTCTAATGTGATTATATTTTGTTTTACCAATTTCGTGTATAATACGGGGAACGCCGTCTCCAGCCCGACCACGCCCATAAGGCTGTCCTTCAGCCCACGGGATTTCTCCTGTGCGCTGTGCGGCGCGTGATCCGTGGCTATCATGTCTATCGTGCCGTCCGTTATCCCCTCCAAAAGCGCGTCTCTATCCTCTTTTGAGCGGATGGGCGGGTTCATCTTAAATCGCCCGTCCTCCCTCATATCCATGTCCGTGAGCGTGAGGTAGTGCGGCGCAGTCTCGCAGGTCACGTCTATCCTCTGCTTTTTCGCCTGTCTTATAAGCTCGACGCTCTCCTTTGCGGAAATATGGCACACGTGATATGCACAGCCCGTCTGCGCGGCGAGGTCGAGGTCGCGCTCTATCATCGCCCACTCGCTCTTTGAGCATATCCCCCTGTGTCCGTGCATTTTTGCGTATTGTCCGTCGTGGATATACCCGCCGTTTAACAGCGCTCCATCCTCGCAGTGCGCCGCGATTATCCTGCCCATGTGTCTCGCCTCGCTCATGGCCTGCTTCATCATATCAGCGTCCCTCACGCCCTTGCCGTCGTCCGAAAACGCGACCGCATCTGTTAGCTCTGAAAAATTGACGAGCCTTTCGCCCTTTTCGCCCACGGTTATCGCGGCATATGGATGAACGCCTATCGCCGCGTCCTTTTTTATGATATCCGTCTCCATGCGCAGGTTCTCCGCGCAGTCCGGCACGGGGTTCAAATTGGGCATGGCGCATATGTCCGTATATCCGCCGTGCGCCGCAGCGAGTGAGCCCGTCAAAATCGTCTCCTTATAACAAAAACCCGGCTGCCTCAAATGTACATGAACATCGAGAAAACCGGGAAAAATAAACAATCCGCTTTTTTTAACGATAACACTCTCATCGCCCCCGCCGACATAGAACATGGGGTGATCTTTGAAAACGCCGTCCTCATAAACCCTTGCATTTTTAAAACCGTACCGCATAAGCCGCCTCCGTCTGATCCTTCAAAAAAAGCCCTGCCGAAAACCGACAGGACGAAAACACACATAAACAGGCGCGGCAAAAACCACGCGGATATATTGTCATCTTGCCGATATCTCGTATCGCACTTAAAGAATCATTTTTATTAATATACCACTCTACCCTCCATTTGTCAACCGCAAAGCGCACATATCCTCCTTAAAAATATTACATCTCATCATCCCGTCCCGCCTAAATGTTTCATTTCTGTAAACGCACCGGCATCCCCGCCATAATGTGAAATTTTTCGCGATATACTCTCGTCGAATCTTGTGTAAATCTAAAGAAATCTGAAGATTTTATAAAAATATATTGACACATTGACAATAACATGTTTTAATGGTGATAACAAATAAAGTTCAGCTGGTATGCTGGGAAAGGTTAGAAAATGTATATACACAATGGAAGAAAATTAAGGTTAGTGCTAAGCATACTGCTCTGCCTATTGTTCCTTGCGCAGCCCTTTGCGCTCGCCGCGAATGAGCCATCCGCCCCGCTGGATGAGCCGACAGAGCAAGTTGCCGAGCAGGATGTTGAGCAGGAGCCGCTCGCCGTGGACGACTACGACGCGATACGCACCGAGCAAAACGAGCTGACCGAGCTGCGCACGGCGAACTCAAAGACCTATTCCCTCGGCGGGGACGCCCGCCAGCTCGTGCTGTACGCTGACGACGTGCATTACATGGACAAAGACGATATTTTCCGGGAAATAGACAACGAAATAGTGGAAAATACCTCGCGCATAGGCGACAGGGATTACGGCTACAAAAACGCCGCGAACAGCTACACCGCGCGCTTTTCTCCCGACGCCGCGCAGGATCTCGTCCATCTCGAATACGACGAAAAGAGCATGACCATCACGCCCGTTTTCTCACAGCCGGACGACGGCACGATAACCCTTTCGGACGAGCCGCAGGACGAACCCGAGCAGACCTTGCCGTCCGATGAAGAAGCTCAGCCGGAAGAAGATGCTCATCCCGAGCAGCCCGAAGCCCAAGCTCAGCCGGAAGAAGAAGCTCAGCCCGAGCAGACCGAGGATGAAATTCAGCCGGAAGAGCAAACGGCGATAACGCCCGAAGCCCCCGGCGCACAGCTCATGACGGAGCAGCCCTTTGAAAGCGAGGCATTGAGCGGCCTCATCATCCCGCAGAACTCCATAAGATACGAAAACATAGCGCCGAATATCGACCTCATTTACGAGACGCGCAACCATGAGCTGAAGGAATACATCGTTTTAAAGCAGCCCACCGACATAAACGAATTCTACTTTGACTATACATTAAAGGGGCTTATTCCCGATGCGACGGACGGCCTACGCTTTTTGGATGAAAGCGGAGAGGAGGTCTTTTCCACCCCCGCGCTGTTCGCGATAGACGCGGCGGGCGCGGTCACGGAGAACGTCTCCATTGAGCTCATATCCTATGAAGATGACGTCGCTCGCATAAAGGTCACCCTCGACCCCGCATACCTCAACAACATGGCGCGCTCGTTCCCCATAGTTGTCGATCCGACAGAGAGAATAACCGACGATAAAAACACATTCGACACCTACGTTTCCTCAACAAACAGAACGACAAATTATTACCTCAGCAAATACTTAAAAACAGGTAAAAGTACATCAGGTGAAGCATTCAGGTCTTACATCAAATTCAACATGGAAGGCTTGGATATATCGGCAGCGCAGGTCAACAGCGCGTATGTCCGCCTTAAATTCATTTCGGGCGACACCCCTAGCACTCTTTACGCACGCAGACTTGTAAGGGAATGGAACTCTCAAACATTGACTTGGGATAATACAAGCAACCCTGCCTTGACTACATCAGAAACAGGCGCGGCAAACATCTCCGCCGTTGGCAAAATAGAGGGAAATAACTGGTACGTCATGCAGGTAAACGCCATGGTTAAAAATATCCTGAACGGCTCTGCCACTAACTACGGCTGGCGCATAAAGGATAAGACAACAGAAGCTAATAACAAAGTCTCCACTTTCTGCTCGTCGGATTATGGATATCCCTATAGACCGGAGTTGGAGATTAATTATACGACGTCGTCGACTACAGGTTCAAATGCAGTTCTTTGTGGTGTAAAATGCAAGAACACCAGTGGAGGTTATATAGCTACTAATACGAATTTTGATGTCGTTGCGGGATATTTATCGAACCATGGATATTCCACGAGCAGTTTATACAAGTCCTTTACGGAATCGCAAATTAAGACCTATATGAACTCAAACTCAAATTGTATCTTCGTATTGATTGGGCACGGAGGATATGTCGATTCATCCATATCCGGATCGACCCCATATACTTTTACTCTTGTATCGACCGACGGAAGCGAGAGCATACAAAGCAACACGAGCTTTTCCTCGCTCAATCTATCAAATCAAAAGATAATGATTTTCCTCAGCTGCCGTTCGGGTCAAAATACAGAAGGCTCATATAATATGCCCACATCTGCGGTCAACAAAGGTGCTAAAACGGCTATAGGCTTTAAAGGAACTATTGACGTCCCATCAACTTCCTCGTGGCTAAAGTTTTTCTTTACTGAAATGAACAAAGGAAAAACGGTAGCGAGTACTTTTACTACTTTGATGGACAGCAGTTCAATTTATAGAGATGCTATTGTTGGCACCGGTTTAGAAAACTATCTGGTATGCGGAAGCACAAACACCAAGCTTTAAGGAGTCTGAAATGAAAAAAACAGTCATTATCATAATTTGCGCTGTTGTCTTAATCTCTCTGACAGCTGTATGCTTTTTTACATTCGGAAAAACAGATTTAGCAAACAAATCTGACAATAACGCCTCCACCATCTCCCCCTCTCCATCCCTTTCGGCAGAGCCTTCCGCAGCTCCCAAGCCCATGCCCAAGCCCGAAGAGGTTTTGGAACATGTGGATATCGAACGATTCACATCACCGGATCAACTTCAAAACTCACAAAAGAAGGTAAAAAATGCCCCGGATGAGATAGGTATTGAGATAGACGGAAAAGAAATAACCGCTTCTAAGCAGAATGTAGATTATCTATTTTTCGGCGGAGCGCCCTATGTCAATTACAAAAGTGATGATGATATTTATATTTCTTTGATGTACGGGTCTGATGTTCTGATAGACTATTCTATCGACAACGAGGATGCGTATAAGGGCGGCAGCCTTACGACGGAACAATGCCATGCTATTGGAGAGGAGTTTGCAAAAAGATATTTAAATTTGGATGAATATACGTATGAAGAATGCTTGAATAATATCGATAACTGCTATTCATTCGAATATCACCGCTATTTTGACGGCATCAAAACAGTAGATGGCTTTATCGTAACGGTAAACACTAAGGGCGAGGTCGTAAGCTTTAACCGCAACTACATCGAGGCTCTACAAAAGGACCATCTCGACGAAGACGCCCTGCGCGAGGAGTTAAGCTATATTCACTCAAAAGCGGTATTGGATGAGCTCGACAAAAAGGCGCAAAGCTTTGCCGGGTATAAAAGCCACACTATCACCGAAAGTCTGATAGTTACGGGCGATGATACTTTCGCAATGCGTTATATCACAAATATTTCCGGAGACACCGTTGATGGAGACATTTTTTCGGGAGATCAGATCTATATCGATATCGTCACAAGAAAATAACTCTCATCCCTCCCCTCTCGGGGAGGGGCACACCAAACGGAGGCTGAAATGAATAAAAAACTTTTAATCATACTGATAAGCACACTCTGCATATTTGTGATGCTACTCAATTCCTGCTCAAATCAAAGTGCAGCAAGCCAAGATACGCAAAAGCCGCAGCAAAGCAGCAACGCTCTTGAAAGGGAAACCTCCGATACATATATCAAGCCTGCAAATGAGTATCCAAAGCAAACAGAAGCTCCCGAAAGTACTCCGGCTGAAAAAACAGTCTCTTTAGAAGTGAACGGAGAGAAATATACTGCACAGTACGAAAGCAGCGAGTATAATCAATACAATAATTTGAAGTATAATAAATACTCCGATGGAGACAATACGTTCGAAATATATGAGGACAGCAATACTTTAAAGGACTTTAATTTATACTCAAAGGACGGACACCAAAAGAAAACATTTGAGGAATGTAAGCAGGTAGCCATAGACTATGCTCGTCAATTTATTTCAGTAGACGATTACAAATTTACCTTTCAAGAAGCCACAGCGAATGTAAGCCTTCACTTTTTCGACTTCACAAGGTATATTGACGACACGCCGACTGACGATACCCTCGGCATGGCAATGAACACTGACGGAGAGATACTTTCATTTTGGTTCAATTATTCCGAAGCCTTCTCCGACGGTGATTTTGACATCAATAAGGTTCGCTCTGACATCGAATACTTCAAGTCAAAGGAGGTTCACGACGAGCTGGACGGCATCGCAAAGTCGATTAAAAATTACTCGTCTCATCAGTATTTCAGCAACCACCTCGTCAGCTTAGGCGGTAAAGAGTATGGTTTGGAATATGTGATAAACGTCGATACTCGAGAAAAAAATTCAGATGGCACTTTCAGTGGAAGCGGCGAGTGCTTAACCTATGTCGTCACAAGAAAATAACTCTCACCCCTCCCCTCTTGGGGAGGGGCACACCAAACGGAGGCTGAAATGAAAACTACAATTAAACTACTCGCGCTTTTAACGGCGATTTTTGTGCTGGCGGGTTGTTCGGCGGGTAAACCGGCTGATTCTCCCGTAACCGTCCCTCCTTCTCCGTCTCTTTCGGCAGAGCCTTCCGCAACTCCCAAGCCTACGCCCTCTCTCGCGCCAAAAAAGGTCGTGATCGAGGATTATACCGCGAAGGAGGTCGAGCGCGACAAAAAGGCGGCAATGACGAATGCTCCGGCGGACGCAAAGATCGAGGTCAACGGAAAGAAGTATGACGGCAGCCTTTACGACGTAAGCTATCAGGTTTATAACGGCGCGGAATACTATGAATATAAGGGCGCAGGGTGCATCTATTCGATATATGCCGGAACGGACATAGTAAACGGCTTTTATCGGCTGGATTACGAGGGCGCCGGCTCATGCACCAAGGAAGAATGCATAGAAATAGCCAAAAAATACGCCTCGCAATTTGTCGATGTGGATAAATATCAGCTCGTCTCTGCTGAAATATCCGGCGACGCATCAGATGAATATTACCTCGTGACCTGCCGAAAATTCATCGACGACGTCATGACCGCTGACGGCTTCACCGTGAGCGTTTCAACGGACGGAACTCCCGAGAGCTACGGCCGAATGTATTATAAGGAGTTTGACGATGAGAATATGGACATCGATGCGATAAGAGAGGAACTTAAATACATCCATTCGCCCGAGGTCATCCAAAAAATAAACGACGATATTAAGGGATACCAGAACTACAAAGACCACAAATTAAGCGAAATGCTCGTAGTTTTGGAGGACGGCTCATATGCTATGAAGTATACCGCTGAAATTCACCTATCGGACTACGCAACAATGCAAAGCTATATCGTCACAAGAAAATAACCACCGACCGGTCGTTTTCATTATTATTCTCCTGCCCGTCAATTTCCGGCGGGTTTTTTATTTCTCTTTATGCTTGATTTTTGGTAAAAAAGGGTATATCATTATGTTAGCACTCAAAGTTGCGGAGTGCTGATAAAATGTAAAGAGGTGCATTTTTATGGCAAAGAGAAAGTTTAAGGCGGAGTCGGGCAGACTGCTCGACCTCATGATCAATTCGATCTATACTCATAAAGAGATATTTTTAAGAGAGCTCATTTCAAACGCGAGCGACGCTATGGATAAGCTGTATTTCGCGTCTCTCACGGATGAAAACGTGGGCATGTCGCGAGAGGATTTTCTCATCCGCATAGAGCTTGACAAGGACGCACGCACGCTCACCATAACGGATAACGGCATTGGCATGACCAAGCAGGAGCTTGAGGACAACCTGGGCGTTATCTGCAAGAGCGGCACACTCGCGTTTAAGAGCGAGCACGAGGTCGGCGAAGATATCGACGTGATCGGCCAGTTCGGCGTGGGCTTCTATTCCGCATTCATGGTCTCTAAAAAGGTCAAGGTGACCTCGCTTGCATACGGCGAACAGCAGGCGTACACCTGGGAATCCGCGGGCGAGGACGGCTACACCATCAAAGAGGCGGATAAGGACGGCGTAGGCACGGTCATCACACTCACCTTAAAGGACGATACCGAGGACGAAAAATACTCCGACTATCTAAACGAATACAAGATAAGCGGGCTTGTGAAACGCTATTCGGATTACATCAGATACCCCATCCGCATGATGATGGAAAACACCGTCCCCACGCAGGACGGAAAGGGCTATGAAAAGGTCATGGAGGACACCGTCCTAAACAGCATGATCCCGCTTTGGCGCAAGGCGAAAAAGGACATCACGGATGAGGAATATAACGCGTTTTACCGCGATAAATTCATGGACTACAACGAGCCGCTGCACGTGATAAACATAAAGACAGAGGGGCTTGTATCATATAACGCGATACTCTACATCCCCAAAAAGCCGCCGTATGACTTCTACACAAAGGACTATAAGCGCGGGCTTCAGCTCTATTCAAACAACGTCATGATAATGGAAAACTGCGAGGACCTGCTCCCCAGCTATTTCGGCTTTGTTAAGGGCGTCGTGGAAAGCTCTGACCTCTCGCTCAACATCTCGAGGGAGATGCTCCAGCACGACAGACAGCTAAAGGTCATAGCGGAGAACATCAAAAAGAAGCTGCAATCCGAGCTATTAAAGCTGCAAAAGAACGACCGCGCGAAATATGAGGAGTTCTTCACTTCCTTCGGCACGACCATAAAATACGGCATATACGAAGGCTACGGCGTAAATAAGGACTTCTTAAAGGATCTCGTGCTGTACTATTCCGATAAGCAGGATAAGATGATAACCCTAAAAGAATACGTCGAAAGCATGGCGGAGGGTCAAAAGGACATCTACTACGTCTGCGGCGAGGACAGGGAAAAGGTGCTGCGCCTGCCCCAGACCGAGCTGGTGCGCGAAAAGGGCTATGACATACTCTGCATGACGGACGACGTGGATGAATTCGCCGTGAAGCTCATGGACAGCTATGACGACAAGAAGTTCAAGTCCGTATCCGATAACGACCTCGACCTCTCCACAGATGAGGAAAAAAAGGATATCGAGAAAAAGACAAAGGAAAATGAGGACGTGCTCGAGCGTCTCAAGAGTGCGCTTGACGGCAAGGTCAAGGACGTCCGCCTTTCCACCCGCCTCAAGAGCTCCGCAGTCTGCCTCGTGAGCGAGGGTATGCTCTCCATAGAGATGGAAAAGGTATTGAACTCCATGCCCATGGAGAACGGCGCAAAGGCTCAAAGGGTGCTTGAGATAAACCCGAATCACCCCGTCTTTACCGCGATATGCGCGCTTCAAAAGGACGATGAAGAAAAGCTCGCGCTGTACGCAAACCTGCTCTATCAGCAGGCGCTGCTCATAGAGGGCTTAAACGTGGACGACCCCGTGGCGTTCTCAAACGATATCTGCAAGCTCATGGCAAGATAGCCAAAAAAGCCTGTAAAAAATGCACCTCCGAAAGTTATACACTTTTGGAGGTGCATTCAAAAAGACAGTATTCTTTTAGCAGAGCGCATAGAAAATATAGATTTTGCCGATAATTATGCACTTTATTTTTGTAATTCAAAAAAATTAGCCAAATTATCAGAAAGCTTCGTGACGGATCCCTTGTCAAATATATTTTTAAGCCCCGCCGTTTTTATTGCCTCAACAAAACCGACTCCTTTTGGAAGTGCAGTAATAGTCATGTATTTATCAATGCCCGAATTAAAGTCAACTCTTGATTCTACAAATATCTCAAAGGATGCAAGAGAAGATGTAGCATAATTGATATAGTAGAATGGCTTTCTGAACACCTGAGATATATATCCATGAATTTTCTTCACTCTCGAAAGCTATTCCATATTTATCATAGGTTTTATTCCATATTTCATTAAGCTTTTCAATTGTCAAATTCGGTGTCGTATAAGAGAGGTATTCGGCTTCATTCACAGCAAATCCATCAAGAATGACTCTCATCTTTTGACGAATTGTCTGCATTGCAAGCTCAGAGCCATAACTCTCATTATAATCATCGTAATAATCATAACACAACAATTGGAGTCCTTGAGACATTATCTCTTCTATATCATCAGATCCCTTAGGACTGAACGGATCGCTTGCAGTATAATAGGCGCGATTATAGTGTCCGAATTCATGGATAACCGTCATATAGTCGGTAACATTATGATTCGGAGCAATAAAAATATACGCATCATTATAGCTGTATAGTCCCTGAGTAAAGCCGGACGCATCAAGCTTTGCGTTCGAACCGTCTACGTCATACAGACCATTTCTTATAAGGTGATCGAGAGAATTTGTAAGCTCTGGAGATATATTTTGGATGCATTTCCTTAGCCTTGTAAATTTTTCTTTTCCGCTGTCATTATTTTCGTCATAGAGAGCATAAATATTCCCGTTATCGTGCGCATAATTTACATAAGCAATGTAAAGCGGAAGAAATTCATCTATGATTTCATCCTCTATCGCCTTTACATCTTTTGCAGTATAGTCCCTCGCAAATTCTTCGATATAAGCATATTCAGCGTAATTGTCATAGCCCAAAAGCCGCGCGTATTTGTTATTAGCGTTTACAATCTCTATATAAAGCTGTTTAAACGCCGTATCAGTCGCATCCTGAAAAATCATCTCATCGTATTTTAGTTTTAAATCGTTTATCTCTCTTTGCAGTGCCTTTTCTTCTTCAGAAACAGTACGACCGCCGGCGGAAAACTTGTCAGCAAGCCAATCCCCTATATGCGCGCTAAAAATGCCGGCATATTTTGTTGAAAATACTGTTTTAAATAAATGGAGACTTTTCCCATAATAGCTATTGTATAATTCTTTTTTTGAAGTGTAGAATTCAGCATTTTCCTCATCGCTCACATCGAGACGGTAATAGTATTCCGCAAGAGCCACATCAGTTTTAATATCCAATAAGCCTGATTTCATTTTTTCATACAGCTCGATGAGTCTTGATTCATTTTCTTCGACGTATTCGTTATCTATAATGTTTTTAAATTCAAAAAACATTTCAATAAATATTGATTTGTCAAACGTATCCCGGGAGCGTTCTGCAAAGGGAATATCAAAATGTTGGATATTGCCGGAATAATGCAGCTTTGTGTATGGCTCTCTGCTTATCTGCGGCGATGCTTGCACATCTTCAGCCGCTGTATGCTCCGGCGTTTTTGTGGGATATAAAATTATACCGCAGCCTGCGGACGTCAGAAGAGCAAAAATAAATAATAACAATATCGATGTTCGTAATAATGACTTTTTCATAAAATAACCTCGACTGCAAACAAGCATATCTTCTCTGTTTTCTCTCAGTTTTTTAAATTTATTTCGATTAATTTATTTCTCCCTCAGTGACGAATGTCCAGTCGTCCTCCTGCTTTATTAATATAGCATGGCGAGGAGGATATTTTGCCATAGTAACTCTTACTGCTATGGCGTCGCCCGGATGAGCCTCTCGCTTTGCCGAAGTATACGGAAGCGATTCATACATTGGAGAGTCGTCATCATCTATCATGATTTTCGTAACCGTATCCTCTTTCCAGTTTTCCTCATACCATGCAAAAGCAATCTTCTTTACTGTCTCTTTCTCTGCATCGGAAAGAGCCTCGCTGAATGAGACATGGGTATTCTCGGTCGGGGCAGGTGTCTCAGCAGGAGCGGTCGGTTCAGAAGTTTTGGTCGAAACGGCAGCAGTTTGCGCAGGCGTTGCAGAGGAAAACGGCAGCGTATCATTCCCGCAAGCCGATATCAGCACAAAACAAAGTATCAGGCAAATTACACTTAACAAATTTCTCATGATTGTCTCCTTTCAAAAAGTCAAGGGGGATAATCAAGCTTATTATAATTGTAAAAGCCCCCATTTTTATATTATCATATCTTATTGCAATTTTCAACCCTTTGTTACCCAAACAGTCACAGTTTACGAAAAGCGCAGGCTTTTTGCGGGAGATATACTCTCCTAATAATTTCATAGGCCGTTGCATATGCAACGGTTTTTCTTTTCTCCTTATCGTATAATATATATAAGAAAATCGTCAATGGAGGACGTAACATGCACAATAAAAGAAAAATCACTCGGGATTTATACTTTATAGGCGGAAGCGACCGCCGCATAGCGCTCTTTGAAAATATTTATCCGCTGGAAAACGGCGTGTCCTATAATTCATACCTCCTCACGGATGAAAAGACCGTTTTGTTGGATACGGTCGACAACTCGATCTCCGAATTATTCTTTGAAAATATATCCGCCGTGCTGGGCGGCAGGTCGCTAAACTACGTCATCGTAAACCATATGGAGCCGGACCACGCCGCGACGCTGGGAGAAGTCATTTCGCGCTATCCCGACGTAAAAATAGTGGGCAATCAAAAGACGTTAAAGCTCATAGGCCAGTTTTTCGGCATAGACGTCTCCGACCGCTTTATATCCGTAAAGGACGGGGACAGCCTGAGCACGGGGCGGCATACCCTTTCGTTTTACATGGCGCCCATGGTGCATTGGCCGGAGGTCATGGTCACATACGATGCGACGGATAAGATACTGTTCTCGGCGGACGCATTCGGCACGTTCGGCGCGCTCAGCGGGAACATCTTCGCGGACGAACTCAACTTCAAAGAAGAATGGCTGCCCGAGGCAAGAAGGTATTATTCAAATATAGTCGGAAAATACGGAAAGCAGGTGGAAAACCTATTAAAAAAGGCATCAAAGCTGGATATAGCAATGCTCTGCCCCCTGCACGGCCCGATTTGGCGGGATGATATAAATTGGTTCGTCTCAAAATACGCGGATTGGGCAAGCTATACTCCGGAGGAACAGGGCGTGCTCATACTCTGCGGCTCGGTCTACGGGCATACGGAGAACGCGGCGGAGTACCTCGCCGCACAGCTTGCGCAAGAGGGCGTCAAAAACATAAAGCTCTATGACGTATCAAAGACGCACCCGTCATACCTCATCTCCGAGGCGTTCAGGCTAAGTCACATAGTTTTCGCGAGCGTGACCTATAACATGGGCATATTCCCCAAAATGGACGACCTTTTAAACGAGATATGCGCGCACAACCTCCAAAACCGCCGCATTTCGATAATCGAGAACGGCTCATGGGCGCCCGTCGCGGGAAAGCTCATGAGGCAAAAGCTGGAAATGCTTAAAAACGTGAGCTTTTTGGGCGAGACTATTACGCTCAATTCCGCAAGGGATGATAAAAACACGCGCGAGCTCGATGAACTGGCGCAAAAAATCGCAAACACAATGGAAATTAAAAAGGAGAACACAGAAGTGAATAACGACGCTCTTACAAATTTATGCTACGGACTGTTCGTGCTATCCGCCAAGGAGGGCGAAAAGGACAACGGCTGTATAATAAACACGGTGATGCAGGTAACTAACTCCCCCAACAGGATCGCAGTGGGCGTGAATAAATCAAACTACACTCACGGCATGATTGAACACACGGGCGTTTTCAACATATCAGTGCTTTCGCAATCCGCAAAGTTCGATACATTCAAGCACTTTGGCTTCCAAAGCGGCGCGGATACGGATAAATTTTCCGATTTTCCCGATAAGGCTAGAGATAAAAACGGTATATTCCGCCTCACGAGCGAGTGCAACTCGTTTATAAGCGCAAGGGTGGAAAATGTGATAGACTGCGGCACGCATAGTATCTTCATCGCTAATGTCGAGAACAGCGCCGTACTGAACGACGAGCCCAGCATGACCTATAGCTACTATCACGAGCACATCAAGCCCACCCCCACTGCGAACGCAGATAGCATGAAAAAAAAGTGGGTCTGCAAGATCTGCGGCTATGTATATGAAGGCGATGAACTCCCGGAGGACTTTGTCTGCCCGCTCTGCAAACACGGCGCACAGGACTTCGAGCCTATAAACTAATATAAACTAATATAAACTAACATAAACTAAGACGTATTTTAAAGGAGGATAATGAAATGTATCAATTAAAGAATGTTGAGATCTGCCACTGCAAGAAGGTCACGGATATGGACATCGAGCACGCGCTCGCCACCTGTAAGAGCATGGGCGACGTTGAGCGCACATTTGAGGAGGTTCAAAAGCTAACAAAATGTTCAACAGGCTGCGGCGGCTGCTATGATAAGGTTTTGGACGTCATTTCCGAAATAATGCAAGGCTAAATAAAGCTATCTGAAAAAAATTTCCAAAAAGCATTTTACTCTGCAACATTTTTCTGTTTTCGGTTGTATATATAGTGAAACCACTTAAAGTGGAAAATAAAAAACAGGAGATTTTTAAAATGAAAAAGATAATTGCTTTAGTACTCTGCATAGTTTTAACCTTATCCTTTGCCGCCTGCACTGCCGGCAACAAAGATAACAAGAAGAGTAACGCTCAAACGGGTTCAAAGGCGCAGATAGCCAAGCCTCTCGCAAGCTTTGACACAATCGATGATGCCGCAAAAGCTGCGGGCTTTGAAGTTACCGCCCCCGACGAGATAAGCGGAAAGAAACTCACGCTCATTCAAGGAATCAAAAACGCAAGCGAGACAGGCTATAACACCATTTCTCTCACCTATGGCGACAGCAAAATAACGCTTCGCAAGGGCAAGGGCGCGGACGATGTTAGCGGCGACTATAATGATTATGCAGATATCGGCATATCAGACGTCGGCGGCAAGAGCATAACGCAATATGGCATTGACATAAAGGTCTATAAGGCAATATGGACGGACGGCGATTTCTCATACTCCATCACTGCTGAAAACGGTCTTTCCTCTGAGGAAATTGACGCAATAGCCGCTAAGCTCGCATAACGCAATTCACAACTGAAAAATTAAAAAGTCTCTCTTCTGAGAGGCTTTTTCCCGCATATGGAGGACAATATTGACCGATTGTATATTTCAACCAAGTTTTTCCCATAAGCTATTTTACAGGCTGTATTTCTTGTTTTCGCACGCCACAGCCGTCGTCTCTTCAACCAAAAGCGAGACAAGAGAAGAACTAAATATCCGCGCCGAGCGCCTGTTAAACCACCACGGAAACAGCATACTACGCCTTGCGTACTCATACCTTCACAACATGAGTGACGCCGAGGAGGTTCTTTCAGATACTCTCATCAGCTTCATTCGCTTTGCTCCCATCTTTGAAAATGAGCGGCATGAGCGTGCATGGCTGTTACGCGTGGCGGCAAACCACAGCAAAAACAGGCTTAAATACAATAAGCGCAACGGCACGGACGAACTGTCGGAAACACTCACAGCGGATGAAAAGGAAGATCTTTCCTTTGTGTGGGATGCCGTCAAACAGCTTCCCGTGAAATACCGCGAGGTCATCCACCTATTCTATTACGAGGGATTCTCAACCTCCGAGATATCCCGTGCGCTCGGACGAAACGAAGGTACTGTACGCAGTGACCTATGCCGCGGACGAGAACGCCTAAAGGCCATATTAAAGGAGGACTACGACTTTGAGCGATAAGTATAATAAAATCATGGACAAAATTAACGTATCACAGGAAATGCATGAGCGTGTGATGAACAACATTTGCTCAGCCAGTATTCAGCCCAAAAGAATCCTCTTTCCGAGGAAAATCGCTGCGATAGCCGCATGTGCCGTCGTTTTGGCGGCGGGCGTCGCGGGTATAGCTGTAATATCCTCCCAAAACAGCGGGACGGCCCTCCCTCCCACTCTCTATCAGGACACAGAGCAGTATTCCAATGCGGCCGACCTCTCATCCGTGCTGGGCTTTGACGTAGTCGACCTTTCCGGCATTCCTTTTAAGATAGACGAGACGGTCTACTCCGTGATATACGAAAAAACCGCAGAGATCAACTATTACGGCAAAAACGGCGAGAGCCTGACTTACAGAGTATCCCGCGGAAGCATCGATAATTCGGAGCATTTCGGGGACTTTGACCGCGAGGATGTTTTTGACGCAAACGGCAAAAATGTGACGCTGAAAGGAACGAGCGAGGGCTATACAATCGCCGTATGGCAGCAAAACTCGCTGTCCTATTCCATAAGCATTTCCTATCCCGTCCATCCCAACACGCTACTATCAATGATAAAATGATATAAAAAATGCACCAAAAAGCCACTACCGCACATATCGACAGTGGCTAATATTTTACTGTGCTTTGGACGTTTTTGTAGGCTTAGCAGTCGATGTCGCCTTAGTCTTATCGGGCTTTTTTGTGCCATCCTCGCCGTCCGCGCTCTTCTCCGGCTCATCCGTCTTTTCGGGACCGTAGGCTATCGTCCCTCTGAACGCCGCATAGTATTCCGTGGTATACAGCTCCGGCTCGCCCAGCTTTTCACCCGTCTGCT
The DNA here is from genome assembly GCA_934373295.1 of uncultured Christensenellaceae bacterium. Classification (GTDB taxonomy): domain Bacteria; phylum Bacillota; class Clostridia; order Christensenellales; family Christensenellaceae; genus HGM11616. Next base: position 19,619 of record CAKROK010000006.1, on the reverse strand, counting down.
TATCCAGCTTTTGCTTATATATCTCGACCGTGAGTGCATTATGCCTTGGGCTGACCTCTTTAGACGTGTCTGGTGAAAGGGACGGATCGACCGTGGTCGCCGCCGGCTCGGGCTCACTCTCCTTCACGACCTTGCTCGTGAAATCCAGCTTATAGTCCATCTCAGGGCCGTATACCCTCACGCGGACGTACTTTTCATTTCCCGCATCGCAGCGCACCGCGAGCACTATGGGCGTGTCATACGGATTGCTTATCACGAAATCCGGACTGCCCGTGGAAATCGTCGCGTCCAGTCCTACAGGCACGTATTTTAACGGCCAAGAGTGATGCGACCTGTCCACGACGGTGACCTCCGAGCGCAGAATTGCGTTATATAATGTAGATGAAACCTGACAAATTCCGCCGCCCGGCTCGTCCACATACGCGCCGTTTTTGATGCCTGCGGCATCCTTCCAGCCGTTCTCCGTCGTGCGGTCGCCCGCCGCCTGGTTTATTGACCACGTCTCGCCCGGCATGAGCACCACGCCGCACACGACGCCGGACATCTTCCATATGTTGTATCTTCTCCCGTAGGCGGAGTCCTTAAACGTCGTGGTATACTCGCCCATGAGCTTCATGTTGTCGTCCAAAAACTGCTTTGTCCACTTGGGCTGAATCTCCTCGACATCCGCCTTTACCGCCTTATCGATCTGCTTTTTTTCAACAGCGGCAACTATCTTCTTCGCAAGGGCAGCGTTATCCACCTTTTTGCCCACGACCTCATCCGATACGACCATGCTCGCGGACACTATGAGGTTTTTCTCGTCATTTGTCACGTCGAGCGACACCTCTGCGTCCTTTGCCGCAACCTCATGCGCGGAGCAGGCTCCCGAAACGGCGCTCTTTATCTTTTCCTCATTCACCTCGTATTTAAGCTCATATTCTCCCGCACCGCCGAACATCGCCTCCTTCATCACGGAGGGATAATCGATTATAGCGCCCATCTCATACGCAGTTATCGTGTACTTCTTTTTTTCTATTGTATAGTTTAAGTTGAGCGAGGACAACATCTCATCCGCCTTTTGCTTTACCGGCTCAATCGCGTCGGAAAATACCTGACCCGATACGTCGACGCCCTCTATCAATATGTCGCTGCCGAATTTCATGCTCAAAAGCTGTTCATCCGTGACGTTCTCGGGGTCCTTGGGCGCTCCAGCAAATACGCATATCAGCACTACCGCAAGCACCACCGCCGCCAGCGCAGATGCCGCTATTATTATCTTTTTCTTAGTCCAAAACCGTGCAGTGAATATCGCGGGCGTGCTCCTGCGCCTTCCCCTGCGCCTCTGGCTGTAACGTCTTCTGTTCATGTTTCTCCTCTATTCTTCAAAAAACTGTTCTGTATTGTATCTGTCCGCGTTCAGTCTGAAACAGAGTACATATAATCCGTCGTTTATGTGTACGTTTTCTATGGAGATATCTCCCTCAAGCACGACATCCTGCGGCGCAAAGTTCCATATTCCTCTCACTCCGCAAGCCGCGAGCCGCTCGGCAGTCTCCTGTGCCGCCGATTTGGGAGTGCATATCACGCCGATATCCACTCCGCCGCGCTTTTTTATGAAGCTCTCCATTTCTTCAACGTTGAAAATGTCTTTGTTATCCACCCTTGAGGGGTCTATGTCGAAAAGACCGAGTATATTAAACCCCTGCTCCTTAAAGCGAGGATATCTCAAAAGCGCATGACCGAGGTTGCCCGCGCCTACTATAACCATCTTATACTGCTTATCAATGCCCAATATCTGTGCTATTTCTGCCTTTAATTTAGGTACGCTGTAGCCGTAGCCCTGCTGACCGAAGCCGCCGAAGCAGTTCAAATCCCGTCTTATCTGAGAGGCGTTTAAGTCCATATCTCTGCTCATTTTGGCGGAGGACACCCTCGCCTCGCCCTCTCTTTCCAGCTCTGTCAAATAGCGGTAATACTTTGGCAGTCTGTGTATCACCGCCTCCGATATCTTATCTATATTTCCAGCCATTTTTCCCTCCGAATGTATATATTTAAGGTATGTTCTCCGTTTTTTGATTCTTATTATACCATTATACTTAAAAGTGAAAAAATAATCAATCCCTATTCCCAAATATAAGTTATTATAGTATACTTAATAGAAAGTATTTTCAGAGGTGAGAGCATGAGAGCATGGGGCACTTTATTTAAGAAAAACAGGCGGATAGCCTCCGCAAGCAGCTCGAGCGACATTCCGGACGTCTCCGAGGCGCTTAACGACTGCCTTGAGAGCATCTATAAGCAGCTCGATATCTCCGAGCCCGTTTGGGTATCCAAGCACGCGCGCGAGCTTTCCCGCTTTTCGCGCACAAAATTCTACCCTGCGGATTTCGTCGAGCCGGTGAGCTTTGACCATCTTGAGATAGAATTTTCCATGCTGGATGAGGATTAAAATTGGATTTTTTTGAAATAAATTCCTTTTTTCGCGACCCATCTTCGTTTACAAAATGTAAACATTTTTTGAACGTTTTGCATTTTTATAGATTTTTATCCGTTTTTCAAGCCTATAATGCATAATCACTCTTGCTTCATGAGTTCTTATGCATTTATTTATTAATAGATGTTTTTGAAGGTTTCTAAATTGTTTCATGTGTGTTATAATATTCCCATGAATCTGTTTAGTGACCGTACTCACGGAAAAACGAGGCTTTTGGCAATCGTCGGCCTCATTATAATAATCATAAGCTCGCTTTGCGTAAACGCATATGCACAGGGCTACAGCTCGCCCTCCTCTTTGCCTGTAGACATAGAAAAATACGGCACGAGCGTCGCAGCGCTGTCTGAGGACGACCGCGAAAACGTAATATACATCGGCGACAGCTTCTCCCTGACGGACGAGCTGCCCGCGCAGCTTTCCTCCCCCGAATCTCTAGAGTACTTTTCCTCCGATACGGGCATATTGCGCGTAAACTCCCGCGGCCGCGTAACTGCGGTGGGCGGCGGTCAGGCGTGGATAGTCGCGCGCACGGCCCAGGGCAAGAGGTTCACGCTCACCATAAACGTAGCCGCCAAGCACACGCACTTTTATCAGCGCGATGAAAAATGGCAGCTCCCCGAGAGCGTCAAGCGCAGGCTGTGCCTCGTAAGCTCCTATGCCATGGTGATAAACAACTTGGGCATCTCGACCGACCCCGAGCAGCTATACAACAGGCTCCCCAACGGCGGCGTATCAAAGGACACCATCGAGGACGCCTATGCCGTCGTCCATGTCCCCGCGATAGACAAGGACAGCGACTATTTTTCAAGCTACTCCGCAGGGCGCACATACATCAAAAACTCCGAAGAAAGCTATGTCGACGCGGTCAAAGAGGCGCTCATATCAAACCCCGAGGGCGTTATAGTATACTTCCGCAAGGGTTCAAATGCACATGCCGCCGTCGCTATAGACATTGACGCCGACGGGCAGATCCTCTATGACGACGCCGGGCGCACGGCGGATAAGGCGCATAACGTGCGCTTTGAGGACACGTGGCTGGGTGCAGAGGGCTATTCCTACGCCGACCTCGAATACATCGCCGCCATCGACCGAGTATAATTTTATAACGAAATGCACATTGACCGACCTATTATTCGCCGGTCAATTTTATTATACGCTTTTCAATCCCCCCTCTTTGTGATATAATCAGAAGATAAAAAGGGAAAATGCATTTCAAATCGACTTTGAAACGCTTCATTAAATAAAAAGCTGTCGGGCAAGGCTTTGGCAGCATTGATTGGAGGATTTGACATGAGATTGATCAGCACGAGAAATTCCAACTACTATATAGATGCGCTGGATGCCGTATTAAAGGGCATTTCGGACGAGGGCGGTCTGTTCGTCCCGCAGGAGTTCCCGCATTTGACGGACAAGATGCTAGACGACTTCGGTCATTCGGCATATGCCGAGACCGCGGCAAAGGTGCTTTCGATGTTCTTCGACATCCCCGCGGGCAAGCTCCTAAAAATGGCGCACAACGCCTATGACGGCTTTTCAAGCGAGGATACCGTCCCGCTCGTTCAGCTCTCGGAAAACGAGTACGTCATCGAGCTGTTCCACGGCCCGACGCTCGCGTTTAAGGACATGGCGCTGCAAATGCTCCCCCAGCTCATGAGCGAGGCGCTCTCCCGTTCCGAAAAGGTTAATAACGTAATGATTTTAACCGCCACCTCCGGCGATACAGGCAAGGCGGCCTTGGAGGGCTTTAAGGACGTCCCAGGCACAAAAATAGTCGTGTTCTATCCGCAGGACGGCGTTTCCGACATGCAGAAGCTGCAAATGCTCACGCAGGAGGGCAGCAACGTGCTCGTGTGCGCGGTAAAGGGCAACTTCGACGACGCGCAGACGGGCGTAAAAAAGCTGTTCGCGGATGCGGATTTCAATAAGGTGCTCGCGGATAAGGGCGTATATGCCTCCTCCGCAAACTCCATAAACTTCGGTCGTCTCGCGCCGCAAATAGTCTACTACATCTACAGCTATTCCGTCTTGCTCGCGAACGGGCGCATAAAAAAGGGCGAACCCGTCAACATCTGTGTTCCCACGGGCAATTTCGGCAACATCCTCGCGGCGTATTACGCCATGCGCATGGGCATCCCCGTAAATAAGCTGATCTGCGCATCCAACAGGAATAACGTCCTCACCGACTTCTTTGACAGCGGAATGTACATCAGCAGGCGCGAGTTCTTCAAGACCATCTCCCCCTCGATGGACATCCTCATCTCCAGCAATTTAGAGCGCTTGTTATTCGAGTTTTTGGGCAGAAACACCATCAAGATAAACGACATCATGAAAAACCTTTCGGAGCAGGGCGCATACAGCCTCGATGAAAAGGTCATGGAGCCTATAAGAAATCTGTTCTTCGCGGATTACTGCGACGAGCTGCGCACAAAGTCCACTATTAGGGACATCTTCGAAAAGCACGGCTATGTGATGGATACGCATACCGCCGTCGCACAAGCGGTCTATGAGAGATACGTCGCGGGCACGGGCGACGCCACCGTGACGCTGCTCGCCTCCACCGCATCCCCCTACAAGTTCGCGGCGGACGTATACAACTCGATAACGGGCGAAAAGTGCGAAAATGCGTTTGACGCAGCGCAAAAGCTGAGCGAGCTTGCGGACATGCCCATCCCGAAGAGCATAACCGACCTGCGCGAAAAGCCCATCCTTCACGACCTCGTCTTAAACAAGGACGAGCTGGATAAGGCCGTATTTAAGTTGATATAATATTATAGAGGTAAATAAAATGGATAAAAAGACAATTTTCAGCGGAATTCAGCCTTCAGGCAATCTCACCCTCGGCAACTATCTCGGCGCCATCAAAAACTGGGCGGATCTTCAGGATGAATACAACTGCTACTACTGTGTCGTGGATATGCACGCCATAACCGTGCGTCAGGATCCCGCGACGCTGCGCAGGCGCTGTGCGGACGTGCTCTCCCTGCTCATCGCGGCGGGCGTAGACCCCGATAAAAACGTGATGTTCGTTCAGTCTCACGTCAGCGCTCATGCCGAGCTCGCGTGGGTATTAAACTGCTTCACCTACATGGGCGAATTAAACAGAATGACCCAGTTTAAGGACAAATGCGCGCGCCATGCAGATAACATAAACGCGGGTCTTTACACCTATCCCGTGCTCATGGCGGCGGATATTCTGCTCTATCACACCGATCTCGTCCCCGTGGGCGTGGATCAAAAGCAGCATCTCGAAATAGCAAGGGATATCGCCGAGCGCTTCAACAACCTCTATGGCGAGGTATTCAGCATCCCCGATGCGTATATCCCCAAGGTCGGCGCAAAGATAATGTCCCTTCAGGAGCCGGATAAGAAGATGAGCAAATCGGACGATAACCCGAACGCGTTCATCGCTCTCATGGATACTCCCGACGTCGTCCGTGCCAAGATAAGGCGCGCGGTCACGGATTCCGACGGCGAGGTTCGCTATGACCCCGAAAACAAGCCCGGCGTATCCAACCTGCTGTCCATATACGGCGCTATTAAGGGCATCACGCCCGAGGATGCGCAGAAGGACTTTGCCGGTCTGGGCTACGGCGCGTTAAAGGAGGGCGTCGCGGAGAGCGTTCTTTCCGTCATCGAGCCGCTTCAGCAAAGATATAACGAGATACGCTCTGATAAAGCATTCCTCAACGGCATTATGGCGAACGGCAGCGAAAAGGCGGCGTATACCGCAAACCGCGTGCTTTCAAAGGTATATAGGAAAATAGGCTTCGGCCCCAAACAGCTTTAAAAATAAAAACCACATCCTGTCGAAAAACCTCGCCCTTCCGCCCTTTTTCATCGACTCGGCTTGTGCGACGTACTCAAGTACGCCTCCGCACCTCGCTCGAAAAATGACGAAAAATCGAGTTCTTCCTGTGTGGCTTTTACGTTTGGTTCGCTAACAAAAAAGTATTGTATAGGAAACCTAGCCAAAGCCAGACAAGAAAGGTTCGGCAGTCTGCTTTCTAATGTTGTTTTCAAAAACAAGTTTTAGAAAACAGTTCACAGGTTGAACATGGACTTTATCGACAACCTGAAGCACTCTTTTTTAAGGGTGCTTTTATTGTACAAAAAATCCCCTCATGCGAGGGGAAAATATATAACTCGAGTCAGGCTTGTAAGCCGAGTTCTGTCAAAGGATGACCATCTATCTGGTCCCGGCGTCGCCGCGCGGGCTCAAGCGATTACATGGGACTTGACGGGCCGCCATTAAATGTCCCCCTACCAATCTTGCACCGAATGGGGTTTACAGGGAAAATCAGTCACCTGAAATTCCGGTGAGCTCTTACCTCGCCTTTCCACCCTTACTGCCCGATGAATCGGGTTAGCGGTATATCTCTGTTGCACTTTCCTTGGAGTCGCCTCCACCGGCCGTTAGCCGGCATCCTGCCCTGTGGTGCTCGGACTTTCCTCACCCTTTCGGGCGCAGTCATCCGGCCTGCTCGAGTTGTTTTTTAAACTACTACCAATATCCTGCCGCAGTTTTCGCAGAGTATCAGCTTATCGCCGCTTTCGACCTTTATCGCCACGCTCGCGGGCAGCTGCATCCTGCATCCCGAGCATCTGTCGTTTTCCAGCTTCGCGACGGGGTTCGGCCTAAATCCCTTTATGCGCTTATATTCATCCACCATCTCTTTAGGCAGGCGCGCCTCGGCCTCAGCTAACTTCTTCTTGTATTCATCGGGCACCGAGCTGTTCGCCTCGACCTCTTTTTTATGCTCCACCATGAGCGCGTCGTATTCGTTCTTCACGCGCACCATCTTCGCCAAAAGCTCCTTCGCGGCCTTATCCTCCGCGTCGATCATCTGCTTGACCTTGGCGATCTCCTTTTTGGATGCATTTATCTTTTCAAAGAGCTTCTGACAGTTCTCCACCATCTCGCGCACCGTCTTTTCATCCAGCTCCTCCTCGTCACATTCGGAGTAGTAGCCGAGATCCTGGTCGAGATCCTGCATATCCGCGAGATACGCCTTGTTCTTCGCGTCTATCTCGCTTATCCTGTTTTGCTTTATTACCGCTGATTTTTCCAGCTCCGCCAGCTTCGCCTGTCCGTTTTGATAGAACTTTTTAAGCTGGACGAGCTTTTTTCTCGTGGGCGTGTTCAGTATCTTCGCTTCACATTCCTTTAGCTCGGTATCAGCCTGCTGATACTCCCAGAGCAGTTCCAAATTATTCATATACGCTCTCCTTTCGGCAGTTATATCGCTTCATAGGGCGGCTTCATGCGACCGGACGCATTGACCGTCAACTTATATTTTAACTCATTTATTTTGTTTTGTAAACTATCTCGCATCAAAATCGCAAATCCGACCTCTGTTTCAAAGTGACCCGCCTCTATGAGCATCACGTCCATCGCCGCGGCGTCCAAAAAGTCGTTGTATTTCGCGTCTCCGACTATCAGCGCCTGCGCGCCCTGCTCCTTGGCTTCCTTAAAAAACTCTCCCGCCGAGCCGCCTATCGCCGCGATGCGCGTGATATTTCCATCATGCGGGGCGTATTTCAGCCTGCGCGCGCCAAGCTCGCCCTTTATCATCTGCAAAAGCGCCTGTGCATCCGTCGGCTGAATATCGCCGATAAACCCGAGGCCATAGCCCTCTCCCTCGTTTATGAAGAACTTGGGTTCTATCATCCCCAGCCTATTCGCAAGCGCGAGGTTTAAGCCCATGGGCGCGCAGTCGCACGCCGTATGTGAGCAGTATACATTTATCCCCGCCGCCGCAGCCTTGAGAACTATTCCCGTCACGGGGTCGGCTTTATCGAGATTCTTTACCGCATGAAACATCATCGGATGATGAGAAAGTATTGTGTCATATCCGCCCTCTATTGCCTCATCGACTATGTCCATAGTCACATCGAGACATGTCAGCACATTATCAACCTCGTCATGCACGAGTATATTCCATCCGCTGTTGTCCCATTCGTATTGAAAATCGAGCGGGGCTATCTGTTCGACCATCTGCTCAAACCGCTTTGTGCTTATCATTTTTTACCTCCTCATATACATCCCTTTTGTAAATATGCTCTTTTACTCTTTCATCATCCGGCGATATCCTTGAAATTATCTCATTTTCACGCGATATCAGCCAATCGAGATATTTAAAAAACGTCTCGTCCCGCTTGACGTTCACTCCCGTATGCAGCTCCGCTTCTTTCGGCATATCCGCCCTTTCAAACCGAGCCTTTATCACGGGATAAAACCTGTCGTCGTCCGTCGCGACCGTCTCGCGCAATATGCAAAGGCCATTTTCATACAGCCATTTGCGCAGTCGGTGCGGATAGTTGTTGGGCGAAAGCACCAGCTCGTCCATGCCTTGCGCGACCTCCTCCGAGCCGGCGATTATCTTTTCAATGAGCGGCGTGCCCATCCCCGCGATGACCGCGCCGTTCGCCTCGCCGACCTCTAAAATTTTCATGCCGTCGCCCCATCTGCACTCCATCTTTTCACAAAGGCCCAAGCTTAGCGAAAGCTCCTCCGCCTTGTTAAGCGACGGGCGGCTGACGTCCGCGGCGATGACCTTTTGCGCCTTTTTTCTTAGTATAAGCTCCGCGCTTATCCGCCCGTGGTCACAGCCTATATCCGACCAAACGGGGAGCGCATCGCACATATTCAATATTTTTTCCATTCTGTCGGAAAGCATAATTCATTCTCCATGCGGATATCCGCGCAATAATCTACTAATTACATATATAGTATATCAGTTTTTTAAGCACTCTACAACACGAGCACAAAAAGACCGCCAACTACAGGGCGGTCAAAAATCAACCTTGTGCTGTTAATTCGATAAAAGCGAGCCTATGCTCACGCCCGCTGCGGCCATTATCGCACATGCCGTTATCGCGATCGCGATCTCAATGACGAGCGCCGCCCAGTAGCTGCGCGCAAAGTTGCGCTTGTTGATATTTCTCGCCGCGCCGGTCGAGTTGATTATCAAAAAGACGAATCCTACGATGGGGATAGCGTAAAGCAGCATATATCCCACATACGCCCACGGGCTGAGGGGTTTAAAGTTATCGGGCAGGTCGTTCACATCTATGGCTCTTTCGACCTGTGTGCTGCCCGTCTCGTATATGGGCGCACCGTTCCTGTGCGCGGTTTCTGCTGTTACAGGTGCGCCGCAGCTCGGGCAATATGCGCCGTTGGTGTCAAATGAAGCTCCGCAATTTGGGCATTTTCTCATAGAAATATCCTCCAATCAAGGTATACACACATTTTAAACCATGCGGGAAAATATGTCAATATCAATTCACTCTTCCAAGGTGCCGCCCGTCATGACCGATTGTTTTGATATCGCGCCCACGTCCACGACGTATTCATCGCCCATGCCTATATTCAGGGCGAAATACACCGCCGTCAAAACCGCCGCAGCCGCCAATACGATGCATATCAATCTGAGCGCAAAGCACCCGCCTGTCGATTTTCCGTCTCTGCCTTTTGCGCCTTTTGCGTTTTTTGCTCTTTCATTCTTCTTTGCCGTCATCTTTCTCACCTTCAAGTGTATTGTAAAGCGGTATTGTGTCTTATGGGTGACGGCAAATCAAACGTTGTGAAAATTATTTGTCCGAGGCTTTTCTTTTGTTCTCCATGCGCTGTTTTTTCGCCTTGCGGCATTCGGGGCAGCGTATCGGGTCCTCTTTTATGCCCTTATCCGCGAAGAACTTCTGCTCCCCCTCCGTGAAAACGAATACGTTTCCGCAATCCTTGCAAAATAGCTTTCTATCTGCCATGTCTTTTCTCCTTTATATTATGTCAATCCAGCTGTGAAAAGACCTCTCCGATCTTCTCACGTATGACGAGATCCGCCGCACTGTCCATGCCCGTGCTGCTCTTGTTTATGAGCACGAGCCTGTTTCCCCTAAAATACCTGACCAACCCCGCCGCGGGGTATACCACAAGAGACGTTCCGCCGATTATCAGCATATCCGCGGTCGATATGGCGTTTATCGCGCCCGTTATGACCTCGTCATCCAGCCCCTCCTCGTATAAAACCACGTCCGGCTTGATTATCCCGCCGCATTCGCATTTAGGTATGCCCGTCGAGCTTTTCATAAAGTCAAAGTCGTAAAAACGTCCGCACTTCGTGCAGTAGTTTCTGTGCGTACTCCCGTGCAGTTCAAACACGTTTTTGCTGCCCGCCGCCTGATGCAGCCCGTCAATGTTCTGCGTGACTATCGAAGACAGCTTTCCGCGCTTTTCCCACTCCGCGAGCTTGTAGTGAGCCGCGTTTGGGCTCGCCGTGACGAGCAGCTTATCGCGATAAAATCTGTAAAAGTAATCCGGATGAGCTATGAAAAACGAGTGGCTTATTATCTCCTCCGGCGGATAGTCGTATTTTTGATTGTATAGACCGTCCACACTTCGAAAATCCGGAATGCCCGACTCCGTGGATACGCCTGCACCGCCGAAAAAGACGATATTTTTACTCTCACTCACCCATTCGTTCAGCTTTTTAACCTCATCCGTCATTTTAAGTCCTCCAAAATCTTGCGGTAGTCCTCACAAAGCCGCTCAAAGCTCACCGCACAGTTCGCCGCAGAGGGCGAATACAGCGCGATGCACTCCCTGTCAAAATACCTTTTAAACAGCTTTTCCGCCGTCTTTCCCGTGGTATATACGCGTCTGATGTCCGCCGCATCAAATATCCTTTGAAGGTCGTTCGGCGTCTCGTTTTTGATGCTGGAGTCGCTCGCGCCCGTGATATCGCAGCTCTTGAGCACATCCCACAGCGCGATGCCTCTTTTCAGCAAAATGGACTTTTTGCCCTCTATATCGCAGGAAAAATCCTCATCCAGCACATTTCCCAGCACTCGCCAAAACCTGTTTTGCGGGTGCATATAGTAAAAGCCCTGCTCCCGTGAGCGCGGCGAGGGCATCGTCCCCAATATCAATACCCTGCTGCGCTCGTCGAAAACCGGGTCTATCTCATGAAATACCATCAGTTAAATCTGTTGTTCGTGAGCTTATAGCCCTCTTTTTCCCAAACATTCAGCCAATCCTTGAGGCGTGAGAGGAACTCGTCGTTTGTCCTCGTGCGCGCGATCATAGTTATGAGCTGCTCTGTGACCTCCGCCGTATTTCCCGACGAAAGCGCACGGCGTATGTTCCACATTCCCTCGCGCTCCTTGGGACTTAACAGCAGGTCCTCCCTTCGCGTACCCGACTTCGCGAGGTCTATCGCGGGGAATATCCTCTTTTCGGAGAGCTTCCTGTCGAGGTGTATCTCCATATTGCCCGTGCCCTTGAATTCTTCAAAAATGATGTCGTCCATGCGGCTGCCCGTCTCTATGAGCGCCGTGGCGATTATCGTCAAGCTGCCGCCGTTTTCGATATTTCTCGCCGCGCCGAAAAACCTCTTGGGCTTATATAGAGAGTTCGGGTCAAGACCGCCGGAAAGCGTCCTGCCGGAGGGCGGAACGGTGAGGTTATATGCACGCGCGAGCCTCGTGATGCTGTCTAAAAGGACAACCACGTTTTCGCCCTGCTCGACCAGTCTCTTCGCGCGCTCTATGACCATCTCCGCAACTTTTGTGTGGTTCTCCGGCCGTTCGTCAAACGTCGAATATATGACCTCGCCGTTTATCGAGCGCTGCATATCCGTGACCTCCTCCGGTCGCTCGTCTATGAGCACGACCATCATCTTCGCCTCGGGGAAGTTATCCGTTATGCTGTTTGCGATTTTTTTGAGCATAATCGTCTTGCCCGCCTTGGGTGAAGCGACTATAAGACCTCTCTGTCCCATACCTATGGGCGAAATGAGGTCGATGAGCCTTATCGCGAGGTCGCGCGAACGAGCGGGATTTTCCAGTCTCAGTCTCTGGTCGGGGTATATCGGCGTAAGCTCCTCAAACGGTCTGCGCTTATGGCAGATATCCGCTCCGCGCCCGTTCACCGTTTCGATGTAGTTTAACGCCTTTAGTCTGTCGTTATCCTTTGACGGGCGCGTCTTTCCGATGACATAGTCGCCCGTTTTAAGCGCAAATTTTTTGATCTGCGCCATGGACACGTATACATCTCTATTTCCCGGCAAATAGTTTTCATATCTCAAGAAGCCGTAGCCCTCGGGCAGTATTTCAAGCACGCCCTCCGCCCTCGCGGGCGCTTCGACGGGCTCCTGAGCGACATGCTCCTGCGCGGGAGCGGCCTTGATTTCAGCGGGCTGTTCTTCGTGCTTTTCAGTCGGCTTTTTATCCTCCGCCGGTTTTTTATCGTATGTCTTTTTGGCATACGTCTTCTTTTTTGCATCCTCCTGCGGGCGTTTATCCGTCTTGCGCGGGCGTCCGCGTTTGGGCTTATTCTCCTGCTTATACGCCTCTTCTTCCGCAGGTGCGCTCGCCGCAGCTTCCTCCTTTGGCTGTTCCTCCGGACGCTTCTTAGGCGGTCTTCCCCGTTTCTTTTTAACGGGCTGTTCCGCCTCCGTCTCCTTATGCGCGGGCGTTACGTCAAACGCGGCCTGCATAGCCTCGCTCTCCATGCGCTCATCGCGCCGGCGGGATTCCTCATCCGCCTTTTTAGCCATGTTCACCAGTTTTTCAAGCAGTTCGGCTTTTTTGTAGGTTGTTACGGCTTTTATCCCCGCAAGCCGCGCGATCTCTCTTAAATCGCTTAAGCTCTTGGACTGAAGCAGCTCAATATCCATTTCATTTTTCCTTTCGAAATTTTTGTATAAATAATAAAGATGTCCTCATAAAACAATAATAAAGTGTCTTTTAAAATATTATGTATAATGGAAAGTTGATCGATTGACCTTATCTTGTGTAAATATGATAGCACAGCGTTTTATCGCATGTCAACGAATTTTTTAAAAATATCCGCAGTTTTTTAAATCGCAAAATAGGCACGGTTTTTCGTCATTTTTCACCATGCCTCTCTCTTTTGGAAAATTATTTATCCATCGTCATCGACCCAAACTCGTCAAACGAGAATGTTCTCGAAAGAAAATCCAGCAGCAGCGAGCGGTATTCGACATTTTCCGGCTCCTTCTCCACATTCACTATGCAAAGCGGCGGGAACATCACGCACCACCAGTTTTGTCCCTCGCCCTCTCCTAAAATCAGGCGCAGCGCGTAGTAATCGCCTGCGGGATAGGTCACGTTTCCGTAAACCCTGTCCGGAAACTCGAAAACGCCCACCTCAGCGCGGGCGGTGTAGTCCATGCCGTTTTCCCGCAAGACCCCGTTCGCGCACTTTATGATATTGTCGACATGAGCGCTCACGTACTTTTCCGCCTCTTTCTCGCTCGTGCATATTTTGAGATCATCGCTCGTCAGCTCGAGCACGCTGTCACGCACCTTGAGCTTGACCTCCTGGTCGCGCGCGCTGTCGCTGTTCGCTATTATATGCAGGCGAAACGGCTCCTCACTTTGCGCACATCCCGCGGCGAGCGTCAATACAACAGCCGCTAAAATCACTATACAAATCGCTTTTTTCATATTCGTCCTCTTTTAATGATATATCTTTATGCAGTCATTATTGACTATAGGCACGATAAATATACCGTTTACGCAAATAAAAAAGCCGCTCATGGCGGCGATTTTATTGCATTCTATAAATTAAAAGAGCAAATATACACGCAAATTGAGTAATTAGGTTGCTTTGCTTACGCAAAGCTCCGTATAAAAAAATTGTTCAAGTCAATAGCAAGTTTTTAAAGACATTATTTAGATTCAACTCTCTACTCTGTATTTTTTCTGAAAACCGTGGTTTTCTTAACTTTCCCATAAGGAGGTCTGCGACCTCCTCATCATTCTCCGCTAATTCGTTCAGGTTGATATGTCAGCATAAGTGCTTAATTTAGTTGTTGATTATACTTTGTTTCTCGACGGTGACGGTCTTAAAATCGCAAGCGATTTTACAGACCGCATACATTACTTAGTGTAAATAGTTTTGTTTGTGATTCCCACTCGATTGTAGGTGAGTTGGCATAACTTCGATAAGCTGTTATTGTCTTTTCTTTTGTGCAGCTTGTGACGGTCTTAAAATTATGCTGCACGATAATTTTACAGACCGTATGCTTTAGTTTGTGCGAATAGTATGGGTTTTGAGCTGTTGTGTTTGTGCGCTGACGCCAAAAAGCTTCAACTCACACGTTCGCGCGCGGCGCAGCTTTCATCCGTCCCAGCCCCCGTGGGGGCGGGGCTGGGGCGGGCTTAGTTTAAAAGCGACCCTTTTGGGTCGCTTTTAAACCTGCGCCGCGCCTCGTCGGCATAGCTCATTTTATCTTCGGAGCACATTCATTTCGTATTAAACCGCCATCTCTAAGATCCTTGCAGCGACGTATATTTCAACCTCCGCAGGTTCACGTTCAGCACGAGCGACAGCGCGATCATGCACGAAAGCATGTTTGAGCCGCCATAGCTGAAAAAGGGCAGCGGGATTCCCGTGACGGGCAGCATCCCTATGTTCATCCCTATGTTTTCGATTATGTGAAAGAGGAACATGCAGGCGACACCCACGATGATATACGACCCAAAGTCGTCCTTCGCGCGGGAGGCGAGCATGAACATCCTCATTATAAAGGCAAGATACAGCAGCACGACCAGCGCCGCGCCGATATACCCCAGCGCCTCGGTCGTGGAGGCGAATATGAAATCCGTGTCCGCAAAGGGCAGATATCCCGTCCCCTGCGTGAGCAGCTTATCGGAAAACAATCCCTTTCCCGTCATGCCGCCCGACGCCGCGACCTCCTTGGCGCGCGTCACCTGAAGCGCCGCGTCCGGGTCAAGCGCGGGGTTTATGAACGTCAAAAGGCGCTTTTTCTGATAGTCCGCCAGTAGGAAATACACCCCCGGCGACGCCACCGCAACCACTCCCAGCATTATGCCTATCAGCTTAAAGCTGGTCTTTGCGACGAACATCATCCCTATAAAAATCGCCGCGTATACCATAGCCGTGCCGAAATCCGGCTGCCAGACTATAAGCGCAAAGGCAATGGCGAACCTCCAAAGCATGGGAAAAAGCTCTTTAAACGTCTGTATTCCGTCCTTTTTGCCCTCCGTCCTCTTCGCGAACTCCTTCGCCAATACGATTATCATAAAGACCTTGCCGAACTCCGCCGGCTGAAAGCCCCTCGAGCCTATCTTAAACCAGCCCGCCGTTCCGTTGACCTCCGAGCCAAAGAACTTTACCGCGACGAGCAGCGCCACGGTCAGCCAATATATTATATCCGTGTATTCTCTTAAATTGTTGTAATCCACAAACAAAAGCAGAACCAGCGCGATAAGCCCCACGGCGAAAAACACGAATTGAAGGCTCGCTGCGGACAGATTTAGCGTATCGACGTATTCCCAAAACGTCAGCTCATCGGGATTGTAGCCCGCGTTCACCGTGCTAAGCACGCAAAGCACGCCGACGACGAGTATTACGACCACCATCCCCAGCAATATCCAGTCTATCTGCTTAAAAATTTGCTTTGAAAAGTTGTTTTTTCTCATACGTGCTCCTTTCCGACTTTCAGTATACACTTTTACCGCCCGTCTTTCAATGCAAACAGCACAAAATTAATCAAACGTTCAAATTATACCGATTAAAGTAGTTGAAGTTTGACCGTTTATAGTTTAAAATGAAAAGGTAAATTTTTTTGTATATTATTTTTGATTATAATAGAGGTATTTTGAATTGACAGAAAAGGTTAAGATAAAGAGCAACGGCAGGATGCTCGAGCTTTGGCTGAACGACCGCTGCTCATACAGCGAGCTGCGCACCGCCATAATCGAAAAGCTCTCCGTCAACAAGAGCTTTTATTCACAGCTCGGTCAGGCCGTGATGATATACGGAAAGCTGTTTTCCGATGCACAAAAGCGCGAGCTTAAAAACATGCTGCTGATGGATTTCGACCTCATGGAGACGTACTTCGTGGATGACGACGTCCCCCCCAGCGTTCAGCAGGCTGAGAAAAAACAGGAAAAACCCGATAATACGGAAAATCAGGCAGAAAATACATCCGCCGATAAATCGACCGGCGATGCGGACGACGTGTCTCTTATCAGCACGAACTACTTCGACGCAAAGAGCATTTTCGTGAACCAGACCGTGCGAAACGGCATGAGGATAGAATGTGAGGGCGACGTGGTCGTGATAGGCGACGTAAACGCGGGCGCGGAGATCATCGCGGGCGGCAGCGTCGCGATATTCGGCCGCTTGAGGGGGCTAGTGCACGCGGGCGCAAAGGGGCGCACGGATGTTGTTGTGATAACAAACTCCCTCCAGGCGAATCAGATCAGGATCGCCGGAAAGATAGCCGTTCTCCCCGCGAAAAGACAGGTCGATTATCCCGAGCTCGCGAAGCTCATAGACGATAGAATAGTAATAACCGCTTTAAACTAATGGAGGAATATCATATATGAACAACGTTATCGTAGTCACATCCGGTAAGGGCGGCGTCGGCAAGACGACCACCACCGCTAACATAGGCGCAGGTCTTGCGCTCTCGGGCAAATCCGTTGTCCTCGTGGATACGGACATCGGCCTCAGAAACCTCGACGTAGTGCTCGGTCTTGAAAACAGAATAGTCTTTGACTTAGTGGACGTCGCGGAGGGCTCCTGCCGCTTAAAGCAGGCGCTCATAAAGGACAAGCGCTATGACGGACTATACCTCCTCCCCGCAGCGCAGAGCCGCAACAAAATGGCGGTCAACCCCGAGCAGATGAAGACCATAATCGCTCAGCTTGAGGAGGAATTCGACTACGTCATTATAGACTGCCCCGCGGGCATCGAGCAGGGCTTTATGAACGCCGTCGCAGGCGCAAAGAGCGCCGTCGTCGTGGCCATCCCCGAGGTGTCCTCCGTAAGAGACGCGGATAGGATAATCGGCCTTTTAGGCGCGAACAACATCGACGACGTAAAGCTGCTCATAAACAGGCTTCGCCCCGACCTCGTCCAAAAGGGCGATATGCTTTCAATAGACGATACCATCGACATATTGGGCGTTGAGCTTATAGGCGTTATCCCCGAGGATGAGCGCATACTGCGTTCCTCCAACTTAGGCGAGCCCGCAGTCAGCGACACGACCTCGGACGCCGGCGCGGCATATGCGCGCGTCGTCAAGAGGATAATGGGCGAGGATATCCCGATTCACGATTTCATGGCGCCGACCGGCTTTTTTGACTCGCTCAAAAACCTGTTCTCCAAGAAGAAATAATAGGAGGCGTCGGCATGGGATTATTCAGCACCCGTAAAAAGAGAAGCAGCAAGGACGCCGCAAAGGACAGGCTTCAGGTCCTCCTTGCGATAGACCGCGGAAATAACAGCGATAAGCGAGTGAGCGCCGTCATCGAGCAGATGCAGAGCGAGATCCTCGACGTCATATCAAAATACGTCACCGTGGATGATAACGTCAATATCTCGTTCCAGAACGTCGGCAGCTCCAACGAGGATTCCTCCACCGAGCTCATCGCAAACATCCCCATAAAGGGGTTTAAGAACATAAACAAAAAGTGATGTTTTTTGCCGTGCATAAAAAAGCGCGGCTTTTTTATTATTTATAATCAGGAGTATAATTTATGATTCCCTACAGCATTAAAATCTTTAAAAACTCCCCTCTCGCAACGATCGTGGGAATAATAGGCACGCTGCTCTGGGTTGCCGGAGTGACTTTGCTCATCAATTCATACTTTGCGCCCGGATTGGCATGCTTTATAGTCGCCTTCATCACATTTATATACGCCGCACCGGCAATAGCTGACCACAAGGAGCGCAAGCTCGCCGGTATAAATGAAAAGCGCCCGTTTACGTCATTTTTAAGGGATAACCGCATCTCCTTACTCATCCTCCTGCTGCTCACGCTCATTACCTGCGCGGTGTGCATCTATAAGATAGTCGATACGCAAAGCAATATTCAGGCGCAGAAAAACGCGGCGGATGTGTATTCCGGCGAGGATTCCCAATACGTGACGGGCGATGTCTTTTCATTCATCGAGACATTTGCCTATGAGGGCGAGGATGAAAACAGTGCGACAAACTACGTCGCCGCAGTTCTCCTTCCCAAAGGGGATAAAAACGTGGTCGCTCCGCTGTATTTTGACGCCGCCGACCTCGGCGATATCGACGCCGCGACCGCCGATTTTTCAAAATTCCTCAATAATGGACAAAGCTCAAGCTCTAACTATTCCGGAAAAAAGTATCATCTTTTAGGAAGTATTCACCCGATAAGCGAGCTGAATCCGGATATCGTCAAGTTTTATGACGAAATGCTCTCCAGATATGATGTCGAGGGCTACCGCGCCGATTTTTACATCGAAACCAGCAAGGAGCTGTCCGCATCGGATTATCTGATGGAATTCATAATACTATGCGCGTGTATATTATTGAGCATTTTCCTCATAGCTGCCGTGATAATAGGCTTTATGGAAAAAGGCAAAAAAGCCGACGAGCACATCGAAATAATAAACGATATTTCACTGTAGCTCATATCATAAAGGGCCTTTGCACTACCGCAAAAGCCCTGTTTTATTTCATCAAATATTGTCTATTATCTTATCGAGAAGTCTTTTAAGCTCGTCGATTTCATCCACCGAAAACCCCGCCGTCATCGCGCTTTCGATCTTTTCCACATCCGCGAATATCCCCTCGCCGATGTCCCTCGCCTTCTTAGTCATCACGACCTTTCTTCTCAGCTTATCGTCCTTTTCATATCTGCTTTCGAGAAATCCGTCCCGCTCCAGCCGCGATAAAATGCCCACAATGGTGGGATGGGATGAGCCGATATATCGCTCGACATCCGTCTGAAATGCCTCGCCGCCCGAGTCGTTTATGTATTTCAAAACGCGCGTCTGTGAGAGCGTGACGCCGTATTTTTTAAACGCCGCGCCCGCGAGGCTGGTAAGCCTGCCGTCTATCACCTTTATCTTTTCGCCGATTTTCCGTTCTGTCATGCTGTTACCTCTAATGCGCTACAGCCGCAGTCTCACCCGACTTTGCCGTAAGCTCTATCCCCTGTTCGCTAAAAATCTCCTTAATTCCGTTCTCATTTTCGTCCGTTATGGACAGCACTATCCCGTCAGGATATTCCACGATATCCCCGTAATATTCAGAAACAGCGAAATACAGCTCGTCAAATTTATCGTCGTCCAGCGTTATAAGCTGTGCGCAGCTGTCCGCGGCATCCATGAC
>CAKROK010000005.1 GCA_934373295.1 uncultured Christensenellaceae bacterium | reverse complement strand
GCAACTCCGGCTATGCCAAACAGCCACTTTTTGAACGCTGACTTATCCATGGGGAGGTCGCCAACGAGCTTGCCTGTCTGTCCGTTCATGGCAAAGATATAGTTTTTGCCTTTCCAACTTGTGTTTAATATCCATACAGGATAGAGTGCGTATTTTGCCTTTCCGTTTTTAAGCTTTATGCTTGAGGCTTCGGGAGTTACACTAGCGTAGCCCTGAACTGTCGCGGCGAAGGAATCCTCCGTGCTCTTCTTTATACGTGTGTTGGCGCGGTCGATGCTCTGTTCGGCTGTGACGTCATATTTATCCGCGAGATAGCCCGCAAGATATGCTGTTTTAAAGTCCACGGCGTCTTTGAAGTCAAAGGGTTCGATGGACTCCATGAGGTCGTCCGCGATCTTTGAATCGCCGTCCACTGGGACGCGCTCAAAGCCGATGCTGCCCCCGCGCACTACGGAGAAAAAGCTGGTCTGAGTATAGTCGTAGTCGCTGTCGCTCCATGTGCGGATGCGCGTCGCCTTGTAGCGGATGTTCGCGTCCGCATCTGCGTCGAAAAGCCAGAAGGGGACGTATATTCCCTTTATCTCGTCAATGTGGTTTTGGTCCTTAAATACCTTGGGGAGCAGTCTTTTGCCGTTATAGTGCTTTAAAAGTGCTTCCTTTGCCGCTTTTTTATCCAGCTTGAACGGTATTACGAAATCGGGCTTGAGGTCGCCCGTGAACTGACCGGTCATAACGACGGGGTTGCCGCAGAACGGGCAGGATGTCGCCGCGGTGTTCTCATCGCCTACTATCTGACCGCCGCAGGATTCGCAGGTGTATGTTCTCAGGCCGTCCGTTTCGCCCTCCTGCCACTGCTCGCCGGCGGAGGTTTCCCAGTTCATTTCGTCGCCCTGATCGTTTTTAAGTTCATCGTCATAGCTTTTTAGAGTATCTATGTCGAATTCATTATCGCAGTAGGGGCATTTCATCTTTTGACTCGCGCTGTCAAAGGATATTGCACCTCCACAACACGGACATTTGTATTCTTGTAATACTGCCATTAAAATATCTCCTTTTTATTTATTGTTGCCGGCGGATTCTGCAAGGCTGTAAAAGAACTTTATAAGTTCATTGTTTATCGAATTTGTGCCGGTTGCAGTATATTCGCTCTCGTCTGAAAATCTTATGCAAAGAAATGTCGAGTCTGCATCCACAGGATGTATAAAGGGCAGCCTTAGGGGTTTCCTATAGTTTTCGACATGTTCTATTATGTTATTTTCATTTATTATATCAAAAAAGCAGTTGACATTGTTCCCATCTATGGCGACATCTTTAAGCGAGGTTTTATGTGTTTTATCTAATGTAAAACAGTCTGCGCTGAATAGCCATGAGTCGTTCTGTGCTTTTAATGAAAAAGCATAGGAATAGCGCAAGTCCATACAGCTATACGATATAGAAAAGCTTTTTAGCTGTGATATATCGTGACGTGCTTTTGCGGTGCAGCAGCAAAAGCATAAGAGAACTAAAAACAGACACGCGCAGACCATGAATATTCGAAAAATTTGTCGCGCTTTATTTTTAAACCGGCTTAGGACTACCGCAGAATTCACAGAATCTTCCGGAATTTTCCGCACCACAGGAGGGGCAATGCCATGAACCTGCCATATATGCCATATCTGCTGCAGAGGCTTTATCTGCTGGACTTTCAGAGATGATGTTCTTTTTAAGTAATATATCATAAAGTTCACGCATTTCACGTTCATAATTGCGATAAAGCTCGCAGTATCTGCTGTCGGGGCGGTTACCGTCGGAAAGCTCTATTTCTATTTTATCGAACCAAGGCGAATCGATAAGCAGTGAGACGTTGAACTCATATTCATACTCATATCTGCGCGGATTATAGCTTTTGCGGTTTCCGTCATTATCCTCATAGAAAAGCTCTTCCTTATTTTCGCGGATATTTGTTTGCACATCTTTTATTTGATCAAAACTGATAATGTCGGGGTTGAGATTGCGCCAGTTTGAACTGTTTGTTGCAATAAATCTGTTGCCCGAGGTTTCTATATATATCCGCCCGCCTTCGCCAAAGCTCTTGTCAGGAGAGAAGCTGACAAGCTGTTTTTCATTTCTTTCGCGGTAACTAAGCTGACGCTTTATTTCGTCAACTGTTGAATGCCTGCGTTCGCCGAAAAACGGAGAGAGCTTACGAGCGCAGTTTTTGCAGAGGTTACCATCTTCTAATTTTCTGTTGCCTAAAAGCCCGATTTTTTCTCCGCAGACGCTGCAGTACTTTTTATCGAATAATCCCATTTTTATATACCTCAAAAAATGCTTGTGTTTTACAGAGCTATTTTATTAAAGCTGAAATAGAGCCCGCCGAGCGTGAGAAAAATCACTCGCTCGGATAAAGGGCATTATTTATAAGCTTGTTAGTTTATGATATCACCGTCATCGAAGGGATCGCCGCATTCAGGGCAGAACTTAGGCGGCTTTTCACCCTTAGGAGGCTCCCATCCGCACTTGTCGCACTTATACTGCGGGATGCCTTCAGGCTTTTTCGCGCCGCAGTTTGTGCAGAATCTGCCCTTGTTGACTGCTCCGCAGGTGCAAGTCCATCCCTCCGGCTGTTCAGGCTTTTTCGTGCCGCAGTTTGTACAGAATTTACCCTCGTTCACCGTGCCGCAGGAGCACTTCCATCCGTCCGCAGCGGGCTGGGGAGCGGGCTGCTGAGCCTGCTGGGGCTGCTGGGGCTGCTGAGCTTGCTGCTGCGAAGCCTGCTGTGCGCCCATGTTGTAGAGGTTCTGAGCCGCGTTAAAGCCGCCGTTCTGGCCCATGCCTACCATGCCCATGCCCATAAAGCCGGTCATAGCGCCTGCGCTGTTTCCGGCGGCGGTCTGCATGGCGTCTGCGGTGGCGTTGGTCATCCTGCCTGCCATCATGAACGGGTTGGAGCCCACGCTTGCCGCGTCCTCCAGCTCGTTTATCTTCTTCATATCCTCTGCAGTGAGGGTTATGGGGTTAAGCGCGATTTTGCCTACGGAGATACCTCTGTTTTCTATCCACTCCTGCTTTAAGGCGTCGTTCATCGCCGCTTTAAGCTCATTTGCCTTTGCGGGTATCTGAGCGGGGCGCAGCTCCTGCTCGGCGAGCGCGCCAAGCGCGGGTTGAAGTGCGTCTATAAACTCGACCTTGAGCTGATCGTCGATCTGATCTCTCGTAAACTCGTTCGCGACGTTGCCGCATAATCTTGTATAGAAAGTGAGCGGGTTGGTGATGACGTAGGTGTATACGCCGTTGCATCTGACTTGTACAGTCCTGCTCATGCCTATGCGCTTGTTTACGACCTCAAACATTATGGGGTTGGGCGTGCCGAACTTGTTCGCGAGGATCTCCTTGGTGTTGAAGTAGTAAACGCGCTGATCCTTGCCCGTGTCGCCGCCGTAGGTAAAGCGCTTGCCTATTACCTTAAACGTGTCTAAAATGCTCTTACCCAGCTTTCCGGAAAAAATGCTGGGCTCTGTGGAGCTGTCGTATGTAAACTCGCCCGGCTCTGCACATACCTCGACGATTTTTCCCTGCTCGACGATTATCATGCACTGACCGTCCGCGACGGCGATGCCCGAGCCGTTGGAGATGATGTTGTCGTTTCCTTTTGTGTTTGACGAGCGACCGGAGGTTCTCTTTTCTCCCTTGCGCATGAGCACATCGTTAGGAAGTGCGTCGCAATAGAAGAACTCCTTCCACTGATCGGCGAGGACGCCTCCTACAGCGCCGATGCCTGCTTTAATTAATCCCATTATAAAACTCCTTTCGGTTTCAGGTTTTTGTAAGGCCGTGAGGTTTCGCGGCGATTACTTCATTATATTATTATATAACACAACATTATATAACACTGCCATTATATATTAAAACAGCTTAAAAGTCACCGTTGTTTATGCAAATATTGATAAAAAATGCAAAAAAGAGGGTGAGCTTAGATAGTGCCGCCTCATCAAATACATTTGACCTACAGTGAAAACGAGGGCTGTTCATCCGTCTCGGCGGCTTGGGGCTCCTGCTTTACGTATTTTATATACTCATAGCTGTTCTCGCTTTTTGCCGTTTCGTCCATAAATTCATAGACCTTATCGCGAAGATACTCGCGCGCGTCGCGTCCTTTGAGCTCGGGATGGGGATAGATGGGGTCGCTCACATAGAGCGTCATGCCCGGACGGCGGCAGAATGCGAATAGCCCCGTCCTTTTGCGGTACGTCGCGCACATCGCCACGACAGGCGCGTTTAGGTTGACGGGATACGCAAAGGACGTTGCGGCAAACGGGCGGATGGTCGTACTATATGGCCAGATATGCGCCTCGGGGAAGATGGTCACCACGCCGTTTTCGCCAATGCGCCGCTCAATAGCCGCCAAAAAGCCGCGATAGCCCCGCCGCTCGGTGGGTATGGGCAGGCAGCCCAGCATCTTGACTATGTTTTTAAGACCGGTTATGCTGGCGGCGTCTGCATCTGTTATTATATACGCCTTGTGCGGCGCGGTGAGCATACCGGGTGTGAATGCGTCGAGGTATTGCGTGTGGTTGCCGTACAGGAAAAAGCCCGTCTTTTTGAGCGGCTTTAGCTTATCCCTGCCCACTATTTTCAGCCCCAGCCAGAGCTTTGATACGGCGAAAACGATGGGGTAGGCAACGCCGTAATATAAAATCTTTGAGCAGATGTTCCACGCGCGCGATTCGGGCGCAAAGACGTAGTCCTCACCTATGGCGCATTTCACGATTTTCGTTCCGGCAAAGTCGTCGTTTTGCTCGTCGGTATAGTAGATTGTCTTACATTGCCGCGGCATCTTTTAACATTCCTTCCATCTTATCCATGCACGTATCGAAGTCAAATTGCTTTGCAAAATCGCGGTATTTTATGCTGCATTCCGCCTTCTCGCGTGGATGCTCTATCCAGTAGTCAATTTTTTTCGCGAGGTCGGATGAGTCGTTGAATTCAAACAGGTTCTTATCCGTAAGCGCGAAGCTCTTTGTCGCGCAGCGCGGTGAATTGTTTATCACGGGGACGTCGCCGCAGGCTATCGCCTCGAGGCAGGATATCGCCTCGATCTCGACCTCCGCGGGATGGACGTAAAGGTCGGTGAAGTTTAATATCTTCACCAGCTCCTCGCGGGAGAAAAATCGGCATATGGGCTTTAACGGGAGCTTTTTTGAATACTCGTCGATATGCTCCGCGCGCGGGCCCGCGCCTGCGAATATGAGCTGTATCCTGTCAGAATATTTCGACAGGCTGACCGCATCAATGAGCAGGTCATGGGATTTTTCCTTTGAATATCGCCCCGTAAAGAGTATCACGAATTTATCTGCAAGCTCGGTGGGTTTATTTATGCTCATGGGCTTAAATCGCTTGTTTACGCCATTTGATATGACGTAGTGATTCGTGGGGCCGGTCTGATCTTCAAATACCGAGCGGATAAAATCCGTGGGATAGTGGACACACGCGCAGTGACGGTAGAACGTTCTGTAGAAGTTCTTGTAGGTGAGCTTGTTCGCGAGGCGGGAGTTCATCATGAAAATATGGGATGTAAAGTTTTCCGCTTGAACATGGAACCCCGCCGTGACTGGGATACCCATTTGTCGCGAGACCTTCATTGCTGCTCGTGAAAGCGCAAAGGGCATCATGCAGTGGACGACGTCTGCGCCGGATATGGCCTGCCTGAGTATCTTTTTATCGGGACGGGACAATGAAACGCCGTTCTTTTTAACATAGCTGTTGAGCGGGCCGAGGTTTATGCTCTTAACGACATAATAGCCCTCCTGCCCGATGCGAGATTCGTCGCCGCAGACCACGCGGACGTTATGTCTCTTGCGTTTAAGGCTGTCTATGAGGTTGAGGGCGGCTATCGTAGTGCCGTTGTTCGCCTCGCCCAAGACGTCACAAACAATTGTAATGTTCATTTTACTGCTCCAAATATAATAAATAATGATAAATATAAATGTACAACGCTATTATACGGGGGTAATAGCGACGAGCAAATGCTCAAACATAGACGGATGTCTGTTTTTTGTGCAAAATTAGCTTTTTGCACAATTTTTCGTAAAAAAATGGGTAAAAATCTGCCGAAAATGCAGAAAAAAGCGGTAAAAATAATTTTTTCACAAAATACTGCTTGATTATTGTGCGGGTGTATTGTATAATAAACTTGCGTCATGGTTTATCGTTTAACGCGAGCCGTGCGCAGAATTAAACAATAATTGGCAGAGGCCAATATAATTAAAGGAGAAATAGTATGGATTTAAAGCTTAAGGACAAAGTTGTTGTCGTAACCGGCGGCGGCGGCGCTATCGGTGGCGCTATCGCGAAGGTTTTCGCTCAGGAAGGCGCTCAGGTAGTAGTTACCGGTCGTACCATCGCTACTCTTTCCTCGATCGCTGACGAGATCAAGGCAGAGGGCGGCAAGTGCGAGCCTGTTGTATGCGACGTTTCCTCCAAGGAGAGCTGCGAAGCATGCGTAAACACCGTTGTTGAGAAGTTCGGTGCGCTCGACGTTCTCGTAAACAACGCGGGAATCAACGGCGGTCCTGAGTACAGAAAGAAGATATATGACTATGATGACGGTCTTTGGGACAGGATCATGGGCTGTGACTTAAACGGTGTATACTACATGTCCAAGTACGCTATCAGACAGATGAGAAAGCAGGAGACCAAGGGCAACCTCATCAACATCTCATCCATCGCGGGCGTTCTTCCCTTAAGATTACAGGTTGGCTTCACGGCGGCTAAGGCGGGTGTTATCAACATGTCCAAAGCTATGGCTATCGAACTCGCTGACGAGGGCATCAGAGTAAACGTTATCTGCCCCGGCTCCATCATGTTCGAAGGCACGAAGAAGCTCTTCTATGCTAACAAGGAGACCGCTGAGAAGATGATGGCGGCTATCCCGATGCACAGACCCGGCGATCCCGAGGATATCGGCGCTGCTACGGCGTTCCTCGCTTCCGACGCTCTCGCTTCCTACATCACCGGCGATGTAATGGTTATCGACGGCGGCTGGACTTCTTCCATCAGAACGTTCTAATTTAAAAAAGCGAATTTTAGGCTCTCTCCCTTAAGGGAGAGGGTCTTTTTTTCAGGCTGGCTAAAAGGCTCACCTTTCCGCCTTTGTCGCAGCAAGCGATAGGTTGCTTTGCTGCGCAAAGCTCCATTAAAGAGAATGGTTCAAGTCAGAAGTAAGTTTTAAAGGCATTAGATTGATTTAGAAGTAAACTATGTTTTAACTGAAAACCGTGGTTTTCAGACTTTCCCATAAGAGGGCAGTGCGCCTTTTGGCGCAAGTTATATGTAAAAACTAATAGTGAAAAACGGAGTGCGGTAAGAGAAGTTTGTGCGCTCCATTTTAAAAGAGCAAATATTCACGCAAATTGAATAATTAGGTTGCTTTGCTCCGCAAAGCTCCATTATAATCCCACGTCGAAATGCCGTCTCGCTAACGCCAAAAAGCTTCAACTCACACGTACATGCGCGGCGCAGCTTTCAAGCATGAAACGGCGAAAGCCGTTTCATGCTTGAAAGTCGCCCGCCCGCCTCCGGCGGGCGGGCTTAGTTTTTGCGCGCCATCCGCAGGATGGTGCGCAAAAACCTGCGCCGCACGTCATCGGCAAGCTCGCTTTATATTCGCAAGCGCAAGACGAGCGAGTTGGGCATAAAAAATCCTGACCGAAAGGCTTGTCGGTCAGGATTTATCGTCTTAGTTTACCACACCTGCCAGCGCAGCACGAATGCGCACAGATACAGCAGCGCCAAAACCGCGCAGGTCACGGTCGCGGCGATCTCATTTTTGCGTCCCTTAGCCACGATGGACAGCGCGAGCGGGACGGGGAAAAAGGCTATTAAGTACCTCGGCGCGCTTAACAGCCATGTCGTGCCTATGGCGACGACGTAGTAGCCTATAAACCACGCTGCATAGCTGGGGCGCATCTTTTTGACGGAAAAGAACATCAGCACGAGACTGCCGAAGCACGCGATTAGGTTGGGTATCCACAGCCCGAGCATGTTTTGAACCTTGGTCGTGCTGCACTTTATCGCCATCTGCGTCTGATATGCCGCCGTGTTGAAGAACCATCCGAGCCCCTGGCTCCAATTGTCATGCTGATATTCCATAAACTTGAACGGGTCGCCGGACACGCGGTAGTTTATGTAAAGATATGCTATAAAACCGAGCGGGACTATGAGCATGAGCGCAAGACGTGCGATAAGGCGTTTTTTGCTGCCTTTCTCATTTTTTGTGCGCACATATCCCGCGATCGCCTCAAACAACAGAGGGACGATGAGCGTTATTCCGAGCGAGCGCGTGAACGCCGCATATGCGCCGAAAAGGCAGCCTATCAGCCATTTGTCGGTGCGCGCGCAGTATATCGTGAGCGCACACATAAGCATGAAAAGGCTCTCGCTCATGGGCGCGGCGAAGAAGAACGCACCCGGCATTATGCATAAAAGCCTTATCATCCTGATGGAATCGCCGTGAGAATGATCAAGGCGCAGCAGTCTGTATATCACGCAGCCGGACAGCGCGAAGCATATGCCCGAGACTATCATTCCCGAATAGAGGTAATTTCCTATGACGACGTTAAACAGGCGCATTATTACCGGATATCCGGGGAAGAACACGAGTTGGACGAGCCTGTCGTAATCTCCGCTTGAAAGATACCAATCCCGCGCGATGTCTATGTAGTGCGCGCTGTCCGTGCATTTCCAAAAGTCAAAGCTCTCGGCAAAGGTCTCGCCCGCGCCCGTTATGCCCATTATGCGGCGCAGCAGGTACACCAAAAGCACGACCGCGATATCCACCGCGATCAATGAGAAAAATATCTTTAATTCGATGTGTTTGGGCACATTCTCCTGCGAATATTCGGTGCAGTCGGAAACGCCTGTTTTCCAAAAGCGCACCCATTCGGGGACAAAGCGCAGGCATACAGCCGCAAAAAGAGTCACGCTTAAAAGCGCGGCGATAAATCCGGCAACGGTGACGTCCGCGCCGATGCACCAGTTTAAAAAGATTGCCGCGAGTACGGTCAACCCGGCAGCGGATATCCAAAATTCAGGTCTTTTTGTGTCTATTTTCATTAATGTTTATAAAGCTAAAGTCCGAGGCCTGATAAAAAAGCCTCGGAGATCTTTTGCGTTTGACCGATATCAATACGCGCAGCCGCAGGTCAGTATGACGTTCGTATAGCCCGTAAACTCGCCCGTGAGCACGATCGCCTTTGCGTTTTCGGATAAGTGCTTCAGCTCGACATGGGGAACGTAATCCACCGGGATTCCCTCGGGGAGCAGCGCCAGCGCCTTCTTGTGAAAATCGGGGGTGACTGTGAGCGCCTCCTCGGCGAAGGTAGCGCGCTCGACCACGAGCACCTTTAACATCTCCTCCAAAACGTCTAAATACGCGGGGTCGCCCGGTCTCCAGCCGAGGTCGACTCTCTCCACGCCCTTGGGTATGGGAAGACCCGCGTCTCCTATGACTATAGTGTCCATATGCCTCAGCTCCGCCATTACTCTCGAAAGCTGGGGATGAAAAATTCCGCCTTTAAGCATTATTTATTCCTCCTTTTGAATTTCGCTATATCAATTATATCTTTGACAAGGCGAAATTTCAATAGGAAAAGTGCGCGGGCGTTTTCGAATGAGCCGTCTATTCGACGGACTCCTGCTTGGGGCGTCCCGTGTTCATGGGGAAAAGATTAAGCGTGCCTGTCGAATCGCATAGGCCGAGGAACACGCTCTCCACGCCGATATATCCCTGTTTTTTGACCTCCTTTATAAGCCAACTCTCATCCTTTCCCACCGCCCTGAGATTATCCGCTATGATATGTCCGTCCATTATGACGGAGGAAAACAGCAGCTCCTCCGCGACGAGAATGTGCATGTCCTTGGGCGTGGCGGGGCGATAGCACGAGCGGGGCAAGAAGCTGATAGCGCCGTTGTATTCGAGCACGGCGGTCTTGACCTGCGTGAGGTCGCCGTATCCCGCGAGACGGGCGAACGTCAAAAAGTCGTTGACATCCAGCTTTGCTTTTTTGAGATTATCGCGGTATATCTTTCCGTCGTCGAAAAGAACATACGGCTTTCCGCTCAAAAATCGGCGCAGCTTTAGCGATTTCGCCGTGAGGACGGATATCAGCACCGCGAGCAGCGCATACACCGCCATCGCGATGATGAATTGTATCGGGTCCTCTTTAAGCTCGGTGGACATCTCCGCAGCGATGGAGCCTATGGTTATGCCCACGATGTAGTCAAACATGTTGAGCTGGCTTATCTGCTTATTGCCCATGAGCTTTGTGAGAATAAAAAGCACCACGGCGGAAACGAGCGAGGCTATAACTACCTTTAAATATAACATGAGATCTCTCCTGCGTTTTTCTTATATGATGCGCCGTAAACGGTTTATTATTCAAAAAATGCGCCGATCGTGCGGACAGTAGTTATTTGCAAAATACAGTTGTTTTTCACAATGATAGTAAAAAACTAAGATGTATATTTAAAGTATCGAATAACCGAACATTAACCGAATGAAACGAGGAGGTAGCGTTATGAATTCAAGAGAGAGAATAAATGCGGCGCTGCGCCGTCAGCCGGTCGACAGAGTTCCGGTGGACTTTGGCGGAACGGGAACGACGGGCGTAAACGTGTATTCATACATGGCGGCGAAGAAGGTAGTGGGTCTTCCCGAGACGATTTTGACCGTCCCCGAGATGCTTTCGCAGCTCGTCGAAATAGAGCCTGAGATGAGGGACGCAATGGGCGGCGATGTCGTATGCCTTTGGAGGCAGACGCCCTGTATGGGTATGCGCGTAGACGGCTATAAGCTGGGCACGCTGCTCGACGGCAAGACGCAGGCGTACATCCCGCGCGCGTTTGACCCCGTGCTCAAGCCGAACGGCGACAGGGCGTATGTTCGTCCGTTAGACGACCTCGTTCATCCCTATAAGATCACAGTCGGAAAGTCCTATGACGTGGGTAAGGAGGTCTCCCGCTGCCCCGTAGGGCAAAAGGCGTATAGCAGAGTATGCCATCCGCTGGCGGATGTTACCTGCCTTGAGGAGTTAGAGGAGTGGACCTATCCCATAATGGATCAGCAGGAGCTTGACGACATCGGCGCACGCGCGAAAAAGCTGTATGAGACGACGGACAAGGCGATATGCGGCGTATTCAACGGCAACATATTCGAGCTGGGTCAGCTCTATTGGGGCTATGAGAACTTCTACTGCAACCTGCTCGACGAGGACTGCGACGATATGATGGACAGCTATTTTGAAAAGCGCGTGGATCTTCTCATGAAGGATCTGGAAAACTATCTCGCAGTATGCGGAAAGTACCTTTCCTGCATAGAGTTTACGGACGATTTGGGTACGCAGGAGAGTCTGCTCATATCGCCCGATACATACCGCGAGAGGATAAAACCCCAGCATAAGCGCATGTTTGACTTCATCCACAAGAACTATCCCGAGGTCAAGGTGCTGTATCATTCCTGCGGAGCTGTGTTTGACCTCATCCCCGACTTTATCGAGATAGGCGTGGACGCATTAAACCCCGTTCAGATAAGCGCGCTGGGCATGTCCCCCAAGAGACTGGTCGAGGCATACGGCAATGACATAACCTTCTGGGGCGGCGGCGTGGATACGCAGGCGACGCTGGTGAACGCGACGCCCGAGCAGGTCGCCAAGGAGGTCGAGAGCAACCTCGACGAATTCACCAAGGGCGCGGGCTACATCTTCTCACAGGTGCATAACGTCGAAGCGTCCGTTTCGGGAGAAAACCTCGTCGCGGCGTTTATGGCGGCGAAGAACTATAAGCGTAAATAATTATAAACGCAGAGGCGCATTTCATAGGTGCGTCTCTTTTTTATGCGCGGACATAAGGTGGACTTTTTTTAAGCATTATATTATAATGTAGAAAAGTTTTTTAGGAGGTCGGCATGAAGAGATTGTCTAAGCGCTTTCCCATATTGGCCGCGGGGCTGGCGGCTGTGATATTTCTGCTCGTTTTAAGATTGGGCGGGATATTGGTATATGCTGTGATACCGGACGACGGGACGTATTATTCGACCATGATGGGCGAGCTGTTCGCGGCGCTGTGCGCGGTGGGTATGCTTGCACTGTATGGCAGGCTGAAAATCCTTACGACATATCGATACGGCTTTTTTAAAGCGTTCGTGCCCTGCATGATAATTATTGCTTCGCTTGTGCTCGGGCTGCTTTCGACGATCCAGTCATGCGCGGACCTGCCGCTGAATCCGCCGTTAGACATACTCGTGTTCTGCATGACGACGCTGTTAATTGGCATTGCGGAGGAGTTCATATTCAGGGGGATAGTCGCGGGGGTCATATTTGAAAAATACGGCACGGACGGCGCGGGCGTGTGGTTCAGTGCGATAATCTCGGGCGTGATATTCGGACTCGTCCACTTAAACAACATTCTTTCGGGGATGGAGCTTTCCGGCGTACTCGTTCAGGTCGTGATGGCGGCAGCGATAGGCGCGGCGTACAGCGCGATATACTACCGCACGGGCAACATTTGGGCAATGGCGCTGCTTCACGCGCTAAACGACTTCGTGGCGATGTTCGCATCGGGGATATTCTCGCAGGGGAGCATGAGTGAGACGGTGAGCAGCTATTCGGGCGAGGCGTATATAGGCCTGTTGGCGTATGCGGGAATAATGCTGTTGACGCTGCGCCCGTCAAGGCTGAAAGAGATAACGGGCGGGGAGATATCCGCGGAGCATTCGCGCACGCGGCTTTATAAGACGGTATGCGCTGTGTGCGCGGCGGTGACGGTATGCATGGTGTATGGGGTGGTAAAGGAATTTATTTAAAACGAGCTTTGAAAAACGGTTTGCTATAAAAGATGGTCGGATAAAAATAAAGGGAGTGCGTATTGACTTTGGGGGGATTGCATAATATAATGAATATAGAAAAGACGTTGCCGATAGACGGTCAACCTCGACTACTAATTAAAATAGCCGCACGAGATTGGTAAACTGGCGGCTATTTTTTGTTGCTGTTTTTTACGCACGTAATTATAAGCGCCGTAAAGGCAACTAAAAATGTGCAAAAACTTATGAACTGATCAAAAGTCATTTGCAACACCTTCCTTTCATTGCCTCTAAAAAATAGAAGTTAAAAAATGAAGAAAGGTCAACCGCCTACCGTTATTGGCAACGCCGGCGTGAATATTAAATAATCAACATTCACGTTGCTTACAGGATACATTATTTTTCCCAAAAAATCAATAGAAAAATGCGACTGTAATGCGAAAAATTGCAGTCGCCGTTACTCTTTGGGGGAAATTGCAGTGGTTGAAATAAGAAATGGCGATTGCAGAAAACGACGATTTTTCGACAGAACATGGTGAAAAATTCGGATGAATAATAAGGTATCGCCTTTGACGCGGCAAACCGTCAAAGGCGATTTTTTATACGCAAGTCTTTCCTCTTGCCCTCTGATTATAAAGCGAGCGTGTCGACGAGGCGCGGCGCAGGTTTTTGCGCGCCGGAGGCGCGCAAAAACTAAGCCCGCCCCAACCCCGCACCCCGAAGAGGGCGGGGTTGGGGCGGGCCACTTTCAATCGCGAAACGGCTCCTGCCGTTTCGCGATTGAAAGCTGCGCCGCGCACATATAATGGAGCTTTGCGAAGCAAAGCAACCTCAGGCTTCCAAAATGCACCGCCCTGTCGTCACTTTTCTGCGACTCACCTTAATCGACGTACTAAAGTACGCCTCATTCGGTTTGCTTGAAAAGTGACGACAAATCGGCACATTTTGATTGCCTGTATTTGATGAATGGCTTTCCTCTTTTAAAGTCAAGCGCACAAACGATTCTTCTTACTCGTGTTCCCCCTCAAAAACAGCAAAGAAAAAGGACGCCCGTCGGCGTCCCTAAAAAAGAAAAAGGAAGAAAAATTATATATCATAGATGCTCTTTGAGCACCCAGATACTGCTGTATCAAGTGTGGTCATGAACTGCATTGGTCTTACCACGGTTATTATTATACAACGTTTTTTGGATTTGTAAACCCCTTTTTTTGATTTTTTTCAACTTTTTTTGTAAACATCCGGTAAACAAAGTTTACCTGCAAAAAATGACGCTTTTACAAGCTTTCTATGGGGTACTGTTCTGCGGTGATCCCCGCCTCTTTTATGAGCGAGACGGAAAAATCGTCCGGATATGGGTGGATGTACACCAGCCGCTTTATGCCCGAGTTTATTATCATTTTTGCGCAGATGGTGCATGGAAAGTGCGTGCAATAGAGCGTCGCGCCGTCTATCGAAACGCCCAGCTTTGCCGCCTGGATTATTGCGTTCTGCTCGGCGTGGATGGCGTAGCATATCTCCTGCTGCTTTCCGGAGGGTATGCCCAGCTTTTGGCGCAGGCATTCTCCGCGCTCCTTGCAGTTGTGTATGCCCGCGGGCGCGCCGTTGTATCCCGTCGTCAAAATGCGCTTGTTTTTCACTATGACCGCGCCTATCTGCCTGTTTTCCTTATAACAGCTCGACCATCCCGCGATAACGGAAGCCAGCTCTATAAACCTCTTGTCCCATTTATCCATATGAATACCTCTAAAGTGGATTTGTCTCTTTTTATATAAAAATATAGCACAAATTATTTGAGCTATCAACTGTAATATAAGCGTTTTTTTAGCATAGATATTATTAAGACAAACTACGGAGGACAGCCATGAGATATTCAAGGATGGAGGAAAGACAGCCGCAGAAGAGCGGCGGAGGGAGAAAGGGTTGGGCGGTGGTCGTGATAATCGCGGCGATCGCCATAGGCGTTTATCTTATAGGCGCGGCGAAGGTGGGGGATTTTCTCGCCAAAAACGTCGTCGACCCCGTCGCACAGGCGTTTTCACAAAATGACGACGCGCCGCAGGCGAGTGAACAGCCGACGCAGTCCGCCGCACAGACGAAAAATGCCGCGAGCGCACAGCAGGTGGATATTGAGATAGGCGAGTTTACGCTGTATGCGATACAGGCCGGAGTGTTTTCGGATGAAGCTAACGCCCGTCAATATGCGGACGAGCTGACGAAAAAAGGCGGCGCGGGCTTTGTGACGCAGGTGGACGATGGATATCGCGTGTAC
Organism: uncultured Christensenellaceae bacterium; assembly: GCA_934373295.1. Taxonomy (GTDB): domain Bacteria; phylum Bacillota; class Clostridia; order Christensenellales; family Christensenellaceae; genus HGM11616. The sequence continues at coordinate 39,362 of CAKROK010000005.1, read as the reverse complement.
ATATCGGGGTATATGAGTAAGGAGGACGCGACGGGTGTCAAAAACAGGCTGATAGACGAGCAGGATATGGACACGAGCGTATATGAGATGAAAGGGGATAAGATATCTGTCTGCGCACAGGCGGATGAAAATACCGCGAAACTGTTAGATGAAGCGGATATCAACGGCGGCATTGAGGAGCTGACGTCTCTTTCGCTGTCCCGCGACAAGGGGGAGATCACGGCGGAGCAGGCGAGGGAAAAGCTGACGCAGATATCGCAGGACTTGCAGACCGCGCTTTCTCAGCTCAATGACGCGGGGAACGGCTCGCTCACGCAGGCGCTTATCGCGTATTTCGAGGCCGCGAGCGACGGCGTCGAAAGGGCGGTGGATTCAAAAGACGATGTCGAACTGTCCTCGGCCATGAAGTATGCGTATCTTTCGGCGGCATACGCGAGGAGTGTGCTGTCGAATGCATTGCCCGACTAAACTATTGACCGTATTCGATGAGGCTTTCCGCCTGTGCGAGCCAACGGTCGCGCGATTTATCCGTATTATCCGCGCTTGGACGGCTTATCATGAGATATCTCAGCGCATCCGGCGCATGGGTCAGCTCGTGCGGTTCTTTGGCGCAGTCGGACGGGCGGCGCTTGTCCGTCTTTATGGAAAACAGCGTGCGTATGAGGTTTGTGCAGGTGGAAAATATTCTGAGACGGGAGGTCTTTTTCCCGCTTTCGTCCGTCACTATCCTCAGCCACTCTTTAAGCGCGGACCAGCCCGCCTCCCTATCCGCGCTCGCCTTTTCAAAGTAAAAGCCGTTTTCCGAAAACGCCTCTATGCGCGTCTTTCCCGTCTCGCCCGAGCGTCCGAAAAGGTCGGGCGGGGCATATCGGCAGTAGATGTCCTCGCCGTTTTCCAGCTCCGCCATCCTTTCGCATGCGACGGGGATTATCAGGTCGCTTTCGTATATCTCACGATAGACGTATGCGCAGCCCTCGTCGTCAAACGCCGCCCATATTCCCGCCAACATGTCAAGACCATAGTCTATCGCATGATATTTTCGCCAATGCGCGGGAATGGGGAACGGGTCTATCACGTGGATATCCCGCCTAAGCTCGGTGAAAAACCGCCCGCCGGGGGAGGATAACGCCTCGTCGGCCGTGAGGGGATATTCCTGCATGATGAGGTCGCCCATCAGCTCACGCGTGCGCTCATACCACTTTTTATCGCGCGACGGGTCGGCGGTCCAGGGCAGAAATATGCGGTTAAATTGCTTGTTATATCGCCAGAGCTTTTCGAATAACGTGCCCTGCTGCATCGTGGAAAGGCCGATGACCCGTCCGCCGCCCACGCGGTTTACCGTAGGCAGGCCGCTTATCCAAATATCCTCCGCATTCGCCTGAAACGCCCATTCGTCGAAAATTATGAGGTCGGCGGTAAAGCTGCGCGAAGCCCCCGCCGCGCTCGCGAATACCTTGAAGTCGGAGAAGGGCTCGCCGTTAAGGAATATCTCGATCTCGCCCGCCTTTGCCTTGTATGTGAACCACTCCCAGCCCTTTTGCGGCGCGGGGCGCACGAACGCGCCCAGATTTGAAAGCATCACGCCCAGTCTGCGCGCAAGCTCCTTTGCTTCCGTCTCCGTTCGGGATAACGCGACGACGCGCGCGCCGTTTTTGGTTATGAGCAGGTGCAGCGCCGCCGCGAGCACGAGCCAACTCATGCCCAGCTGACGCGCCTTTAGGATGATGTTCATCCTATGCGACATCATGCTATTTAGCGCGGTTTTTTGCATCGGCCAAAGGCGGAACGGGATGACGGGGCAGTCGCCGTCGCTGTTTTCTATTTTGACGTATTGCTCGATGAAATAGTCGGGGTGGGTCTTGCAATAGGCGTATTCCTCCCGCCGCGCCTCCTCAATTATCCTGCGCATATCGTCGCTCGACCCTTTCCAAAAGCTCCCTGTCCTCGCGGGATATGTTGAGCTGCATGGTAGTCTCGGCCTTGTCTGAAAACAGCCCGTAATGCTTGCCTAAAAGCTCGAGCGCACGGAACTTGTCCGCAGTATCTATGCGTATCCCGTCCTTTGTGTCCTTGATGGAAACTATCGCCGCGCGCGCGTCGCTCGAGAGGTCGTCCGTATCGACGTATTCGACATGCTGGCTGCGCACGCCGTTTTCGTCGCGCGAGGTGACTATCCGCGTGAAGTCCGCCGCGTTTGTGAAGGCTATGCGCTCAAGCTCCTTTAAAACGCGCTGCCCGCCGCTCGTTTCGGATGTTCCTCCGTTCTTTTCGATATAGTCGACCACCTCCGGCGATGAGAGCAGCTTTTTTGCCCTCTGCTCGGCGGTCTTGGCGGAATACCCCGCCGCCTTTGCCGCACGCGTCTTGTTGAAATCTATGACGTACTCGCGCGCGAATCTCATTTGTTTTTGTGATATCATTCTCATTTCTCCTTTGTTTCGTTCAAATAGACATAGAACATGCGTCTCATGCGCTTGAATTGACTTTCGCTGTATGGAATGTCGATGAAGCGATAGGGCATATCCCTGTTGCAGATGTTCTTTTTAAGCTCGGCGGAATACTGCCCGGCGGCCCTCTTTGCCGCGGCGTCTATCATATCCCGCCCTCTTTGGGAAAGCGCGTCGTATTGCAGGCAGAAGTGGTGAAGCTCCTGATAGCGGTCATGGCTTATCCCCTGCTTTTCCAGGTTTAAGGCATATTCACGCATCGCATTTTTCAATGAGCTTGTCTGCGCTCACGCCTAACGCGCGGCATATCGCGGCGAATTCGTCCAAGTACATAGTGCGCTGACCGCTGAGCTTCCTGCACAGGGCGGATGAGCTCATATCCAATTTGTTCGCGAGAGAGCTTTGAGTGACCCCCATGCTGATGATCTGTGTTTTAAGTGCGTTTACTACTGTCATTTTTTCCTCCTCAAGTAAAGAATTTCTTGTTTTAATAAAAATTATCACAAGAATTTCTTTATAACAAGGTTCAGCAAAAACATAAATTTCGACATTATAGGCGGTTTGGGGTTTTGACACTGCGCAAAATTACGAATAATATAAGATTAATATTATATAGAAGCGAAAGGAGGGTTGGTATGCTGTATGAGATAGGAGCGAACATTAAAAATTTACGCGAAAGCAGGGGAATGACGCAAAAACAGCTCGCCATGAATATCGGGGTGACCGAGGCAGTCATATCCAACTGGGAAACGGGAAAGAACAGGCCCAATGTGGATGTTTTAAAAAAACTGTGCGCAGCCCTAGAGGTCTCTGCGGATGAGCTTTTAGGCACGGGGACGGAGTTTGCCGGGGCGATATCGTCAGATGCGCGCAGCGTCGCGATGAGCTTCGATCGGGCTGAAGAAAAGCGCAGACGCATAATTAAAGAAATTCTTGAGTTGTAGCATGGATAAATTTTCCTGACATAACACAACTTTCGATGCAGATAATACTTTGGCGAAGAAATTCGCAAATGTGCATGAAAGGAGAAATACTATGTCACAGAAAAACAGGCAGAATGAGCAGCTTAAAAACGATATGCAGAATTACAGGGATTGGAACAATTCCTCTAATGAGCAGCAGAACTGTCATCACGGACAGAACGCGAATGACAGACAGAGCAGCAAAAGCTCCCAAAATTCCAAGGAGCAGAGAAATGCCCAGAACAGAAATCAGGAAAACAGGTTTGACAACAACAATTTCTGATCTCAAAATGTGCAGGGCCTTGATGCACTAAACAGCATATCGCCGAAAACATGTCTTGCTTGAAATATAGTTTTGAAACAAAGCATTTTCGGCAATATGCAGCAGCCGTTGAAAGACGGCTGCTATTTTTTTCGCCTTATCCGTCTCGCTTGAAAAATGACGAAAAATCAGGCCTTTTTGACAGACTGATTTTAAAACTATTTGTTTCAAAATCAAATGGCGGTGAAAATCCGTTTTCCTTTTTTTGACAGGATTTCCGAGGAAATATCGAATTATGTAAAACATAAAAAACCGCCGCTCGTAAAAGAGGGCGGTTTATTGAAAAGTAACGAAAAAACGTGATTTTTATGGGTTGACGATCTTGGGGGAGGGCGTCGCGTTATACACCTTTGAGCCTGCGGGGACGGAGTTTACAAGCCAGACGTTGCCGCCGATGACGGAGTTTGCGCCCACGGTCGTGTCGCCGCCCAATATGGTCGCGCCGGAGTAGATGACGACGTTGTCCTCGATGTTCGGATGGCGCTTCACGCCCTTTACGGGGTTGCCGTCGCTGTCCAGCTCAAAGCTCTTTGCGCCCAACGTCACGCCCTGATAGAGCTTGACGTGGTTTCCTATGACGCACGTTTCGCCGATGACCACGCCCGTGCCGTGGTCGATGAAGAAGTATTCGCCGATGGTCGCGCCGGGGTGGATGTCTATGCCCGTCTTTTGATGCGCAAATTCCGTCATTATGCGCGGGATGAGGGGCACGCCCAGCCTAAACAGCCTGTTCGCGAGGCGGTAGACGGTTATCGCCTCTATTGAGGGATAGCCGAGAAGTATTTCCTCCATGTATATCGCGGCGGGGTCGCCCATGTACGCCGCCTTCATGTCCGTGGTCAAAATGCGCCTTATTTCGGGTATCGAACGCATGAACGCGAGCGTTATCTCATCCGACTTTGCGGAGCACTCGTCGCAGTTCTCCCGTCCGCGCCTGTTCGCGCAGTTGTTCGTGAGCACCTCCCTCACGATCTTGTTTAACAGCATAGCCGCCGTGTTTAAGCGGTTTTCCACCTGAATATTGAGATAGTGGCGCGTGGCCAGCTCCTTTTCATAAAGGGTGGGGAAGAGCGCCGCCCTCAGCTCGTCTATCAGGTTGATGACCTTTTTTCTCAGTCCGAAGCCGCCTATATTTTCCTTTAGGAATTGCTCGGTATTGAGCGCGACAAGCTCATCGGCCATGTCGAGCGCTTCCGTGCGCATCCATTGCTTTATAGATTCCATTTTTTTATACCTCCAAAAAGGGGTCGCGTTTAAACGACTTTATACTACATTATATACGATATGGGGCATGTTTGCAAATAAATAGAACCAAAAGGTGGTGCGTAAGGCGATTTTTACCGTTAAAAGGGCATAAATACGGCAGTAAGTATTTGACCAACGACCTATGAAGTGTTATAATACAATAGATTTGGTCTGTATATGAGACATTTTCACGGAGGAGACTGATTTGTCCACTGTTAATATACCCGATTCTCTGCTCGCGCGGGTGGAAAAGCCCGCAAGGTATACCGGCGGAGAGCTTAATATGTGTAAAAAGGACGGGACGCAGGAGATACGCTTTCTGCTGGCGTTTCCCGATATATACGAGGTCGGCATGAGCCATCTCGGCTCGATAATACTCTATTGGCTCAAGAACAAGCGGGAGGACTGCTACTGCGAGCGCGCCTATGCGCCCTTTGGGGATATGCTCGCGGAGATGAAGGCGGCGGGCATACCGCTGTATTCGCTCGAGACGCACACGCCCGCGAACGAGTTCGATATGATAGGCTTTAATCTGTCCTATGAGATGTGCTATACGACCGTCCTTGAGATGCTCGAGCTTTCCGGGCTGGAGCTTTATTCAAAGGACAGGAGTGAGCACGACCCCATAATAATCGCAGGCGGAACATGCACGTATAACCCCGAGCCCATGGCGGATTTCATCGACCTGTTCATAATCGGCGAGGGAGAAGAGGTCAATAACGAGCTTTTGGACCTGTATAAGGAGCATAAGCGCGCGGGGCTGGATAAGCAGAAGTTTTTGAGAGCCGCCGCGAATATAGAGGGAGTATACGTTCCCTCTCTTTACGATATAAAATATAACGAGGATGGGACGGTTTTAAGCATAGACGGGCCGCAGATGCCCGTTAAAAAGCGCTTTGTGGAGGATTTCGACAAGTCGTTTTTCCCGGAAAAGATGATAGTTCCGTATATTGGGCTGGTGCATGACCGCGTCACGCTGGAGATATTCCGCGGCTGCACGCGCGGCTGCCGTTTCTGCCAGGCGGGGTATATCTATCGCCCGAACAGGGAGCGCCGCCGCGATACTCTCGATAAACAGGCGCATGAGCTTATAAACTGCACGGGCTATGAGGAAATATCGCTATCCTCTTTAAGCTCGGGCGACCATAGCGAGATAAACGACCTTACGATAGGGCTCATAGACGAATTTAAGGACGAGCACGTGAGCGTGTCTCTGCCTTCACTGCGCGTGGACAGCTTTGAAAAGGAATACGCAAAGAGGATGCAGACGGCGAGGAAGTCGAGCTATACCTTTGCGCCCGAGGCGGGGACGCAGCGCCTGCGCGACGTCATAAACAAAAACGTCACGGAGGACGACCTTTTGAGGGCGGTGCGCTATGCGTTCGAAAGCGGCGCGACGTCCATAAAGCTGTATTTCATGATAGGTCTGCCTACGGAGACATTTGAGGACATCGCGGGCATAGCCGCGCTCGTCAAAAAGGTGATAGGCGTTTATTCGTCCACGCCCAAGGAGCTTAGGCACGGCGCGTTAAAGCTGCATGTTTCAACATCCTCGTTCGTCCCCAAGCCGTTCACGCCCTTTCAATGGGCGGCGCAGGACAGCACGGAGCTTTTGCGCGAAAAGCAGGAGTATTTAAGAGAGCTTTTAAAGCCCATGCGCGGCGTAAAATACAACTGGCATGACTCTCGCCTGAGCTTTTTGGAGGCGGTGTTTGCGCGCGGGGACAGGAAGCTGTCAAGTGTGCTTTATTATGCGCATAAAAACGGCGCGATTTTCGATAGCTGGCAGGATTATTTCCGCATGGAATACTGGGAGGACGCTTTTTCCCGCGCGGGCATTGACCCGCATTTCTACGCGAATAGGGAGCGGGGGCTGGAAGAGCTTTTGCCGTATGACCACATAGACTGCCTTGTGAGCAAGAGGTTTTTCCTAAAGGAGCTTGAAAAGGCGAAAGCCGCCGTGACCACGCCGGATTGCAGGCTGGGCTGCACGGGCTGCGGCATGGGTAAGAGGTGCAAAAATGCGTTTAGGAGTTAAGTTTTCCCGCACGGGCAGGACGAGGTTCGTCTCTCATCTGGACATGCAGAGACTGTTCTCCCGCGCGCTCAGAAGATCGGGCCTTCCCGTGAAGTTCTCTCAGGGCTTTAACCCGCATATAGTCACCAGCTTTGCGTCCGCGCTCGCGGTGGGGATGGAGACGCACGGCGACTACATGGAGTTTTACACGACGCAGGACGTCGACTTAAATGACGCGAAAAAGCGCCTAAACGACGCTATGCCCGACGGCATTGAGATACTCAAGCTGGGCGAAATGGCGGAAAAGGCGCCCAAGCTCATGGCGGCGAGCGCCGCCGCGCGGGTGAACATAGTTTGCGATACCGATGCCGCGCTGCTGCGCGAGGGCATTTTGAAGATAATAGACGCAAAAGAGTACATCGCACAGAAGAAATCAAAGGGCAAGGTGCGTGAGCTCGACATCCGCCCGCTCATATTCGACTATGACCTTGACGGCGAAAAGATGACATTGACGCTGGCGCATTCCGGCGCAGGCTCGCTTTCCCCCGCGCTGCTCATAGACGAGGCGAAGAAGCTCTCCGGCGCGACTTGTGAGGCATATGCCGTGAGGGAGGATCTGCTCATAGAGAGGAACGGAAAATTGGTGTCTATGGGGGAGTTACTTAGTAAATAATTCAGACAGTCTGAAAACGGTAAGGTCTATCTAAATGCAGGCATTATCGATAGATAGTATAATTCAGACGAACGTGTCTGTTGAAATATTTTTAATTCTAAAAGGAGTTTGTTGTGAAGAAGCAGATTATAGCCGACGTAAACCCTCACGAGGTAAGGGTCGCTTTGCTTGAGGACGATGAGCTTGCGGAGATACAGGTGGAGCTGCGCGGCCATGAGCGGCTGGTGGGCAACATCTATAAGGGGCGGGTGGCGAACATACTGCCCGGGATGCAGGCGGCGTTTATCGACGTAGGGCTGGAGCGAAACGCCTTTCTCTATGCGGGCGATATTCGCTTTGATAAGTCCGAATTTGAGTTCGAGGGAGAGCAGACGACGGAAAATAGCAATTTCGAAGTTCCGCTCATACAGGACATGCTCAAAAAGGGACAGGAGATAATGGTCCAAGTTTTGAAGCAGCCGGGCGGCACGAAGGGCGCGAGGGTGACGACGCACGTGACCCTTCCGGGGAGGATGCTCGTGCTCATGCCCACGGTGGACCACATCGGAGTATCCCGCCGCATCACGGACGAGGCGGAGAGAGAGCGCTTAAAGGAGATATTCACGCGTATAAAGCCGGAGGGCATGGGCGTGATAGTGCGCACAGTCGCGGAGGGCATGAGCGAGGAGGAGTTTATAACCGAGCTCAAGTTCTTAACGCGCCTTTGGAGCAGGGTGCAGAAGAAGGCGAATATGTTAAACGCGCCCAGGCTCATACATGCGGAGGAGACGCTTTTGTTCCGCGTGGTGCGCGACCTGTTCAACAACGATGTGGATAAGTTCGTGATAAACGACTATGAGTTTTATCAGAAGGTGCTGGCGATGGTGAAGATAACCCAGCCCGAGCTTATCGACCGCGTGAAATACTTTGACAGTGCGGAAAATATTTTCGACCGCTATGCGATAGAGAGCATGGTCGACAAGGCCGTCCAGCGCAAGATATGGCTGAAAAGCGGCGCATATCTCGTTATAGACGAGGCGGAGGCGCTGACCGCGATAGACGTAAACACGGGAAAATACATCGGAGAATACGACTTACAGGAGACTATCTTCAACACCAATCTCGAGGCGGCGAAGGAGATTTCACGTCAGCTGCGTCTGCGTGATATCGGCGGAATAATCATAATCGACTTTATCGACATGGACGACCCCGAAAACCGCAAGCGCCTGCTGGATAATTTCTGCGAGTATCTCAAAAACGACCGCACAAAGACGAATGTCCTCGGCATGACTGAGCTGGGGCTCGTCGAAATGACGCGCAAAAAGGTCAGAAGAAAGCTCTCGACGATAATCGAGACGACCTGCCCCTATTGCTCGGGCACGGGTAAGGTGTATTCCAACCCCACGATGATGATGCGCCTGAGGAGGGAGATCATCCGCGTGGTGAATAATTCTGACGCAAAGGCGTTTATGGTCGAGCTTGCGCCCTCCGTTGCGGATTACGTGATGCAGATGAACGCGAATAACGAGGCGCTCCTGCCCGAGTTTGAGGGACGGCATTTCTACATCACGGAGAATAAGCTCGCGCATATCCACAGCATAAAGGTCACGAGCATGGTGGATTACAGGCGGTCTGACGATAAGAATAATAATGGTCATCATCATATTGAAGCCCAGAGCTTCTTCTAACCCTCAGGCTTCCAAAAAGACCTGCCCTTCCGTCCTTTTTCTGCGACAGCCCTTGTCGGCGTACTAATACGTACAGCCGACTGCGGACTGCTTGAAAAATGAAGAAAAAACCGGCCTTTTTGATTGCCTGAAAAAAGGCACGGTCTCCTCGCCTCGCTCGCAAAATGACGATAAATCAGCGCATTTTTGATTGCCTGAAAAGAGCACGCCTCATTCACCTCGCTTGAAAAGTGACGGCAAATCGGTTTTTCGATAGTATATTTGGGCTTGTGTTGGTAATGCACAAAAAGATTATTTAAAGAAACAAGTCAAAGACGAACAGAAAAGGTTTGCCCGCCTGATACTACAAAAAACAGCCTTCTGCGGGCTGCTTGAAAATATGACGAAAAAACCGGCCTTTTTGATTGCCGGGGAATATGGGTTTCAACGCCAGGATTGATTTTGCGTATTGACTTTGTGGGTCGGGCATAATATAATGAATATAGGAAAAGAACGTTGCCGATAGACGGTCAACCAATGTTAACTAAAAATAGTCGCTAAAGGTTGAAGAGTGGCGGCTATTTTTTGTTGCTATTTTTTACGCACGTAATTATAAGCACGGGGAATTCAATGAGACATGTGAAAAGGTTAAGCATGCCCTTTTGCAAAAATTCGATGTAAGAGGTTCGTTAAGTTATTCAGTTCGAAGTATTCGAAGTTGGTTTATAAGACAAGGGCATAATCATATACTGACCTCTGGCGCTTTGCAGCAAGGTTTTTGCATATAAATATAAAATAGAGAGCTGTTGCGCTTCCATCGATATGTCCTGTATAGACCGGCTTGCGATATGATGCTCAGTTATCATCTATACCAAGCAGAATATCAACTGCCCGCTGTACTTCGGTTTTGTTTCGGTATGCTTGTATGGCTCTTCTTTCCTTGTCGCTTAAATCGTCTGCCGACAAATGTACATTTAGCAGATTACTGGGCGACACATTCAGTACACGGCAGATATCAGCTAAAATATCCGCATCTGGGCGATTGATCCCTTGCTCCCAGTTCGAAACCCTGCTTTTAGTTACATTTATTCTATCAGCCAACTGCTTCTGTGTCAGTCCGCTTTCTTTTCGATACATGCGAATTCTATTGCCAATTTCGTATTTCAAGAAAATCACCTCGCTATATCAATAGTATACACGAAAATAAAGAAAAAGCAAGGATGAAGAACAGAATTACTGCACTTCTCTATTGACTGCACAGAAATTCTGTGATAATATAAATTTAAGCACAGTAATGCTGTATTTATGGAGGCGCGTATATGGAAGTTTACAAAAAAGTACAGGCTTACATAGAGAAAAACGGATATAAACAGCTGGTGGTGGCGCAGAGGGCAGGGATATCCAAGGTCGCCTTTAATGCTATGATGAACGGCAAACAGACGATGTATGCGGACGACCTACGTGCCATTTGCCTTGCGCTGAATGTCAGTCCCGAATTATTTATAGAAGTACACTGAGGCTGTTAGCAGTTTGACAATCGTAAGCCTGCGGGTATACTGCGCAAACGGTTTCGACGAGGAGTGTACGAAAAACAAAGTGAAGTGCGATAAATGTGTAGTAGATAGAAATTGTATGAATTTTAAGGAGGAATAAAATTATGGCATTTGATTTCAAAAAAGGCTTCAATGCGTTTGCGAAAAGCGGAACGGCGCTGAACAGAAAAATCAACAAGGTAATTGGAAAAGATGTTTTTCAGGATATTAAAGAGATTGAAGAAACTCGAGAATTTCCACCGTATGACAGCTTTCCAAAGTATACTTGTGAAGAACCGGAACAATGGCCTGTTCTAAAAGGTGAGAGTAAGGAATTCACATTGGACGGAAATGTCATATCAGTTTCGGGTGAATTGGATACCTGTATAAAATACCGTCCGCTTTTTAAAAAGACTGCCGAATATTATACAGAACAGTTTAAGTTTAAATATCAAAACTGTGTTCAAGACTTTGATTCTTTAATTCATTACTTTGAGGAGATGTACCTCGAAGGTCTAATGGCTATGGAACACAGAGCTTATAGCTTGCTATTGCCGTTCGGTGTTTTTACAGCAGATATCGACGCGTTCACTTCCAGTCAAATTGAACGTTATAACAAGGCGATTAATTCTTACGAGATTATGGCCGGCATTGAGCGAGGTCAAAATCAAATGGCTGAAAATCTTGGAAATCAGGTCGGAGGAGCTGTACAAATGCAGGGCGGCGGTTTCGGCTTTAAAGGTGCTATGAAAGGCGCTGCGCAAGCAGAGGCGTTCAATCTTGGAATGGGATTGATGGGGAAATTCGTGGCAAATCAGTGCAAAATGACACAAGAACAAAAAGCGAAAGCATTTGCAGCTTTTAAGCGCGATGTTTTCTTTGAAGAAGTATACAGCGATTATTATAATACGTTTTTAACCTTTGTCCAATTGCTTGCGGAAAACGGTGTACTAAACGGAATAAACACCATTGCCAGCACGATGGATGATACTATATTTAACAATTTACAAAACCCGATGTTTCCGCAAGATAAAGTTGCGGCTGCATTTGCAAAATTGATTTCCGGCAATCCTTTTATTCCCAAATATTTTGCGCTGTTGGAACAAAAAATTGGGAAGACTGCTGAAGTACAGCAAATTGTTGACTATTTTTCCGAAGTATAGGATGAGAAAAGTGCAAATATTGATCAGTTGATCAAAAGTCATTTGCAGAACCCTCCTCTCATTATCCCATGTCGGGATAGGAATGAAGGAGGGTTTTCTTTGCTGTTTTACATATATGCCATTTAGAAAAACACCCTTTGCTGCAATTCGGCAGATATTTCCCGATTCATCTTACAAAGTCGGGCAGATGCGCGGGTTTTCGTGAAAAAATTGTTGAAAAGGGTCGGCGGGGAGAAAAAGTGGGTGCGGGAGTGATTTTCTTGGCATGAAAATGGCAAAAATCTTTTAAAAACGCTTGTAATAAGGCGATTACTGTGGTATTATACTAAAGTAATAGCTCTATTTTAAAGAGTGGGTCTTTTCCCACTCTTTGAATTTTGTTAGGAGAATAATTTTTAAGAGGTACTGATGTCTAAAAAAATAGAAGTTGCTGTGGAGCAGCTCGTGGCGCCCTTTGCGGAGCAGATGGGCTTTGAGCTGGAGTATAACGTCAAAAAGGGTGAAGATAACGAGCTTGTCATATATATCGACAAGGAGGGCGGCGTCGATCTCGACGACTGTGAAAAGCTCTCTCGCGCGATAGACGAGCCTTTAGACGTGCTTGACCCGATAGAGGAGGCGTATGTCCTTTGTGTGTCCTCGCCCGGCCTTGACAGACCGCTCAAGACGGAGCGGGATTTTGAGCGCTCTGTCGGCAAAAAGGTGGATATAAAGCTATATAAAAAGGATGAAAACGGCAAAAAGGAGCTGACCGGCGAGCTTTTGAAAAAAGAGGGCGACGAGGTGAGCGTGGTAATAAATAATAATACGCGAGTATTTGACATAAAGGATATAGCGCTGATAAGGCTGCACATCGATTTTTAAACGGAGGAAGACAGAAAAATGAAGATAGATTCCGATTTCATGTATGCTCTGGAGGAGCTGGAAAATGAAAAGGGCGTTAAGAAGGAAATAGTTTTAGAGGCGCTTGAGACGGCGCTCATTTCCGCATATAAGCGCAATTTCGGCGCATCTCAGAACGCGAGAGTAGATATTAACGAGGAGACGGGCGAGATAACCATCTATGCGCAGATGGAGGTCGTGGACGAGGTCTTTGATGACACGTTCGAGGTCAGCCTTGAGGACGCGAGGAAGATCAACCCCGCTTATGAGATAGGCGACACGCTCGAAAAAGTGGTCGAGCCGGCGTCCTTCGGCAGAATAGCGGCGCAGACGGCAAAGCAGGTCGTCGTTCAGAAGATAAGAGAGGCCGAGCGCGGGATAGTTTTCGAGCAGTATGCCGATAAGGAGGGCGAGCTGATGAGCGCGGTCATCGAGCGCCGCGAGAGAAGCTGTTATCACGTCGAAATGGGCAAGGTATTCGGCATCCTCCCCATGAACGAGACCATCCCCGGAGAGACATACGAAAACGGCAAGAGGATAAAGGTATACGTTTTAGAGGTAAAGCGCGCGGCAAAGGGCCCGCAGATAGTCGTATCCCGCTCACATCCCGGCCTTGTAAAGAGGCTGTTTGAGCTGGAGGTGCCTGAGATCGCCTCAAACACCGTGCTCATAAAATCACTCGCGAGAGAGCCCGGTCAGCGCAGCAAGATAGCCGTCTATGCGGAAAACGAGAACATTGACCCCATCGGCGCATGCGTAGGCCCCAAGGGACAGAGAATAGAGAGCGTAGTCGAGGAGCTCAACGGCGAGAGAATAGACGTCATACCGTGGAGCAGCGATCCGGCGGAGTACATCTCAAACGCACTTCGTCCCGCAAAGGTGGTAATTTGCCAGGTAAACGAGGAGGAGCGCGCCGCAAAGGTGATCGTCCCCGATTATCAGCTTTCGCTCGCCATCGGCAAAGAGGGACAGAACGCAAGGCTCGCGGCAAAGCTCACGGGCTATAAAATAGACATAAAGAGCCAGTCTCAGATAGTGGATAACGTGTTTAAGGATGCGGAATCCGCAGAGGAGACGGAGCTTTCGGAGGAGTAAATTTGAAGGAGAGAAAGACGCCTATACGCCTGTGCGTCGCTTGCAGACAGCCCATGCCCAAAAAGGAACTGTTGAGAATAGTTCGCGATAAGGAGGGCGTCGTGAGCGTGGATGTGACGGGCAAAAGCTCGGGCAGAGGAGCGTATATCTGCCCCAAGGTAGAATGTCTGGATAAGGCGTTTAAGACAAAGGCTCTTTCGCGGGCGCTTGACTGCACCATTGCGGAGGAGACGTATAACGAGATGAGGAGAGTGATCCTTCGCCGTGAAATTGAAAAATAACTTTTTCGGTATGCTGGGTCTGGCGGTGCGCTCAAGGGGCGTTCTGCTGGGCACGTTTGCCTGCGATAAGGGCGTGAAGAGCGGCAAGGTCGAGCTTTTGATAGTCGACGACGGCGCTTCAAAGAGGACTAAGAAGGACATGAAAAATATGTGCGAGTACTTCGGAGTGAGGATGATAATATCCGAGCCTGCGGGAGAGCTCGCGCACAGATGCGGAAAAGACGGGCTTATGGTCGCGGGGGTCACGGACGGACGCTTCGCGCACAGGCTTGTGCAGATAGCTGACAGTGAGAATGTGGAGGTGTAACGCTTGAGCAAGGTGAAAATACTTGAGGTAAATAAAAAACTTACGAATTATACTCAAGAGGTGTTTGACAAGGTGGTCAGCGCCCAAAATGAAAGTCAGGACCAGCTGCAAAGGGCAAAAAAGCTGGAGACGGACCTCATTGCGAGGATAAGAGAGCGCGAGGAGAGAAAGAAGCTGGCAAGGCAGGAAGAAGAGCTTAAAGCGGCAAGAGAGCTGGAGGCAGCCAAGGCCGCCGAGAGCGCAAAGGCCGAGCCGGTAACTAAGCCGGAGGTCAGCGAGAAGCCCATTCAGGAGCCGATAAAGCCCGCAGCACAGGAAAAACAGGAAAAGCCAAAGGAACCAGAGCAAAAGCCTGAGATAAAACAAGAGGCTAAACCGGAGATAAAGCCTGAAATAAAGCTGGAAAAACAGGAAAAATCCGAAAAACAGCCCGAACCGAAGGCGGAGCAGACGGCAAAGACTGTAAGGACAGAAGAGAAGAAAGAAAATAAGGAAAACAACGAGCCGGCGCAGACGGCCGGACAGGCGGAAATGAGAAGAGACTTTAAAGAGGAAAAAACCGAATCACAGAGACAGACGGGCAGCAGGAGCAGGGACGAGCGCCCCGCGCGCCAGGGCGACAGACCGCAGAACCAGAGATACTCCGATCGCGCACCCAGACAGCAGGATGGCGAACGCCAGCAGAGGGGCGCATACGGCGAGCGCAGGAGCTTTGACCGCGACGGACAGAGGGACGGCCAGAGAAGCTACGGCGACAGGCAGCCCAGACAGTACGGCGATAGACAGCCCCGTCAGTTCGGCGACTCCTCGCAGAGAAAGCCCTATGGTCAAAACGATCGCAGAGGCGGATTTTCAAAGGATAAGGACGACGATCAGGGCGCAAGGCAGCACACCTCCGCTCAGAGAAAGCCTAAGCCGTCCGCACCCGAGTTCGCCGCAAAGGAGAACACCAAGCAGAATAACCATGCCTTTGACCGTAAGAAGAGAACGGACGACGACAATAAGAAAAAGCGCCCCGCGTTTAAGGATAAGGGCATCATAGAGGATGAGGAAAGGTTCGGCTCAAAGAAGATACGCCGCAAGGATAAATCACAGCAGCCCGTGCAGCGCATCGAGCCTATTAAAATAGAAAAGGCCACGATAACGGGCGATACCGTATCCATAAAGACATTTGCGGAAAAGATCGGCAAGCCCGTGCCCGAGATACTTAAAAAGCTGCTCATGCTGGGTGTGATGTCCACCATAAACTCCGAGATAGACTTTGACACGGCGAGCCTCGTCGCGAGCGATTTCGACATCGAGCTTGAGCAGAAGGTCGAGCAGTCTGCGGAGGATATTCTCGTAGCAGAGGATAAGGAGGACGATGCAGATGAGCTCGTCACCCGTCCGCCGGTAGTCACCATAATGGGTCACGTCGACCACGGAAAGACCTCTCTTCTTGACGCTATCAGAAGTACAAAGGTCACCGAGGGCGAAGCGGGCGGCATAACCCAGCACATCGGCGCTTATACCGTAAAGATAAACGGCAGGCAAATCACGTTCTTGGATACGCCGGGACATGAGGCATTCACCGCTATGAGGGCGAGAGGCGCGCAGGCGACGGATATCGCGGTACTCGTGGTTGCCGCGGACGACGGCGTAATGCCCCAGACGATAGAGGCTATAAACCATGCGAAATCCGCGGGCGTGCCCATAATCGTCGCAATAAACAAGATAGATAAAGAGGGCGCGAATATCGACAGGATAAAGCAGAACCTCACGGAATACGAGCTGGTCTGCGAGGACTGGGGCGGCGACGTCATAATGGTTCCTGTCTCCGCGAAGAAAAAGCAGGGCATCGACGACCTTCTTGAGATGATACTTCTCCAGGCGGATATGCTCGAGCTGAAGGCGAACCCGAACAGGCTCGCTAAAGGTACTATAATCGAAGCGCGTCTCGATAAGGGCAGAGGCCCCGTCGCGACCGTTCTCGTGCAGAACGGTACGCTAAAGATTTCCGATACTATCGTCGCTGGCATGGCATACGGCAGAGTCAGGGCAATGGTGAACGACGAGGGAAGAAACGTCAAAAAGGCGGGCCCCTCCACGCCGGTAGAGGTCATAGGCTTCTCGGAAGTCCCCGAAGCGGGCGACATAATATATGCTGTTGAGCAGGATAAGCTCTCAAGACAGGTCGTAGAAGAGAGAAAGGACAAGGCGAAGGCGGAAAAGCTAAAGGCGATGAGCAAGGTATCTCTCGACGATCTGTTCAATCAGATAGCCGAGGGTCAGATAAAGGACTTAAACATAATCGTCAAGGCGGATGTTCAGGGCTCCGTCGAGGCGGTGAAGCAGTCGCTTGAAAAGCTCTCTAACGACGAGGTCAGAGTGCGCGTGGTTCATGGCGGCGTAGGCACGATAAGCGAATCGGACGTCCTGCTCGCATCCGCGTCAAACGCCATTATAATCGGCTTTAACGTGCGTCCGGATAACACCGTCACCGCGGCGGCGGAGCGTGAAAATGTCGATATAAGATTGTATAGAGTTATCTATAACGCGATAGAGGACGTTGAAAAGGCTATGAAGGGTATGCTTGCGCCTGAGTTTAAGGAGCAGGTCTTAGGCCATGCGGAGATTAGGCAGACGTTCAAGGCGTCCGGCGTGGGCACGATAGCCGGCTGTATGGTAAAGGACGGCAAGATAACGAGAAACGCGTCCATAAGGCTGGTAAGGGACGGCATTGTCGTCCACGAGGGAACGATATCATCCTTAAAGCGCTTTAAGGACGACGCGAAGGAAGTTCTTTCCGGCTTTGAATGCGGCATAACTGTGGAAAACTATAACGACCTCAAGGAGGGAGATATCCTCGAGGCGTTTGAAATGGTAGAGGTGCCGAGATAAATGGCGAACAACAGGATTGTAAAAATTCAAGGAGAGTTCAAAAGAGGACTCTCCGAAATATTCTTAACGGATATAAAGGACCCGCGCATGAGCAGCATGGTCAGCGTGACGCGCGTCGAGGTCACGCCCGATCTAAAATACGCGAAGGTGTATGTGAGCGTATTTGACGAGCCGGAAAGGGTGAAGGACACAATGGCGGCGCTCTCCTCCGCAGAGGGGTTTATACGCGCGCGCTTAAACGACAAGATAAAGCTGAGGAGGATACCCAACCTCACGTTTATACACGACGATTCGATAGAATACAGTATACAGATATCCAAGCTCATAGACGAGGTGCATGAAAAGGACGCACAGATGACGGTCACGGGTGAATCAAATGAAACTTATAGCAGATAGCCTTTTAGCCGCGAACGATATACTGATAGTTTCGCATGTCAGTCCGGATGGAGATACTTTGGGCAGTGCCGCCGCGTTGTACATGGCGCTTAAAAAGCTGGGCAAGCGCGTCACGGCGGCGGTGGACGGAAAAGTTCCCGATAAACTGCGTCAGCTTGAAAAGTATTGCTTTTTCAGGCGGGAAAATGACCTTGTAGGGGAAAAATTCGACTGCGCCGTGGCGGTGGACGTGGCGGACGTCCCACGCATGGGGAGCATCAAGGACGCATTTTTCTCCGCAGATGTCACGCTTAACGTCGATCATCACCCGACTAATACGAAATACGCGAACAGAAACTATGTCGAATGTCTTTCGTCCACGGGCGAGATAATATTAAAGCTTATTGGCGAACTGGGTGTGCCGATGGATGAAAAAATCGCGAACGCGCTATATATCGCGATTTCCACGGACACGGGAAATTTCATATATTCGAGCGTGACGGAGGGTACCTTAAAGGCGGCGGCGTACCTAAGAAAATGCGGCGCCGATATCCCGAAGCTGTGTGCAATGATATATGCCGAGCGCAGCTTGGGCGCGACCAAGCTGATAGGGCGGGGCATCGACGCCATAGAGCTTTTTTGTGACGGAAAGGTCGCCGCAACGAAGCTCTATAAGAAGGATATCGACGAATGCGGCGCCGCAAAAGAGGACACGGAGTGTATGATAAACTACGCGCGTGAGATAAAGGGCGTGGAGATCGCTATTTTTGTAAACGAGCAGAGCGGAACAAAGGCGAAGGTCGGCCTGAGGAGCAACGAATATGCGGATGTCGCGGCGCTTGCGAGCAAGTTTGGCGGCGGAGGACATGTCCACGCGGCGGGATATACTGATTACGGCACGATGGATGAAATTTATAAACGCGCGGTGGAAAGCGCCGTGGCACTTATAAAATAGATGGAAGAGACGAAAAGCTATAACGGAATAATAAACGTGATAAAGCCGCCGGGGATGAGCTCCAGCGGCGTTGTGGTGTTTTTAAAGGGTTTACTTAAATATAAGCGCATAGGCCATGCGGGGACGCTCGATCCGGGCGCGGCGGGTGTGCTTTGCGTTGCGCTGGGAAGAAGCGCGCGGCTATCCGAGCTGCTCATGGATAGAAAAAAGGAGTACATCGCGGAATGCTGCTTTGGCTGCGCGACGGACACCCTCGACAGCTACGGAAATATCGAAAAGCGCGAGAGTTGCTCGGTCACGCGGGAGATGCTGGAGGGCGTTCTGGATGAGTTCCGCGGAGAGATAACGCAGATACCGCCCGCGTATTCCGCGGTGAAGATAGACGGAACGGAGTCCTATAAGCTCGCGCGAAAGGGCAAGCCTATAGCCAAAAAGCCTGCGAGACGCGCGGTGATATACGAGCTGGAGCTTTTGGCAAAGACGGGTGAAAATCGCTATATGATGAGGGTCGCCTGCTCAAAGGGGACGTATATCCGCGTTCTCATTGAGGATATCGCAAAGAGGCTGGGCGTATGCGCGTATATGAGCTTTCTTCTGCGCACGCGCTCGGGCGGGCAGAGCATAGAGGACGCATATACGATCGACGAGCTAAAGGAGATGGCCGCGATGGGAGACATGAGCTTTGTGATCCCCGCGAGTCGTGCGCTCGAGGGCATGAAGAGGATAGACGTGGGTGAGCTGACCGCGACGCGCCTTAAAAACGGGCTTTCGCAGAGGGTAAAGCCGCCCTGCGAGGGGGATTTTCTCGTATACAGCGCGGGCGAGCTGATAGGCATAGCCGGAAAGTGCGACGAGGGCATAAAGCTGCGCATATCGCTCTATTGACGGGGGATTTTTATGGAGATACTTTCGGCATCAAAGCTGGATATTTTAAAAAAGACGGGCGCGTCCGTCGCGCTGGGGACGTTCGACGGCGTACACATGGGGCATAGGAGCATACTCGCCCTTGCGCGGGAAAATGCGAAAAACATGCCCGTGGTTTGTTACACGTTTGAAAATATCCCCGCGAGCGTATTTTCCAAGGACAAGCAGCCTATATATACTACGCAGGAGAAGCTCGCCGCGCTCGAAGCCTGCGGAGTGGATTACGTGTTCATGCCCGTGTTCACGCGGGAGTTTTCACAGCACAGCCCCATTGAATTTCTGGATTTTCTGCGGGATTCGCTGAGTGCGCACGCGCTTGCGTTCGGCTTTAACTACTCATTCGGCAAGGACGCGAGGGGAAACGCGCAGTTCATAGAGGATTACGCCGGGGTCAACGGCATAAAGACCGCCGTTGGTCAGGGCGTGATGTTTGATGGACAGACCGTCTCCAGCTCGCGCATACGTGCATTGATAAAAGAGGGAAATATCGAGAGCGCGAATAAAATGCTCACGCTGCCCTTTAAGCTCACGGGCGAGGTCGTCCACGGCAAGCATTTGGGCAGCAGGATAGGATTCCCTACGATAAACTTCGCATATCCGCATAAAATAGAGGCAAAGAGGGGCGTATACGTATCCCGCGTGAGGCTTTTGGGCGAATATTACCCTGCGATAACCAACATCGGCGTGCGACCGACGGTGGAAAATACGGACAGGATGAACGTTGAGACGCACATAATGGGATGCGATATGGACCTCTACGGCAAAACGGTGAGCGTGGAGCTGCACTCGTTTTTGAGGGATGAGCGGCGATTTGACGGCGTGGACGCACTTTGCGCCCAGCTTGAAAGAGATAAAAAAATAGCTTTACAATACGATTTTTCTATGTTACAATAATCATTGTGAAAAATCACGAAAACCGCTTACTGCGTTCGGCGAGTGTCTGACGCCCTACTCAGTTTGCAGGGGATAATTTTGGAGGTATAGACAAATGATCGACAAGCAGGCTATCATCGCAGAGTTTGCGACAAAAGAGGGCGATACCGGCTCTCCCGAGGTTCAGGTTGCGCTTCTTACCGCTCGTATCAACCACTTAAACGAGCACTTCAAGACGCATCATAAGGACAACCACTCCCGCAGAGGACTTTTAAAGCTGGTTGGCCAGAGAAAGGGCCTTCTCAATTACCTTAAGTCCAAGGATATTGAGAGATACAGAGCTCTTATCGCAAAGCTGGGACTCAGAAAGTAATTGATGTAGGGCGGTCGAAATATACCGCCCTTCATTTTTAACTCAAAAAACGCGAAGCCTCCAAATTCGCATAATTTAGTTTCTAATAAAGGAAAAATATACTCAAAATGTGCATAAGGTGCACGGAAAGGCAACTATGGAAAATCATGTTTACAAGATGATGCTGGGCGGCAGAGAGCTGATAGTAGAATCAGGCAAATACTGCGGTCAGGCGGACGGCAGCTGTATCGTAAGATGCGGCGATACGGCGGTCATGGTCAACGCGACCATGGCGGAATCCCCCAGGGACGGGATAGACTTCTTCCCCCTGAGCGTCGAGTTTGAAGAAAAAATGTACGCCGCGGGCAAGATACCGGGCGGCTTTATAAAGAGAGAGGGCAGACCCTCCGAAAAGGCAGTGCTTACATGCCGCCTTATCGACAGACCCATTCGTCCGCTCTTCCCCAAGGGCTTTTATAACGACGTACAGGTCATAGCGACCGTTATGAGCGTGGATATGGATATCCCGCCGGAGGTTTATGCCATGATAGGCTCGTCCGTTGCTCTGTCCATCTCTGGAATACCCTTCATGGGTCCCACGGGCACGGTAGCTGTGGGCTACGTCGACGGCGAATATATCATCAACCCCGATTCCGCTCAGCGCGCAAAGAGCAGGCTCT
This sequence comes from uncultured Christensenellaceae bacterium, assembly GCA_934373295.1. Taxonomy (GTDB): domain Bacteria; phylum Bacillota; class Clostridia; order Christensenellales; family Christensenellaceae; genus HGM11616. Next base: position 17,751 of record CAKROK010000005.1, on the reverse strand, counting down.
CCCTCACCGTTTCAGGAACAAAGGACGCGGTAATGATGGTCGAAGCGGGCGCGAACGAGATAACCGAGGACGAGATGTTAGGCGCGATACTCTTCGCGCATGAGGAGATAAAGAAGATCTGCGCGTTTATCGAGCAGATAAAGGAGGAGATCGGCAAGCCCGCAAAGGAAGTCGAGATATACACCATCCCCGAGGAGCTGGACGCGGACGTGCGCGAGAACTTCACCGAAAAGATGAAGTGGGCTATGGAGCCCTTTGACAGGCACGAGAGAAACGCGCGTGAAAAGCAGGTCAAGGCAGAGGCAGTCGAGTTCTTTGCCGAAAAGTATCCCGATGGCAAGAAGGATATCGAAGGCTCGCTTTATAACGTGATGAAGGAGATAGTCCGTCATAAGATAGTCGCCGAGGGCGTAAGGCCGGACGGCAGAGGATATGAAGAGGTCCGCCCGATATGGTGTGAGACGGGCATATTCGCGAGGACGCACGGCTCCGCAGTATTCACGAGAGGCGAAACGCAGGTCATGAACCTCGTCACCTTAGGCGCGATGGGCGACGGCCAGACGCTCGACGGGCTTTCCGAAGAGGTCTTTAAGAGATATATGCACCAGTACAACATGCCGCCGTACACCACGGGCGAGGCGAAGCCTTTAAGAAGCGCAAACAGGCGTGAGATAGGCCACGGCGCACTCGCGGAGAGGGCTATTTTACCCATGCTCCCCGATGAGCAGGAGTTCCCCTATGCGATTCGTGCGGTATCCGAGGTTTTAAGCTCGAACGGCTCGACCTCTCAGGCATCCGTCTGTGCAAGCTCCATGGCGCTCATGGACGCGGGCGTGCCCATGAAAAAGGCGGTCGCGGGCGCTGCGATGGGTCTCATGAAGCACGAGGGCAAGGTCATAGTGCTCACGGATATCCAGGGTCTTGAGGACTTCTTAGGCGACATGGACTTCAAGGTCGCGGGCACGACGGACGGCATAACTGCCATCCAGATGGACATAAAGATAAAGGGCATCGATAAGGAGATTTTAGAGAGGGCGCTCGCACAGGCAAAGCGCGGCAGGCTGCACATTCTCTCAAAGATGAACGAGGTCATCTCTGCTCCCAAGGAGCATATGTCTCCCTATGCGCCTAAGATCATACAGTTCACCATCAATCCCGATAAGATTAGAGAGGTCATCGGCTCGGGCGGAAAGACCATCAACAAGATCATCGCGGATACGGGCGTCAAGATCGATATCGAGGACGACGGCAGAGTATTCATCTCCACCCCCGATGAGGAGGCGGCGAAGAAGGCCAAGAAGATCATCATGGGCATCGCCACGGATATCGAGGTCGGTCAGGTCTACATGGGCAAGGTCACAAAGATCATCCCCAAGGGCGCGTTCGTCGAGATGGTCCCCGGCAAGGAGGGCATGGTCCGCATAAGCGAGCTTTCCAAGAAGTTTGTGGAAAAGGTCGAGGACGTCGTATCCGAGGGCGATGAGCTGCTTGTAAAGGTAATAGAGATCGATAAGATGGGCAGAATAAACCTTACGCACAAGGGCGTAAAGCCTTCCGAATTAAAGGAAGAGGACTAAGCCGTAAGGGCATGAGCACATTATAAAAAAGCAAGCCGGCGAAGCACTTGTTTCGTAGGCATGAGGATTTGGAACGCGCATATAACTGTGCGTTCCTTTATTATCGGGCTGAAGGGAGAAGCGCATGATAATCGATAAAAAAATAGGTGGGATAAGGCTGGTCGCCGATAAGACGAGCGACGTCCGCTCCGCGACGCTGGGCGTTTGGATAAAGGCGGGCAGCGTGTTTGAACAGGACGAAAACAACGGAATATCGCACTTTATTGAGCATATGCTCTTTAAGGGGACGACTAAGCGAAGCTATAAGCAGATAGCCGAGGAGATTGACAACATCGGCGGGCAGATGAACGCGTTCACTTCAAAGGAGTGTACGTGCTACTACGCCAAGGTGATAGACGAGCGTCAGGACGTCGCCGCGGACGTGCTTTTCGACATGATATCCAACTCGACTTTTCCCGATGAGGAGATGAAAAAGGAAAAAGACGTCGTTTTGGAGGAGATAGCCATGTCAAACGACACCCCGGACGACGTTTCAAGCGAGCTTGTGAGCATGAGCTATTTTGCGGGTTCGCCGCTTGAAAAGACCATCCTCGGCCCGGAGGAGAGGGTCAAGGGCTTTTCGCGCGAGGACATTCAAAAATACATGGAGCGCAGATACAGCGAGGATAAGATTGTCGTCGCCGCGTCCGGAAACGTCGATATCGAGCTTTTGAGCGACATGATAGAAAGCAGGCTCAACGTCTCAAAGAGCAGCTCGACAGACGATGAGCGCGATTACACCTTTGAAAATAAGAGCTTCGCATGTATAAAAAAGGACATCGAGCAGGTGCATATAAGCCTGGGTCTGCCTGCGTATAATTATACGGACGATAGAAAGTTCGCGTTGTCCGTGGTGAACAACGTTTTCGGCGGCGCGATGAGCTCGCGTTTATTTCAGAGGATCCGCGAGGAGCTGGGCATGGCGTATTCCGTATACAGCTATCCGCTCGTGTACATGCACGGCGCGATGACCACGATTTACGCCGCGTCTAATGTGAAAAACGCGCCTAAAGCGACGCAGGAGATATTAAAAGAGATAGAGAGGATGCGCAGATTCGGCATAACCGAGACAGAGCTTAAAAACTCAAAGGAGCAGCTTCGCGGAAACTTCATTCTATCGCGCGAGGGCAGCGCGGCGCGCATGAACTCCCTCGGCAAAAACGCGCTGCTCACGGGCAAGCTGGTGGATGAGCGCGAGGTTTTGGATAAGCTCGCGGCGGTGACGATGTCCGACGTGGACGAGGTGATAGCGCACGTGATGGATGCGCAGAAGCTGACGACGACGTTCGTGGGCGCGGTTCAGGATGAGAGCGCGCTCAAAGCAGCAGCCGGTCGTTAAATATGCGCTGCAAGAGCAGCAGCAAAAGCTCGTTTTTGACGTCTGAGGCGTCTATCCTCTGCGGCGAGATGTTTATAAGGCGGGAGAGCAGTATGTCCTCCTGCGCCATGCCCTCGAATTCGCTCATGGTGGGCGGCATTTCCTCGATGAGCGCGCCCTTTTCGTCCACGAGTGCATACCCTCCCGATAGGGGGAGTATCTTCGCATATTTTATCTCGGAGAGCACGTTTTCGGCATATTGTGAGAGAAAATCGAGTATCTCATATGCGGTATTTTCGCCGGACTGCACCATGCGCCGCGCGGCGTTTGCCCATCGGGAATAGACGTGAGGCAGGCGAAAGCGCACCGCGCCCAGCAGGTCGATACGGTCGGATTCGCTCAGCAGTTGATGATAGCAATTTGAGATGAGCGTGCGCTCGAGGTCGACGAGGTCGAGGTCGTCATATATCTCATAAAGTGCTGCGGATACGGCGCCGAGGCGGTCGCTTTCGCAAAGGGAGCGGTCGACATTTTGCTCGATCACGCATTTCGGGAGCGCGGAAATCGCCGCGAACGAGAGCGCCTGCGCCGTCTGCGACAGGTCGATTTCCTCAAAGTTGAGGATAAACCCGTCGGGGCAGAGCGTTAAATATAAAAAATCACGATCCGCGAGCGCCGCGTAAATGGGCGTGATATCGCATCCGATGCAGCTTATAAGACAATTCATGCGCGTACCCCCTTTGTACTTCAAGGTATGCGCGGGAGGGGGATTTTGTCAGCGAAAAAATGTATTTTTATGGACAAGCTGCCCGAAAAGATGTATAATTATAAAAAATGAGAGGTCGATATGAAAACGTGTTATATCATCGGCGGTGCGTCGCTTTACAACTTTGACCCGAAAATGACCGAGGGGGATATGCTCATAGCGGCAGACGCGGGCTTGAAGCACTGCGAAAGGCTGGGCATTCTGCCCGATCTTGTGGTGGGCGATTTTGACTCATACGGCAGCGTCCCTAATTTTAAAAATATGGTGAGGCTTGTCCCCGAAAAGGACGATACGGACACGCTCGTGTGCATAAAGCGCGCGCTTGATTCGGGCTTTAAGCGCTTTGTGATATACGGTGGTACGGGGGGCAGGTTTGAGCACACCTTAGCCAACTTGCAGTCGCTTGCATTTTTGAGAAAAAGGGGCGCGCACGGCTTTTTGATAGGTGAAAGGGATATCACCACGGTGATATGCGACGAAACGGCGGTTTTCGATGAAAAAAGCTATGGGTTTATATCGCTCTTTTCGCTGGACACGCAGATCGTCGCCACGGAGACGGGGCTGAAATACGCGCTGGATGAGGGCGTCGTGACGAACTACTTCCCCATAGGCGTTTCGAACGAGTTTACGGGCGTGCGCGGGAAGATATCCCTAAAGGGTATGGCGGCGATAGTATACGATGTAAAAAACGGCATTGACGCCGTAGAATTTATGGATCAAGAGGTTTTTTGAGATGAAAACGGGAGCAAGGAGCATTAAAAACGTCGTCTTTCTCGTATTGGCGGCGCTCATTTGGGGAATTGCGTTCGTGGCGCAGTCCGTGGCGATGGATCACGTCGGCGCGTTCACATTTAACGGACTTAGGAGCGTATTAGGCGGCATAGTTCTTTTGCCCGTGATAGCCGTGAGCAGCGCCGCGAAAAAGAAGGCGGGGACGTATCAGCCGATGGACAAGGCGGGCAAAAGGGCGTTAATAATAGGAGGAATAATCTGCGGAATATGCCTATGCGTCGCGACAAATCTCCAGCAGTTCGCGCTAAAGGACGCAGAGGCGGGCAAGGCGGGCTTCATCACTGCGCTGTATATCGTGATAGTACCCGTGCTGGGTATATTTTTTAAGAAGAAGGTGCGCCCGATAATATGGGCGTGCGTAGCTATAGCCGTGGCGGGGATGTACCTGCTTTGCGTATCCGGCTCGATGAGCCTCGCGACGTCCGACATACTGCTCATGCTGTGCGCGCTTGTTTTCTCATTCCATATTCTCGCGATAGATCATTTTTCGCCCAAGGTGGACGGCGTAAAGCTGTCCTGCATTCAGTTCCTCGTATGCGGCGGTATTTCGTGCATATTGATGTTCATATTTGAAAAGCCGGATTGGGCGAACATATGCGCGGCGTACGTTCCGCTTCTCTATGCGGGCATATTATCCTGCGGCGTGGCGTATACTTTCCAGATACTCGGTCAGAAGGACTTCAACCCCACGGTCGCGTCGCTCATTTTGAGCCTTGAATCCGTGTTTTCCACGCTTGCCGGATGGATATTATTAAATCAGACGCTTTCCGCAGTAGAGCTGGGCGGCTGCGCGCTCATCTTCATAGCGATAATATTGGCGCAGTTACCCTCGCGTAAAAAAGAGAAGGCATGAGCCGATAAATTGTTAATACATTTTGAACATACTGTGAACAATTGTGAATATCCCCACTTTGTGGGGATTTTTGCTTTATAATAGGGGAGTGAGGAAAGTTTAGCAAAAAATGTAAGAAGGAAAAGGTGGAAAAATGGGGAGACGCAGGCGCAGGAGAAAGAAGAGAGTATGGATAGGCGTGGTGGTTTTGCTGGTCGCGTTCGCGGCGGTCACATTCGTGTTTGTGAACATGCTTGTGGGAAGCGGCGGGAGCGAGACGGTGAGTGACGCGCCGCCCACGGCGTTCGATTTGAGCAGGCCGACGCACACGCATGAGCAAAAGAGCTCGGATACTTCGCCTGAGGCGACGCAGGAGGTAAATGCACAAAATGACGAATTCCTCATATTGGTGAATAAGGATCATCCAAATTTGAGTGGAGATCGTCCGGAGGGATTGGTTGAGCTGCGCGAAATATTCTGCGATGGCAGCGTTATTTTACAAAATCCGGAAGGCAGTGTGAACGAGACGGCAGGAATAGCGGCGAGAAAGATGTTAAGAGATGCGCAAAACAGTAGATTGGGGCGATTTGTCATAACGACGGCATACAGATCTGTTGAGTTTCAGGACAAACTGTATAAGGACTATATCGCACGGCATCCCGAACAGACCATCGGAAAGGTGCTGCCAGGATATGCGAGCGAGCATTCGACGGGACTCGCGCTCGACATATTGAGCGAGGCGCACAATAACGCTGATGACGACTTCATAAACACGCCGGAGGGAAAGTGGCTGAGCGAAAACGCGCACAAATACGGCTTTATAATGCGCTATCCCTATGGAAAGGGCGAGCTTACGGGAGTGATATTCGAGCCGTGGCACTATAGATATGTCGGCGTGGACGCCGCGACGGAAATATACAATAAGGGGATATGCCTTGAGGAATATCTCGGGGAAAATTGATAAAAAAGGGGAAGAAAATATGAAAAAAGCAGCGTTTATAATAACGGCTTTATTGATACTCGCTTTATTGACGGGATGCGGCGGCGCGGGCAAGGCGGACGTAGCGCAAACGTTGCAGTTTAAAACGCCCGCACCCACAAAGACCGAGGCGCCTATGCAGACGCCCGAGGCGAGCGAAGAGCCTGACGATTCACAGCTATATTATTATAGCTTGGAGTCGGGATTGATGGAAAACTATGACGACGAGGACGCTTTAAAGGCTAAATCGGACGCAATAGTGACGGGCTGTGTCGTGGAGCAAAAGAACTTCTTTGCGCCGAACGGATTTTTTTACACGTTTCAAAAATACACTGTAGAAGAGGCGTTTAAGGGAAAGCTCAAAGCGGGGCAGAGCATAACCATACTTGAAATGGGCGGAAAAATCGACGCAAAGGCATATGTGCAGAAAACGGGCATGCCTGATCCGGAGGCATTTTATGAGCATAATGGCATAACATCGGACGACATACTGATAGAGGGCTGCGACGGGTATTTTCCGACGAAGGTGGGGGATAAAACGCTGTTGTTTTTAAAAGACGTGGACAGTGAAGACTATTGGCTCCCCGAGGATGCATATTATCTTGCGGGAGAATACAAAGGGAGATTATTTCAGACGGAGGGAACGAAATACGCGCGTCCCGAGGCGTTCAACGGGGAAAATAATATCTGTCAAAGGGGATATTCGCTTGATGAGGCGATTAAAAATCCCGAGCTTGTTATCGATATAAATGATTTAAAAAAGGGACTGTCTTAAAAGAACAGCCCTTTTTTATCTATATCGGGTTCATCCGCGCGCAAGAGCAGCGCAATCTCCTCGACGGAGGACAGCACAGCGGCGACCACCGCTATTATCACGGTCACGTCCGATTTGAAAATGCCGTAGAGCACGGGCGAGATAAACACGACCGTTCCCGCGATCTTGTTCGCAAAGGTGTGTATGGACATGAACTTTTTGAAGCGGATAAGGCCGATCGCAACGGATATCACTCGCAAAAGGGCTATCGCGGCGACGCATATCACAACCCAGAGCTTCCAGTCGATGAGCATCAAGAAGCGCAGGAGCAGGCATACGAACAGGACTGCATCCGCGACGCTGTCCAAAACCGAGCCGGAGCGCGTGACGCAGCGCAGCTTTCGCGCCAAATACCCGTCTAAAACGTCCGTCACGCCGCACATGGCGTAAATTACATAAAACCAAACCGACGGAACGGGCAGAAACAGAAGCAGTACAGACAAAACGATCCTCGAAGCGCTTATAATGTTGGGTATATTTTTCATCTCACGGCCTCCTTTTTTCCTATTATATCAGATTGCGGCCCAAAATGGGAGGGTTTGCAATTTTTTTACTCCATTTCTGAATAATTCTTAATATTATGCCAAAGCGGGGCGCACATATGATAAAATGAAAACAGGAGGCGGTCGCATGGACAAAAAAATCAAAATACTCGTGGCGGACGACGAGCCGGAGATAAGGAAAATAGTGAGCATTGCGCTTGAAAACGAGGGATATGAGCCGATAGGCGCCGCGGACGGCGGCAAGGCCATAGAGCTTTTGCACGCGGATGCGGACATCGACCTCATCATTTTAGACATAATGATGCCCGGACAAAACGGGATAGATACGGCAAAGACGCTGCGCGGATTCAGCAAAGCGCCCATATTGTTTTTGACCGCGTTTTCACAGGAAAACTGGATGAAGCAGGCGTATATGAGCGGCGGGGACGACTTTCTCGCGAAGCCCTTTTCACAAAATGAGCTGCTTTTAAAGGTGAACTCGCTGCTCAGGAGATATCGCATATACATGGGGAAAAATTCGTTGACAGATGAAGTCCGTCTGGATGCGGCGGCGCGCAAAATATGCTGCGGCGAGCTGGGCGCGGAGCTGACGGAGACGGAATACATGATAGCCGCGTTTCTCTTGAAAAATAAGGGGAAGACGATGCGCATAGAGGACATATATGAGCACGTTTGGGGGGAAAGGTTTCTTCCCGCGGACGCGAACACGGTGATGGTGCATATAATGAAGCTGAGGAGAAAGACTGCGGCGTTGAGGGAAAATCCCATTATCAGAACTGTATGGGGAAAGGGGTATATGATTGATTAAAAAGAGCATTTTTAAATCAATGACCGCGAAGATAATATACTTCATATGTATAGTCGGGCTGATATGCGCGGGCGTATATTTCGGCGGGGTAAATCTTTCGCAGAGCTACATCAAAAATGTGGTCATGAGCAAGGAGAACACGACTTTGAGAAACCGCGCGGTTTGGCGGGAATTTTCCGATTATGTAAGTAAAAATCAAATAAGCACGAGCGATTCAGACAAGATATTCGAGTGGATAAGGGAGCATAGGAACGTCTATATTTCGATATATTCCAACAACTACCTCATAATTTCCGCAAACGGGATGAATTCACAGGTGTATGAGCCGGAAAACAGGCTGACGTTAAAAGAGGTGGACGGCATGGACATCGAGGTCTATCCCATCAACTTTAAGGACGGCTCGTTTATGGCGTATACCTGCGACACGAGCGCGCAGAACGCTTTGGATGCCGCGCCGATAATATGGCTCGCGGCGGCGTTTTTCCTGTTTTCGGTGTGCGTGGTGATATATACCCAGCACGTCACGCGCAGGGTCATAAGGCTGAGCAGGCAGACGGAGGCGATAACGCGCGAGGATCTTTCGAGCAAGATAACCGTAAAAGGGGGCGACGAGCTTTCCATCCTCGCGGGGGATATCGACGGCATGAGAAACGACCTCATAGAAAAGATACGCGAGGAGCAGCAGGCGCGCCGCGCGAACAACGAGCTTTTGACGAACCTCTCTCACGACGTGCGCACGCCGCTCACCGTGCTCATCGGCTATTGTGAGCTGATGGAAAAGGAGGAGGGGGAGAAAAAGCTGCGGGAATATGCGCGCGCCGCGGGGGCGCAGGCGGCTCAACTGGGCGCACTCATGGACAAGCTGTTCGGATATTTTTGCATATACGGCGATAAGCGGCCGAATATGGACGTAAAGAGCTATGATGCACAGCTTTTGCTCGAGCAAATGCTGTTTGAAAAGCAGTTTAGGCTGGAGTGTGAGGGCTTTTCCACAAAGCTGGACGTATCTGCGCAGGGCGAGAGGATGAGCACAGATGCAGTCTATTTAAACAGGGCTGTGGATAACCTGATGTCCAATATCGAAAAATACGCGGACGGCGACAAGCCGATAATTTTAAGCGCGCGTGCGGCTTGCGGCGAGCTTTGCCTGACGATAGAAAATGCAGTAAAAAGGCAGAAGGATGCGGTAAAGAGCACGGGCATAGGCGTAAGGTCGAGCGAGAGGATAATAGAACAGCTGGGCGGGAGCATGAGCGTAAAAGCAGATGAAAGTGTATATATCGTAACGATAATACTGCCGCTGGAGGATAAATGATATAAAAAAGGACCGATTTTTATCGGTCCTTTAAAATTATCTGTCGTATATCGCCTGTGCGAGATCGGCGAACTCCTGCGCGGACAGGGTCTCTGCGCGCCTTTTGGGGTCGATATCCGCGGCGGAAAATATACCCGCGGCGGCGTCGCCCGTTATGCCGAAGCTGCTCTTTAGGTTGTTCGCGAGCGTCTTTCTGCGCATGGCGAACATCCCGCGCACGGTTTTCGTGTACTTTTCGCGCTCGATATCAAACTGCCTTTGGGGGATGATCTGTATAACTGAGGATTCGACCTCAGGCTTAGGCAAGAAGCAATCCGCGCTCACGCGCAATATCTCGCTCGCGCCGCCGAAATAGGCGATGGACGCGGTGAGTGCGCCGTAATCGGAGGTGTTCGGAGCGGCGGCGAGCCTTTGTGCGACCTCTCTTTGCACCATTGCGGTAAAGCGCGTGACGTGAGCGTCGCTCTCCAAAACGTGCATTATGCACTTTGCGGTGATGTAATAGGGCAGGTTGCCCGCGACGCAGAATTCGTCCGTGCCGAAATGCTCCATTGCGAGCGCCTTCAGGTCGGTTTTCAGAACATCCTCATTTATCACGACGACGTTGTCTCTATCCGAAAGCGTTTTTTTAAGCGCGCGCACCATCCCGCCGTCTATCTCGATGGCGAGGACCTTTTTCGCGCGGCGGGAGAGCGCGTCCGTGAGCACCCCCAGCCCGGGGCCGATCTCAATCACGTAATCGCCGCATACGGCGGCATCGGCAATTTTTTCGACTATATTTTCATCCGCGAGAAAGTTCTGCCCGAATTTTTTAAGGGGCGCTATGTTTAACTCGTCTAAAATCTGTGAAATGGTCTTTTTTGAATAAAGTCCTCTCATGTCTATCCCTTTAAAATATATACCTTTACGTTTCGTCTGCCCCAGTTTCCGCACTGGCTCACCGAGTCCATATACAGATCCAGCCAATATCCGCCGTCGCTGTTCACAAAGCGGAAGTTTCCCGTATCCTCTGCGCGGGCGTAGCCGTAGCCGGGGATATACAGCAGTGAGCCGTATGGGATGAGCTTGGGGTCGACCGCGACCGTGCCTATGCGCGGGACTGTGCCCGTGGCAGTTCTGTTGTCCGTCCATGTATACGCCGTGGTCTCGGCGGTGATGGTCTTTGCGATAAGATCGGGCGAGGGCGGGGCTATGGACTGATGCTGAGAGAGCGTGCCGGAGTGCAGCTGGCTTATAGAGGGCAGCTTTGTCAAAAGACCCTCGCTCACGGGCAGGCTCTGTCCGTAATCTGACGAGCCGCCGGATGACGGTTGTTTGGAGGTCTGCGGCGTCTTTGTGGTCTGGGGAGCCTCTACCTTTGTACCAACATAGATTATCTCGTCCTGCGCCTTTGTTATGACGGTGGATTTGACGACCTTGCTCGAAAAGACCTCGCCGTTCTTATAGACTATCTCTACGGTCTCCTCTAAAAGTCCTTTTTTGCCCTTTTGATAGAGATATTCGCTGCCCTTGGGGTAATTCGCGGAGAGCTTGCGTATCTCCTTATATTCTATCTCGCTGGTTTTAGTCTCGCGCTGTACGTTCACGCGCACTATGCTCACGCTCATGCCCTTTGTGATGTATGTCGAAAGGGAGGGATAGACCTCATCTGCATCACCCAGCTCCATGCCGGATGCGTTTAAGACGTCCTCGACTGTGCCCGCGAGCAGGCTGACGGAGTGAGACGTCCCGTCGGCGTATACCGTCACGGGCGTCGCGCGGTGAATGACTATCTCCATGCCGTCCGTCAATCGCTGATCGTCGGAGATCTCGACGGCGTCGCCCTCGTCTAACGTGATGTCGTTCGCGCTGAGAAGCTGCGTGACGGTTTGGCCGTCCACAATGGAAGCATAGGTTATGCGTCCCTCGTCGTTTATGGTAACCTTATCCTTTGCGATGAGTGCGGTGGTGAGCAGCGCGGTGCAGAGTACGATCGCCGCCGCGGCGCAGCTCGCTATGACGTACAGCTTTTTATCGGAGGGGGAGAGGCGGGCTCTCCTGCGGCTCTTTTTCACAGAAGATCGCCGTTTCGCATTTCCCTTTTTGCCGAATAATGATGAGACAAAGCCGCCCACTGTACTTATCAGCTTTTTAAAGATGTTTTTATCGGATCTTTTCGGCGAATCGTCGCCGGAGGAATACCTGTCGACCTCATACAGAACGCCCTTGCGGTATGAAATTTTTCCCGTTGCGTGGTATTTTCTTAGCTTTTTCATATAGCCTCCTTGCGGTAGTTTTATTATATATGTTCGCAGGATCAAAGTCAAATTTCGGTGGACGGGATAATAAGGTATTCCGCCAGGCAAGCCTTTCGGGCGGAATGATTTATAGGTAAGTCATACGTTTTGCCCTTCGATTATAAAGCGAGCCATGCCGACGACGTGCGGCGCAGCTTTCAGAGCGCCAAAAACACCAGCCCTTCCGCCCTTTTTCTGCGACAGCCCTTGTCGGCGTACTATATGTACAGCTGTCGGCGGGCTGCTTGAAAAAAGACGAAAAATCAGGCGTTTTTGACGGTCTGTTTTTTTGATGTAGCTCGCGTACGCGAGCTTAGTTTTTGCGCGGCAAAGCCGCGCAAAAACCTGCGCCGCGCAAATATAATGGAGCTTTGCGAAGCAAAGCAACCTAATTATTTAATTAACGAGAGTGTTCGGTCTTTTAAAATTAAGCGCACAAAGTTTTCTTCTCAATCCAAAACACCCCCGGCACCGCCAAACAGACGGAAAATTTTAATCGTTCAAAATAAGTTCACTTTTATGCAACGTTGACATAACATTTAGCGTTTATAGTATATATAGAAAATGGAAGAAACGCAGAGGAGGAATTAACTCGTGGATAAGATAAATGACCGCATTTCTATAGAAGTTTGGGATCTCGACAGCATGAATTCAAGGCTGCGTCCCTTAATTGACCGCGCCGCAAGGGAGGATATCTCCCTCATGATAAACTGCCACGCCGCGCCGCGCGAGGACATGCTGGAGGTCTCCGAGCTGTGCGAGCTGCTCAACAAAAGTAAAGTGCCGTATGAGCTGAATGTCTCGTTTGAAACGCAGGAGATGGCATCGTATGCGGACTTCGCGGGATAACTTTTTCGCACATGTTCCGCAAAGCGCTTGTAAATCACCGCAATATGTAGTATTATAGATAAAAAGACTGCAAGGAGCGTTATCATGTCCGGCAATAGCAAAAAGAGAACGACAATAAATATCGCAGGAAGAGAATACTGCATTGTTTCGCCGGAGGATACCGACTACATCCAGAGGATATCCATGCAGCTCGATTCGCGTATCCGTGAGCTTTCGGACGCTTATTTCAGCCTTTCCTCGCTGGATGTTACCACGCTCGCCGCGCTAAATCTCATGGACGATTATACCAAGACGCGCGATGAGCTTGAAAAAATAAGCGCGGAGATAGACGGCTTGCGCAGTGCGCTGCGCGACTGTCAGCTCAAGCTGCGCGGGGCGGATGCCGGCGAGCTGCGTGAGTTAAAAGAAGAAAACCGCCGCCTGACCGAGGAAAACGAGCGCTTAAAGGGGCGCGCGGGGTATTACAGAGCCAATAGAACTGTAGGACAGTGAATTAAACATTTTTAAAAGGTCATCATCTATATGAGAGTGATGACCTTTTGTTTTTATGATATCATCTTCATTAAGCTGCCTGAAAAGAGCGTGAATATGCCGGCGAGTACGCACAACGCGGCGTATATAATGACGAGCGGCTGGCGGAAGAACTGCCCCAGCTTTTTGGATTCACCGCCGGTGCAGTCAAAAAGCTGCGATAAAGTGCGCTTTTTTCTGATAAAAAGTATCGCACGCACGGCGAAAAATGCGAGCAGCGCGAGGTTTAACCCAATGCTCACCCATGCGGGCAGGGGATAAAAGGACTCCATCACACCGTAGCAGTTGTTCAGCATGTGAAGCAGTATGGGGTAGATGAGCTTGCCCGAGCGCTCATAGGCATATGCGAATATCAGCCCCGCGAAGAACGTGAACGCAAATTGAGTGAAGTTCTGATGCATGAGCGAGAACATCGCGGCGCTCACTACCGCGGCGACGCAAAAGCCGTATTCCCTAAAGAGGGAGAATATGACCTTTCTGAACGCAAATTCCTCGATTATAGGCGCGGCGATGCCCACGCATATGAGCATCGTGAGGAAGCTCCCGTCGCCGAGCATTGCGCTTACGTCGCCCGAAACGTCAAAATCCAACAGTTTGGTTATCGCGTAATCCGTGCTGCTCACCATGAGGTTTACGGCGAGCAGGAGCAGCGCGCATAGGGGAAGAATTTTGACTATGTTGCCGCGGTTAAATGTGACGTTGAGGCTTTTTCGCCTTATGAGATAGACGATGCCCATGAGTATGCCGTTTCCCGCAAAGCTGCCTATTATGGATAGTATTATGAGCGTGTCCGCGGATAATTGGGTATCAAAGGAAAGCCCCTGAGAGATATCCCAATTCATGAAGAGCATCACAGCCATTATCACGCCGGTGATAACGCCGTTGACCTCGATATTTCCCAGCATAATGCCGCCTAAGAAGTTTGCGTTCCAGCGCAGGCTGCGTTTTTTTATGGGCGCGGGCGTATCGCCGCCCGTTTCGTTCATATTAGGTTGATATTGCTGCATAATGTTCCCCCTTGTTTTATTAAAAAGGCGCAGTTTTAACGCTGCGCTTATCGTGGTTATGATATCTTTGATTGCTTTCTCTTTGCATGTACCATGCGCACCTCGTCGCCTATGACTATGCCGCTGCCTACAAACAATATCAGATAATAGACGTAAAAACGCCATAACAGCATACCCATGAACATGAGGTTCTGCGGGAATATCCCCGAAAAGAGCAGGTAGAAGGCGCCTTCGGATGCGCCTGCGCTGCCCGGAGTGGGCACGAGCGAAACGGCCATGTACATGAAGTTGTTGAGCGATATCAGCTCTATCATACTGTGTTCGTTTAATCCCATAGTGCGGTATACGAAGTAGATGAGCGCGAACAGTATGAGCAGGTTGAGCGTGCTTATGAGCAGCGAGCCTATAAAGCGCAGCTTGTTTTTGTTGATGTATTTTATGACGTCGGTGAACTCGCCGACTGTCTTTTCATAGCTCGCCTGCGTCTTTTCCTTATCCTTTATGAGACGCCACTTGATTATCTTTACGCGCGCGAAGAAGTTTATTATCTTAGTGCCCGCATTGAGAATGAAGTTTCGATTTATCATGATGACAAATACGAATATGACGATGGCGAGGTTTATCGCAAAGCCCAGCATCGTGAGCCAGAATACCTCGGTATTGTGGCTGTAGTAGTAGCCTCCCTGAAACGCCATGAACACGAGATATATCGCGCAGAGGGATATCTCATATGCGACGAACTTGACGCACACTATGCCCGTGCCTATGCCGGCATGGATGTTGTTTCGGCGCATATATACGACCTGCATGGGCTGGCCGCCTGTTGCGGACGGGGTGAGCGCGCCGTAATACAGACCTATCAGCCCGACCTTGAGGGCGGAAATAAAGCTGAATTTTCCCTCATATAAATAGGATGTAATATCCTTTAGAAGCCACGCATCGGTTATCCAATACATCACTACGCCGAAGGTTGAGATGAGCAGCCATTTAAGGCTGAAATCCTTTAAAGCCTCAACAAGTCCGGCAAAGTTTTTATCAAGCACGCCTATGAGCACGATCACGATCACGGTCAAGCCTATGTAGGCATATCTGAAAATCGTGGATTTTTTTGTCTTTTTGGGTTGTTCGGTAAAGGGCATATGCCGTTATTCCTTTCGACTTAACTTATAATTTATTCAGAATGATTTCATCCTTTATAATATCATGTTTAATGCATTTTGAACAGCGTAAATTCGACTTTTTACAAATTTTTGAACTTTGCGGGCGCGAATGTGCAAATATGCGTGACGAAAAATGCAGTTGACAGCGGGATTTATCGGGTTTATAATTCATTTGGTTTTGAATATAAACTTTTTTTGAGGTGCATCATGACAGGCTATTCAAAGGCACTTGTGCTCATTCATCAGCTCATCAAGCTCTATCAATTTTCATCGGAAGAGGTATGCGAGAGCTTTGGCATAACCCGCGCAGAGCTGGATATAATCTCGTTTCTGCACAATAACCCGGGGATGGATACCGCGAAGATGATATGCGAAATACGATTTTTAAAGAAGAGCATCGTCTCGCAGTCGATAGATAAGCTCGTCAAGCGCGGCTTTGTCAAAAAGAGGGCGGACGCCGACGACAGAAGGCTGCTGCACCTGTCCCTCACTCCCGATGCGGATGAATGTGTGGATAAAATAGACGAGATGCAAAAGAGCTTTTTTAACAGCATAACCTCCAGCTACACCGCTGAGGAAAAGGCGGGATTTGCTGCGCTTATCGGCAAGCTGGAGGATCATATGAGCGAAATTTCAGAGGAACAGAATCATGGATAAAAAGGAATTTTTGGGGACGCAGCCTATAGGAAAGCTGTTTGTGAGGTTATCCCTCCCCGCGGTCGCGGCGCAGCTCGTAAATCTGCTTTACAATATCGTCGATAGAATTTATATTGGGCATATGCCGGTTAATGGGGACGTCGCGCTTACGGGCGTGGGCGTCACAATGCCCATAATAATGATGATATCCGCGTTTGCGGCGCTGTCCGGAATGGGCGGCGCGCCGCGTGCGTCAATACTGCTCGGTAAAAAGGACGAGGATGCGGCGGAGCGCGTGCTGGGGAACTGCTTCACGTTCACGCTCATAACCAGCCTTATACTCACGCTGTTTTTCAGCTTTTTCGCAAAGGATCTTTTGCCCGCGTTCGGCGCGAGCAGCGCAACGCTGTCGTATGCGCTTTCGTATCTGTCGATATACGTTCTTGGAACGGTTTTTGTGGAGATAGCGCTGGGCATGAATGCGTTTATATCCGCGCAGGGCTTCACAAAGGTGAGCATGCTTTCCGTGGTAATAGGCGCGGTGATGAACATCGCCCTCGATCCGCTGTTCATATTTGCGTTTGACATGGGCGTGAGCGGCGCGGCCCTTGCGACGATCATCTCTCAGGCGGCGAGCGCCGTTTGGGTATTGACGTTTTTGACGGGAAAGCGCACGTTTATAAAACTGCGCTTCAAAAATATGCCGCTAAAGGCAAAGGTGATATTGCCCTGCATCGCGCTCGGGCTTTCGCCGTTCGTCATGCAGATAACGGAGAGCGCGCTGTACGTATGCTTTAACTCGTCGCTGCTAAAATACGGCGGGGATATCGCCGTGGGCGCGATGACCATACTCTCCACGATGATGCAGTTCACGATGCTCCCTCTGCATGGATTATCGCAGGGCGCACAGCCCATAACGAGCTATAATTTCGGCGCGGGAAATATGGACAGGGTGAAAAAGTCGTTTATGCTGCTTTTAAAGGTGTGTCTCGCATATTCGTTTACGCTTTGGGCGGCGGCGGAGCTGTTCCCACAGGTTTTTGCATCGATATTCACGGACAATGCGGCGCTCATCGACTATACGGCGCGTGCGCTCAGGGTATACATGGGCGCGATACTATTATTCGGCGCGCAGATCGCCTGTCAGCAGACGCTCATCGCGATAGGCAACGCAAAGACCTCCATCTTCCTCGCTTGTTTAAGAAAGCTGATATTGCTCATCCCGCTTATATACATCCTCCCCGCGATATTTGGTGAGGACAAGGCGATGAGCGTATACATGGCGGAGCCCGTCTCGGACGCAATAGCCGTGGTCACGACGTGCATACTGTTTTTCTTCACCTTTAAAAAAGCGGTTAGAAAGGGCGAAAAGCAATAGAATACTCGATGTAATAAAACGCAGGTGTGATGTATTCGCGCTGCGTTTTTGTTTTAGGTATGAAGTGCGCTTTATTTTAAAAGAGGGAATTCTCGCGTAAAGTGAAGTCATAGGTTGCTTTGCTAACGCAAAGCTCCATTATATGTACGCGGCGCAGCTTTCAAGCGCGAA